>JBDTUY010000194.1:0-8729 GCA_040007495.1 Acidobacteriota bacterium | reverse complement strand
CTTAGACGAACCCACCGCCACTTACGTTACGTTCTTCTGGGACAGGAGACTAGCCCCTTGAAGCGATTCTTGTTGATCTTCAGTGACTGGATCTTCGACTCCAGCGTGGTCCGCGGAATGCCCAGTTTGGCAGCGGCGCCGGAGGGCCCGTACACGCGTCCGCCGCATTCCCGCAAGGCAGCCTCAATGGCAGCCTTCTCCTGAGTAGGGGCCCGGTTAAAGAGGCTCGGCTGGGCATCCCCATCACTGGGCGCAGGCCCGCGGGAAAGCCAACTCTCATCCACTGAAAATGTCTGTGACTCACTGACAATAACCGATCGCTCGATCACGTTCTGTAATTCCCGAATATTACCGGGCCAAGCGTACGATTGCAACAGATCGAGACTCTTCCTGTCGACGGCGGTAAAATGCCTGCCTGCTTTCCGTGCATACCGATTCAGGAAATACGTGACTAGCAAGGGAATGTCCTCGCTTCGTTTCCGCAGCGACGGCAGCTCAACGGGGAAAACGTTCAGCCGGTAAAACAAGTCGCTGCGGAACTTACCCGATTCGATCGCGGACTCCAAGTCGCGATTGGTGGCGGCGATCACGCGCACATCGGCCCGAATGGATTCGGTTCCTCCGATGCGCTCAAATTCGCGTTCCTGAAGCACCCGCAAAAGAGCAATCTGAGTTTCTGCGGGGAGCTCTCCGACTTCGTCGAGGAAGATCGTGCCTTTCTCTGCCAGTTCAAAGCGTCCTAAACGACGCTGCGTTGCCCCCGTGAAGGCACCCTTCTCATGACCAAATAGTTCTGACGCGATGAGGTCACGGGGGACCACTGCGCAATTCACACTCACAAATGGGTAGGAAGATCGCCGCGACCGCCGGTGAATGGCGCGCGCCACAAGTTCTTTCCCAGTTCCGGTCTCGCCAGTGATCAGAACGGTGGAGTCGGTTGGCGCGACCTTGGAGATGCGGGAGAGCACCTTTTTCAGGGGCGCAGAAGTTCCCACGATCTCCTCGAACATCGATGCCTTATCGACTTCTTCGCGCAACGAAACGTTCTCTTGCTCGAGTCTCTGCTCCGCTCGCTTGCGATCGTCGATATCCGTCCCTGCGGCATACCATCGCGTGATGCGCCCTTGCTCGTCTGCCATCGGACTCAAGCGACGGTGGAACCAGCGATACTGTCCATCCTTTCTTTTGAGTCGCAGTTCGTATTCGAACGGTGATCCGTTTTGGAATCTTGCGGGAAGTTCATTGCTCACGAGCCCGGCGTCCTGCGGGTGCAGCACCTGTCGCAAATCAGCGTCCAGCCATTCCTCCAAAGTAATGCCGTGATAATCCAGCGCCGCCCGATTCGTGTAGAGGCGCGCCCCATCGGGCCCCAATTCGGTGATGTGCAACGGCGAAAGGTCGAGAAGTTGTCGGGCTTCCTTTTCGCTTTGGCGGATCTTCTCTTCTGCACGCTTCTGGTCGTCGATGTCGGTGGTCGTACCGACGAATCTAAGGACTTTTCCTTCTGCATCGCGCAAGACCACGGCTTGTTGGATATGCCAGCGATAGGTCCCATCCTGAGCGCGAAGAGAGCGGGCTTCCATCGCAAAACCCTGTCCCGAGCGTACGCCGCCCCTAAAGGCCCTCGATGCTGCTTCGCGATCCTCGGGGTGGACCGCGGTCATCCATGCCTCGGGATGCGACCGGATGAAATCAAGCGTCTGACCGGAGTAGTCAAGCCAAACTTGATTCACGAAGTCCGGTGTCCCATCAGGCTTGAGCGTCCAGGCGGACACAGGAAGCTGCTGCAGCAGCCCAGCCTGGAGTTTCAGATCGGAATAGAGGGTGGCGTTCTCCAGCGAAATTGCCGCTTGCGAAGCCAGCAACTGTAGTACTGTAAACCGGTCCGGCGTGAAGGCCCCCGGAGTCAGATGGTTCTCCAGATAAAGTGCGCCGACCAGTTTCCCCTGCTTGACGATGGGCAGACAAAGAACGGATTTGGACCGCTTCTGCCGCACATATTCGTCCTTTGAATACACGTTATCGGCCGAGGCATCATCAAGGAGCACGCTCTCCTGGGTCCGGATGACATAATGCAGCAGGGATTGGGGGAGATCAGACGGCGTCACCGCGACCTCTCGAACGACAACATCCACCCCGCCCGGGTCAGCGCTAGCCTCCACTTCGATCCGCGGCTCGCCACCCCGAAGTAGGATCAACAGGCCCCGCTCGGCCCCGGCATTCTCCACAGCGATTCGTACCAGCTTCTCGATCAGCCTGGGAAGGACCATCTCGCTCGAAAGTGCCTGCGATGCTCTCGCCACGGTTTCGACGTCCAGTTGTCCGACTGGCGGGTCAATTGTACCCGAAGGGGCGGGAATTCGTCCGTCGCGCAGGCGCGGATAGCGCTCGTCGAGTTGCTTTACTTTTCCGTCCGCGCCCCAACGGTCATAGCAATTCCGCGCATTACGCAGGTAAGCGCCGGCGAAAGTCTCGAAGCCGCGCGCGCTCCAGAACCGCGCAGCCACCTCATAGGCGATCGCTTCATTATGGACAAAGCCGTTTGCGCGGGCGGAACCGATGGCCTGTTCGTAAAGCTCAATGGCATCGAGAGCTCGTCCTTCAATGCGCGCAATCTCCGCCCCCACCAGCGCGGCGCGGTTTTCGAAGTTCTCCGGGCAATGCTCGGACCACACTTCGAGCTGCTTATGGTGAGCAGTCAAAGCTTCGAAATGCCGTAGTCGCTCGTCGGCAGATGCAGAATCCCAGGCTGCGGCCCGGGCAAGCGCGCCATAGAAGGGGAAATCGGCTGATGTCACTTGCGAAGTTGCTGCCCACAAAAGGCACTCCGCTCTTTGGGCTGCGGCCACTGCGGCAGCGTAGTCTCCCGCAAAGAAGCGAGCCTGTAGCTTCCTGGTCCAGTAAAAGAATTCCGCCATGGACATAACGGGGTTGCCAGCCAAGTGGTGTTCAGTTCTGAGCTCGTCGAATTCTTCGTCGTCGAAGCAGCCAAATTTCGGGGTCAGTCCACGGAGGGTCCGGATCAGTTCCCGTTGCGTTCCGCAATTTACGACCATCAGGCCAAACCGCGACTTGGCTGCAAAAGCAAGTGCGTTATCGGCCTCGGATTGCACCTTGGCGAGGGGATCCCCTGCCATCAGATAGTTAGTTATCAATGATTTCCAGCTATATGCGGAAAATGTCAGATCACCGTTCCGATGGGCCGCGTCAACGGCACGACGTATCAGGCCGCGCGCGCTTGAGAAATGCTTTGTCCAGGGCGTCAACGTAGCGAAGGTCAGGTAGGTCCTGGCTTGATACCGCATCAGACCACGCGTTTCGACCAGATCGAAGCCGAGCTGACCGAAGCGATATCCGTCCCTATAGTTGTTGAACCGTGGTCCGGCAATCATGGCGAACCATTCATAACCAAAACAGGAAGCATCACAGTTCCCATGTTCGAGGCTCAGAATGACCATGCGGCATATCGCCAGCGATGATAAGTTCTCGTCGAAGAAAAGCGCGGGGTGAACTATTTCCGTGAACACATCCAGAGCGTCGAGGACATCCGGATTCGTCGTCAAGGGTAAATCGAGAAGTTCTTCAATTTGCCGATTTCCGACCAAAGTCCAGAGTCGATCATATTCCCGTAAGACTTCGTCGCGTGTGGGATGCCGCGCCCAAACGGTACCGCCACGCCGGAGGTATTCGAGAAACACGTCCACGCAGAGATCGCTTTGGTCCAAGGTCGTGTAGAGCGTGAGCCTCAAACGTGTAACCACGGCGAAATCGTGTTCAGTCCTGACTCTTTGCGCAAGCATTGTCAGCCGGCTTTCAGCGGCTCCCATATCCGCGGTAAGCAACTCGCACTCGGCCATCAGACATTCGATTGAGACGATAAGCGCGTAATTCAGCTCCCAGGTTGCTTCCGTCAATAGCGCATTTGCGGCGCTGAGATACATTAGCGCTGAGGTGTAGGCTGTCGAGGCTTTTGCCCGCCTACCTGCAATTAGATTTAGCGCCGCTACCCGTTCGCGTTCGGCGAAGAACGTGAGAAGGTGCGAACCGCGATTCAGTTGATTGACAATTTCGAAAATTGCTTCTTCCAGTTTCTCTGGAGGAGTATGGTCAGTGAGAAGAATGCCGATTCGCAGATGCGCCTCGGCACGTTGTTCCTGAGGTATTAAAGAATAGGCTGCTTCCTGGACCCGGTCATGAAGGAATCGATAGGAGTCTTCCGAGCGGTACACGAGGCCCGCCAGCACTGCCTCCCAAAGCTGGTCGTGCATTTCGTCAATCGAATCGTGATACACCATCCGTAGAACTTCAAAATCCGCTCTATTGCCCAGGCAGGCAAACTGTTGGAGCGCGTGTTGGGTCGCAATGGACAGGCGGTTCAACTTCCCGACCATAAGGTCCACAACATTGTCCGTGTGCCGCTTGGCGTCGATTCGACCTAAGTCCCAAGCCCATCGCCTGTGATCATACTCAAAGTTAAGTAAATTCTCATCCGCGAGTGCCAAAATGAATTGAACTACGAAGAACGGGTTTCCCGTAGTCTTCACGTGGATCAATTGGGCAAGCGGTGCGGCATGTGTGGGTTCGCAATGAAGCGAATCTGCGAGCAACTTCCCCAGGTCTTCGCGGCCAAGCGGCGCAAGTACAATTTCTTGCAGGATCGCGCCGGCTTCACGGACCGCCTTCAGCTTTTGCATCAGGGGATGGGATGGGCTGACTTCGTTATCCCGGTATGCGCCGATCAGCAGCAAGTGTTTCAAATCCGACCGGGTCAACAAGTCTCCCAGCAATTCGAGCGTTGCCGCATCCAGCCATTGCAGATCGTCAAGGAATAACGCGAGCGGATGTTCGGGCCGCGCGAATACACTGATAAAACGTCGAAATACCAATTGAAAGCGCCCTTGCGCGTCCTGTGTCGGAAGGTCGGGAACCGGCGGCTGTTCTCCGATGATGTGTTCTAATTCCGGAACCAGATCGACGATCAGCATGCCGTGCGGGTCGATCGCTTCGCGAATTGCGTCGCGCCAAACCCCAAGCTCTTCGTCGCTCTTGCTCAGAAGCGGCCGAATAAGATTTTGAAAGGCCTGCGCAAGTGTGGCATAGGGTATGTCCCGCTTGTACTGGTCGAACTTGCCCGACGCAAATAAGCCGCGGGGCGGAACAAGGTATTTGTGAAGCTCATCGACAACGGCGGATTTCCCAATGCCAGAGTATCCGGAGACAAGAACCAGTTCCGGCCTTCCGCCGGCAACGACACGATCGAACGTCGCAAGCAGAGCATCAACTTCGCGCTCCCTCCCGTACAGTTTCTCTGGTATGAGCAATCGGTCCGATAAGTCGTGCGCGCCCAGAAGGAATGAATCGATGCGGCCATGCGACTGCCACTCCACCAGGCACCGCCGAAGATCGGCTACCAGACCCGCAGCGGTCTGGTAGCGCTCCTCCGCATTCTTGGCGAGGAGCCTCATGGTGATGGCGGATAGCGGCTGCGGGACCGCGCGGCGATCCGCGGGCGCTACCGGTTGACGTGCGATGTGGCAGTGGACCCATTCCAGAGGGTCGGCGGCAGCAAACGGGAGCACACCAGTAAGCATCTGGTACAAGGTGACACCCAAAGAGTAGAGATCGCTGCGGGAATCCATCGATCGATTCATGCGCCCGGTCTGTTCCGGGGACATGTAGGCAAGGGTGCCGGCAATGATTTCCGGCGGCGTGGGCGTTTGGCGCTCGCGCGGCAACCGGGACGCGATGCCAAAGCCGGCAAGCCATGCGCGGCCGAGGGTATCGACGAGCACGTTCCCGGGCTTGACGTCTTTGTGGATCAGACCGCGCTGATGGGCATGGCCGAGCGCCGTTGCCAAGTTAATGGCAAGGCGTAGAAGGCGGCCCAGATCGAGAGGCTGCTCCCTGTCCCTCTCAAGTACGCGGTCGAGAGGCTCACCGCCAGGGTCGGAGAGAACAAGGATTGTCCGTCCTTCGTGACGCGTGAGCGCCAGAGGCTTGGCCGCCCACGCGGGCTCAAGCTCGTTTGCGAGCGAGTATTCGTGCTCAAGGCGTCGCAGACTCTGAGGCAACGGTTGCTCTTCGGTCGGAGCGACCACCAGAAGCGGCATTTCATTGCCGCGCTGCCGGGCGCGGTAAAGCGTGAATTCCGCGCCATTGCGGATTGGCTCCAACACGTACTCAGATGCAGCTTCCATCGAGAGCATCCCCGTCGCCAGCACCGAACGAGGCCACATATTTATTATGTCAAGAAACTAGAGAAGCACATCCGCTGATCCACCTGCGACGACTTGCCCGACGGCGTTCTGGTGCCTTCAGAACGTAAATCGACCGGTCACTTGAATGTGGCACGCGGTGCCGACGGTCGTTAGGACTTGGCCTCGTTAGCAGCGAAATTGCCCACCGCATGCTGGAGCACGGCATCCCGTTACCTCGCAGCGCAAGCGGACGTGCGTCGATCCCTTACAGCTCATGCCGTCGGGTGTCATGTCCGCCCTTCGACTCCGGGCGCGGACAGTTGGTCTGAAATTCTACAGATACCCGCATTGTTTCACCGCTTTAGGTCCGGTTCGAGGGTTGCAATAGTCGTGCTGAAAAGATCGTTCCGTGGGGTTCTCGAATTGGACGCGCGTGGTTTGTTGAATTTCACTCTAGAATGGGCGCTCTATGGCCGAACCAACGAATCACTTTCCGCTGACCGCTTCGCGGGCTGATCAGGTATTTCCGACGCTGACGGTTGCGCAAATCCGTCGAGTCGCGATATATGGTCACGCTCGCTCAGTCAACCGGGGAGATGTTCTGATCGAACAAGGCGACGAGAACATACCGATTTTTGTGGTGGTTACCGGCGAGTTGGAGACGGTCTGCCCTTCGGGTGCCCATGAAACCTTGATCGCGATTGTGCCGCCGGGTCAATTCACTGGCGAAGTCAACACACTCTCCGGACGGCGCGCTTTAAACCGCATCCGGGCTCGTATTGCCAGCGAGGTGATCGAAGTCAGCCGCGAGAAGGTGTTGGCTCTGGTGCAGGCCGATGAAGAGTTGAGCCAGACGCTGATGTCCGCCTTTATTCTTCGCCGGGCGGAATTATTCGCGCAAAGCCTTGGCGATCTCACGGTTGTCGGATCCAGCCACTCCGCTGACACGCTCCGCATCAAGGAATTCCTCATGCGCAACGGCCACCCTTATGCCTATGTCGATCTAGATCATGATGCTGACGTGCAGGGCTTGCTCGATCGTTTCCAGATTTCTGTCTTCGACATCCCAGTGGTGATATGTCGAGGCGAAACAATGCTCCGCAATCCCACCAACCAGGAGATCGCCGACGGTGTCGGATTTAATCAGGCCGTGGATGAAGCTCGCGTGCGTGATCTGGTCATTGTGGGCGCAGGGCCTGCCGGGCTCGCGGCGGCGGTCTATGGTGCTTCAGAAGGCCTCGATGTCCTGCTGCTGGAAACCTACTCGCCCGGAGGTCAAGCCGGCTCCACTTCGAGAATCGAGAACTACCTTGGCTTTCCTTCGGGTATTTCGGGAAACAGCCTGGCCTCCCGGGCATACGTACAGGCTCAGAAGTTCGGCGCCCAGATGTTGATCGTTAAGGGGACACGGCTCATCTGCGATCGCAAACCTTATGTGGTCGAATTGGAAGATGGCGCTCGAATCGCGGCACGCGCCATCGTAATCGCCAGCGGCGCCAAATACCGAAAACTGGCGGTTGAGAATCTCTCGCGCTTTGAGGGCGTTGGAGTCTACTACGGTGCAACGTGTCTTGAGGCTCAGCTATGCAAGGACGAGGAAGCCATCATCGTTGGCGGTGGAAACTCGGCTGGTCAGGCAGCAGTGTTTTTGGCCCAAAGCGCGAAACATGTGTTCATCGTGGTCAGATCAGACGGGTTGAAAGACAGTATGTCGCGCTATCTGATTCGGCGCATCGAAGAGACTCCGAATATCACTCTCCTTCCACATACTGAAATTGTCGGCATCGATGGCACAGAGCACTTGGGCCGTGTGACTTGGCGAAACAAGCAGAATGGCGAGATCGAACAAAAGAATATCGCTCACGTGTTTGTAATGACGGGGGCCGTCCCGAGCACAGCGTGGCTTGAAGGTTGTGTCGTACTAGATACAAAAGGATTCATCAAGACCGGTCCTCTTCTTTCCGCAGAAGAGCTTAGCGCCGCGAAGTGGCCGCTCGCGCGTTCGCCCTACTTGCTCGAAACCAGTCTCCCGGGTGTATTCGCCGCCGGTGATGTGCGCGGTGGGAACGTCAAGCGTGTTGCTTCGGCAGTGGGCGAAGGATCTATCGCAATTCCTCTCGTTCATCAACTTCTGCGTGAATAATCTGGAACTTCATCTTGGCGTCGGCCCGTCGACGCCGCCCCTGGGCACTTGGCTGGATTATTCACTCGTCGCTCACACCGTTTCATTGCTTTAGCGGTGGAGCGGCGATTGCACTACTAGAGTCGAAAGGAAACGTATGTCAAGCAAAGCAGAAGTCGCCACGCCGTCGAATCCTCTTGATGCCGTCCCGGATGAAATTCCATTCGACGTGCCCTACGGGGCCCCGATTTCATTAGACCGGGCCCAGGCGGTTATTCAAGCCGCCGTGGCAGAGGCCAAGCGCCGGAATTGGAAGATGAATGTAGCGGTATCCGATTCTGGCGGTAATTTGGTCGCCTTCCAACGAATGGACGGCGCGATGCTTGCCTCCATTCAGATTGCGGAACACA
>JBDTUY010000193.1:0-8759 GCA_040007495.1 Acidobacteriota bacterium | reverse complement strand
GTGACCGTACAGTATGAGTTGATCGACAGCACGTTATGGGATCAATACGATCAAGGTCCGGACGTGCGCGACGATGGGTATTACGACTATCGGTCCATCATGCATTACCCGAATTTTGGGGATGCCATCGATAGCGCACACGCTGAGATGGAGACCGTCCCCATCGGGATACCGATCGGCTTCCGCACCACGCTTTCAGCAAGCGACATTGACGCGTCGAATCGCTTGTATGGCTTTGTTCCGACAGCTACGACTATCACGACCCTCCCGCAAGGCTTTACGATCGTCGTCGACGGCACCAGCTATACTTCACCAAAATCCTTCGACTGGGCCGCTGGATCTACGCACACGATTTCGGTAACTTCCACGCAATTGATCAGTTCACAGAGACGCGCCGCGTTTGTCCGTTGGACCGATGGCGGGGATCAGAGTCACACGTACACTGCCACAGTCAACCGAACTGTGGTTGGGGCGGAATTTCAATCCCAGTCCCAGGTCAACGTCGCGATCGGAGTGGGTTCCGGGACCGGCACCGTGGCGGTCTACCCTGCGTCGGCAGATAGATATTATCCGGAAGGCACGCCCTTGCGTGTCACAGCGACTCCGATCAACGGTGCAACCTTCGCTGGATGGACCAGCACCGGGTCAGGGATCGATGTGCTGGCGTTGGATAAGCGCGGAACGGCATTAGAAACGCTGTTTTTGGAGCTTCGAGACGCCCTGTCTTTGCGAGCCACCTTCTCCGATACGCCTCTCAGCATCGTTACCTCCAACCCACCCGGCTTGAGCGTGCTGATAGATGGTATCCCCTACATCACCCCAGCGCGCTTCCAATGGATCGCGGGTTCTACGCATACATTCGATCTGACTACTCCACAATTCAACTCTTCCCAATCTGGACGTTACCTATTCACGGATTGGGAAGATGGATCAACCTCGCGCGGGCGCGTCATCACAGTAGGTGCGGATACCCCCACTTACACGGCGAACTTCCAGACACAGTATTACCTGGAGTTCCGGACGCAAGGCGGGGGAAGTATTGCGGGAGATTCGATTACGGGCGGCAGCCAATACGTGAACGCGGGCACGCTGGTACGTTTGACTGCCGTACCATCCAATGGAAGAACGTTGCAGTATTGGCTGGGCGCTACGACGGGAGACAGTTCATTAACGAAAACCGTATTGATGGACCAGCCCCGAACGGCTCGCGCGATCTTCGGCAGTACACTACCCGCGCACCCCGCGCAGGCGGCGACATATTCGTCAAATCCAATCTTCGATAGCGCCGGAGTGTATGTTTCGCCGTTGGAAATCGTAGCGCTATTTGGCCCGAACACGGGGGCAAACCTGGGTCCCGCGACTGCAGTCGTCGGGCAAATTTTGAACGGCAGCTATGGTACGCAACTCGGTAACACCCGCATCTTGTTTGACGACGTCCCCGCTCCTCTGCTGTATGTGTCTGCTGTTCAGACGAACGTCGTGATACCGGCCAGTGTGGCAGGCAAATCGTCAGTCACGATGAAGGTGGAACGCAGCGGGCTGGTGGTCGCAAGCCAACTGGTCAGCGTGACGCCTACGCTTCCTGGACTCTTCACCTCCAACGTATCAGGCGTTGGCGTGGTCGCGGCTTTCAACGAGGACAATTCGGTTAACGCGCTCAACCGACCGGCAGCGCCGGGATCGATCGTCACGTTGTTCGGCACCGGCGCGGGCCTGATGGACCGGGCGCTAACCGACGGTCAGATCCTGGATAGCAACCTCGCGCGGCCGGTGGCTCCTGTGTACGTTCGCATCGGCAAGCTGCCAGCGGAAGTGACGTACGCGGGAACGGCTCCGTTCCTGGTAAACGGCGCGTTCCAGATCAACGTGCGGGTGCCCGAGGGATTGTCGGCTGGGGAACAGTCTGTTCAGCTGATAGTGGGTAACGTCGCGAGCCCGCCAGGGGCCACTCTTGTGGTGCAGTAGGAGCCAAAGGCATACTCTGAGATATCGGGCTTCAATTCGTCATGCATTCACCAACAAACAATCTGAACTGGATATCGGATGCTTTTGCCAGAGACTTTGAAGCAGAACTCCTGGAAGAGAAACCGCACGAGGAACTCTTATTCTTCTCCGGTGCCCAACCTCCATCGCCAGGTGCAGAGGGAATCTACGTAAGAGTTACACCACATGGACAAAGCCCCTGGATCGGGTTGTTTGCATATGGACAAAACAGGTGGCCACTTCCAACAGGGCTCGTGGCGTGTCCAAGAAGCGACCATCTGATCGTTATTAGGGACGGATCCGGCGTATACGTTCCCGTCAAGCAGCCATCCGCATTTAGCAACCTTCCAAGCTACCCTGTGCGTCAGGTGGCAGCCGTCTTGGAAAGCGGATGCTTGTTACTTGCTGACCACAACCGCTTGACGGCCCTCGACAAAGATGGAATTCGCTGGCGGAGTTCACGGCTGGTTGGCGATGAACTAGCGATGGTCTCGGTAGATCGCGGGATCGCGTTGGTAAGAGGCTGGGACCCCGCACTCGGAGCGAACGTGACAGCGCGCGTTGCAATTGACACGGGTTTAGTCATCTCTCACTAACGACTGAACACACCGCCACCGGCCTATTTCCGAATCGGTTCAATATCAGTCGGCAAGTCGCCTAGCTTCGCAAGAGCTTGCTCCATCGCTGGACGCAGAACGCCTAACTGGTCCAACATGCGCTTTGCACCTGCATAGTCTCCTGTGGCCTCAATCGTCAATAGATCGTGCACCAGATCCCGCACGGCTGCTTTGATCTTGGCGAAATCGATCGAAAATGTACCGTCCGGCTTCGCCACGAACGCGCCTTTATCGGTTAGATAGTTGAACTGCACGGCCATCCCTTTGCCGTGCGCTTCGTGTACGCCGAAGCGCAGAGTGCGGAATGAAGACGCGAGGAACGTCGTGTACAACGCACGTTCGTCTTTGGAAACATCGCTCGATGGCAACAGCTTTTGATCGTATAAATACTGCAGCATGAACAGACCTGTGACATCGGCCTTGGCCTCTTCAATCGCCGAATGCAGTTCCTTCAGTGAGCCGCGAACGTTGTTCTGCGGACCGATGCCATGCGTCATCTCATGGGCCAGAATGTGGGTGAAAAACGCGTTGAAGCTCAGATTGGCGCGATCCTCGGGGCTCAGAACGCGGGCTGCGATCGGCTCCAGAATCTTGCTGAACTTCGCTTCCTGCACATTCTTCAACATCACCCGCTTAGAGCCATACTCGCGCACTACGCGTTCGTCATTCGGCAAGTTGAAGGCCGCTGTCCGGACCCCGTGCGCTCCATCGCCCGTCGCCAACACTTCATTGACCACACGAATCGGAGCCAAAGCTCCGATCTTCGGATTGAGGTACTTCGCGTCCATCGGTAGGTTATTTTCGATCTCCTGCAAGTGGTCGGAGAACATTTTCAGCTTGGCGCTTTCGGCCTCGTCGCGAATCGTCACGTAGGCTTCAAATGCCGCTTTGTACCCGAACACCTCGTCCATATAGGTCTCATACGGACCAATCGTGATGTCGACAGGCGCATCCAGTTTCATCCATGCGACGTCGCTGATGTAGTAGTCATCGTTCAAGAATGCCTGCGCGCGCAGGGTTAGAAATTCTTTGAGGGATGCATTCGGCGTCAACTCCGCGGCTTCACGCAGCAGCTTGGCCGCTCGCTTCAAATGCGACTCGTACGCGCGACTGTAGGGAATCGCCTCAAACCAAGGCTCCGGTGGAGTACGATGCAAATCTTTTTCGCGAATCACGCTGAAGAATCCCGTATAAGGCTCGCGCCGATCTTCCGTGAACTGCTTCAACCACGTTTCGAACTTCGCTTTGTCAAAATCCTCGGGATAGAACCCAGCGCCCAGCGGCTTGCGTTCCGGTACACCAGGGATGAACGCGCGATGATCGTCCAGATCCGACCATGGACCTTGGTTCAAATCGAAATATCGCAGCCGAGCCTTCCCAAGTGCCGACTTATCGCGCGCCAGCTTCTTGCGCAACGCAACATTGCCACTCCAAACCTGTTCGCGAAAGATCTCGTCAATTACCTTGGCTGCTTCTATCAACTTCACCAAAGCCTTTTGATCGCCGGGTGCGAGTTTTGCCGTGTCCACCTGCAGTTCGGCAGGCGCAAAGCGGGCCTGCATGCGGTTCAGTTCGGCAAGGTCGGGAAGCGGTTGCGCAAAGGTCGTCATTAGCAAGAAGGAAGAGAAAAAGAAAAAGGGGGCAAGCGATGTAACTCGCATGCCCCCACAATACCACTGCTGGGCAGACCTCAGGAACTTCTCACTTCTGAATTCTACGTTCTCAATTCTCCAAAACTACTTCTCGCCGCCGATCCGCATCCCGTAGAACGAACGGCGCACGTAGAACAGAGCGATCAGCAGGAATGCCACGCCCAACCCCTGCGCCAGACCAAAGCCAGGACCCTGGGTCGCCTTCATCGATTCCGCCAACTCCACCGCCAGCAAGCCGAACAGAGTGGTGAACTTGATGATCGGGTTCAGCGCGACCGACGACGTGTCCTTGAACGGATCGCCGACCGTGTCGCCAACCACCGACGCGTCATGCAGAGGTGTGCCCTTGGCCTTCAATTCCACTTCCACGATCTTCTTCGCGTTGTCCCACGCGCCGCCCGCATTCGCCATGAAGATCGCCTGATACAGACCAAACAGCGCGATCGACACCAGGTAGCCGATGAAGAAGTAGGATTCAAAGAACGCGAACGCCAAGGTCGCGAAGAACACTGTCAGGAAGATGTTGAACATGCCCTTCTGCGCGTATTGGGTGCAGATTTCGACCACCTTCTTCGAATCTTCGACCGAGGCCTTGGTCACGCCTTCCAGCTTGATGTTGGCCTTGATGAATTCCACCGCGCGATACGCACCCGTAGTGACGGCTTGAATCGAAGCGCCTGTGAACCAGTAGATCACCGCGCCGCCTGTGATCAAACCCAGCAGAAACGGCGGATAAAGGATCGACAGGTTGTTGACCAGCTGCTGCTGCAGATGATGCGTCAGGTTCAAGATGATCGAGAAGATCATGGTGGTTGAACCCACGACTGCCGTACCGATCAACACCGGTTTTGCCGTTGCCTTGAACGTATTGCCAGCACCGTCGTTTTCTTCCAAGTGATGCTTGGCCTTTTCGAAGTCCACGTCAAAGCCGTAGGTCTTCTTCAGTTCGGCCTTGATACCAGGGATCTCTTCGATCTGGCTCAGCTCGTACACTGACTGCGCATTGTCAGTCACCGGGCCGTAGGAATCGACCGCGATCGTAACAGGGCCCATGCCCAGGAAGCCGAACGCGACCAGTCCAAACGCGAACACGGCCGGAGCCAACATCATCGCTTCCATGCCTAGCGTGCTGACGCCGTAGGCCGCAGCCATCAGGCCCATGATCGTCAAGCCCAGCCAGAAGGCGCTGAAGTTGCCCGCGACCAAACCGGAAAGAATGTTCAAAGAGGCGCCGCCTTCACGCGATGACGTCACGACTTCTCTTACGTGCGCCGATTCAGTGGAGGTGAAGATCTTCACCAGCTCCGGAATAACCGCGCCGGCCAGTGTGCCGCAAGTGATGATGCTCGAGAGCTTCCACCACATAGACGGGTCATTGCCAATGTTGGGGATCATCAGGTAAGACAAGCCGTAGGTGGCACCAATCGAGATGAACGAAGTCAGCCACACCAGCGACGTCAGCGGAGCTTCATAGTTCATCTTGTCCAAATTCTGATACTTGCTGGTGGCAACCGCCTCGTTCGCAAAATACGACAGCGCGCTGGCGATAATCATCATGACGCGCATGGCAAAGATCCAGACCAGTAGTTCCGCCTTGGTGATGTCGTTATTGACCGCCAACAGAATGAAGGAGATCAGCGCGACGCCCGTGACGCCGTAGGTTTCAAAGCCGTCGGCCGAAGGTCCAACCGAGTCACCCGCGTTGTCGCCGGTGCAATCCGCGATCACGCCGGGGTTGCGAGCATCATCTTCTTTAATCTTGAACACGATCTTCATCAAGTCCGCGCCGATGTCGGCGATCTTGGTGAAGATGCCGCCCGCCACGCGAAGTGCTGCGGCACCCAACGATTCACCGATGGCGAAGCCGATGAAGCAGGGACCCGCATAGTTGGCAGGGATGAAGAGCAGAATGCTCAGCATGATCAGCAGTTCCACGCTGATCAGCATCATGCCGATGCTCATGCCGGCCTTGAGCGGAATCTGGTAGCAGGGGAATGGCTTGCCCCGCAGACTGGCGAAGGCCGTCCGCGAATTGGCGAACGTATTTACGCGAATACCAAACCACGCGACCGCATAGCTGCCCGCGATGCCCAAAATACTGAAGGCCAGGATGATGGCTACCTGAACCACGCTCTTTTGTTGCAGGTACCCAAAGTAGAAGACAATGATGGCCCCGATGAAAATCTCCAGTTTCATCAGGAACTTGCCCTGCGTCAACATATAGGTTTTGCACGTCTCGTAAATCAACTCGGAGACTTCCAGCATCGACTTGTGGACCGGAAGATTTTTGAGGTGACTGTACATCATCAGGCCGAAGACGAGACCAAGCACACAAACCACCAGGCCGCCCATCAATATACTGGGACCCGCCACATCAAACACCCTGACTGAGCCCAAATCAGGCAGAATCAAATCCGATTCGCCCTGTGCAAACGCAGGCAGCGACCCTAATAAGGTCAGAAAAAGAAATAGACACATGCGCTTGGCCCAACCCGAGCTAGGCGCAGTGCGGGTAGACGACAGGGTCGTAGACGGCATTTTAATCACCAGGAGAATCCTCCAACAAGAAATTTCGGCCTTCTGTCGCGCAGACCACGACCGAACCTCAGGTCCAGATAACGTGGCATTTCGCGCAGGCAAATGCAGATAGGCGCAATCCAGGCTGGCGAATCGGGTGAACCCCCTATGCGGCCAGTGCCTTTGCGCTACGATAGCGCACCTACAGGACGATCCGCAACAGAAGTCTTTGCCAAAAGGCGGGGTGGGGCAGCCTTACCTCACTCGCCTGCGGCGTTCTAGAAAGACCTCGGTCCATATTGATTGAATCTGCGGCTCGGAAACCTGACAAATAATCTCGCTGTTGTGTCGATGGCGGTGTGATTCGAATCTCTTGAGGATATCCTGCTCCATCAAGTATGCGTTCTTAGCTGTATCCCACTTTTGGGAAAGATGGAGTTCGTACTTCAGCCCTCCTAAACTCGGCAGTGCATACAAGTTAAACTCTCTCTGGCGCCGGCCGTAGTTAAAAGCCCAACCGATCTTGAACGACGGTGTCGTAGATCCTAGGATCTTCATTGCATAAGTATGTGCCGGCTCGTGACGCATGTGCATCACGCCCCGCCTTGTTGTTGTGGGAAGTGGGGCGTTGCGCCCGTGAGTTCGCTCCGCGTCCTCGATGCGCCCGAGCAGAGTGGTGAGCAGTGCGATCGGTCTATGCGTTTGGCTTAATACCGCATCAGCCTCTTGATCTGACAACGCCACAATTCCTACGGCTGAGTCGATGTCAAAATGGCGATGAATTACTTCCGAGAGCAGGGGTTTGGGGTCAAAGGCCCATGCGTTTCGACTTCCGAGGCCGAAGGGCCATCTGTACTCGCCACTGGCTTTGGTATCGGAACTGATACGTTCAAGGCTGTAGTCGAGGTACGATACGAGTTCCCTGCTTGGTTCCATCATGCCCAAAATGCGTCCTCGATCTGCCTCATTCGTGGTTTCTCTATTTTGGGTGCCCACAAGTATGACCCGATCGCCGTCTTTTAGCTTCTCAAGCGCGTTATCTCGCAAACCTTTACTGTTAAATTGCAGTGGCCCACAGGGCTCACTGAATCCGAATACTTTTGTTAAGAAAATCCTCATTTCTCTCCCGGAAGTCGGTTTACGATCCTACCCAAACTCGGCCCATTGGTGGCAGGCCTGTTGCAGTGCGTTGTTCCGACCCAGATCATTGAAGGTATTCGCTGGCGCACTGTCTCAAAGAGATATCATCGCAGGACCGAAGCTTCGTGCGACTAACGTAACACGGCAGCGAGTTGACAGGATCGAGGACGATCAGCGCCTTGAAGGCACCCACATCAGTCAGGCAGCACTTCCAGAATCAGACACTTGAGGTACAGCGTCTCAGGCACCGTCAATAGGATGGGATGATCCGCTGCTTGCACACGGCGTTCTAGGACGCGTATGGTCTTGCCAGCGTCGATCGCGGCCTGTGCCACGATTTCCAGCAACATGGATTCGCCCACATGATGACTGCAGGAGCACGTGACCAAGATCCCGCCCGGACCCAATAGGCGCAGCGCGCGATAGTTGATGTCTTTGTAGCCGCGCTCGGCGTCTTCGAGTTGCTTGCGGGATTTGGCGAAGGCGGGCGGATCCAGAATGATGGTTGAATATGGGGCCTCGCCACCCGACTTCGCGGCGCGCAGACCTGACAGGTAGTCGAAGACGTCGGCTTTGTGAAATTCTATACCGCTGAGGCCGTTGGCCTCGGCATTCGCCTTCGCGGTGGCGATGGCGAGGTCGGATGACTCGACCCCTTCCATGGATTCAACCCGAGCTTTCGCTCGTTGCGCGATATGCAGCGAAAACCCGCCGGTTGAGCTGAAACAATCCAGCACTCTCGCCGACCGTTATGTCCTTGCCGAGCGCGCGATGGACTCCAACGATCTGGAAAAAGAGCGCGGCATTACCATCCTGGCCAAGAACACCGCGATCCGCTGGAACGACTGGC
>JBDTUY010000192.1:0-8783 GCA_040007495.1 Acidobacteriota bacterium | reverse complement strand
TCGTCCCTGCTCGGGGCCATGAAGGAGTCTGTGGAGGCTCCTGCCGTCAACATCTCCGGTGACTGCCTCTCCTCCCTCATGACCCTCTACGGATTTGTCGACATGAAGCATCCCGAGAACACCCCGGAATGGCTGATTCGATGTGAGTAAAGTTCTTCCGGTTGAATTTTCGATTTTTTATATAGGGTTGCATTAGGCAGTTTCCTCGACGTTTATGCATTGGAATAGCGTGGAGCTTCACAGGGAGACTTGTCTAATGATTCCTTGTTCGCGTTAGCAGCTTCCGCTGCTGCACGCTCGGCTGCCTCGTGGCCAAGTGGTGGCGATGGATTCGCCTAGCAGTCGCGGTCCGGGCGAGTTTCATTGGGCCAGTACGCTATGGCACGAAATGAGCCATGTGTATGTTATTGCCATGACCGGCGGCCGCGTTCCAAGGTGGTTCACAGAGGGCGAGGCGGTGTACGAAGAAACGGCGTCGCACCCAGACTGGGGAGATCGCCTGTCGCCGCGTGAGATCGCAGCCATTAAGGGTAAGCAACTGCTCCCGATTGCAGAGCTGGATCGTGGTTATATGCACCCGACGTCTCCGCAACAGGTGGTGGTCAGCTACTACCAGGGTGGACGCGTGATTACGTATATCGTGGAAAAATGGGGCTTTGATACGGTCCTGAAGATGATCGACGGCTTCAAGAATCGTAAGGATACGACTGAGGTCATCCAAGATGTATTGAAGATGACGCCGGAACAATTCGATGCGCAGTTCATTCCCTGGGTGGAAGCACAGACCAAGGTCACGGTAGATGGCTTCGATGATTGGAAGAAGCGTTTACTGGCGATTTCAGAGTCCGCTAAGGCCAAGGACTGGGACAAGGTTATCAGCGAAGGCACGGCGATCCGGGACATTTTTCCTGAGTACGTTGAGCCGGGCAGCGTCTATGAATTTCTATCGCAGGCCTACTTAGCAAAGGGCGATAAAGGCAAGGCCATTGCGGAACTGGAAAAATACGCAGCGATCGGCGGGCGTCAGCCGGCTACCTTGATCCAACTAGCCGATTTGCAGGCGGAGGCGGGGCATAAGAAGGAGGCCGCGGTCACTCTGGACAAGCTCAACTGGATTTTCCCTGAGTCCGAAGCGCTCCACTCAAAGCTCGCCAACCTGTATCGAGACCTGGGTAATACCGATGGTGCGATTCGCGAGTATGGCGCGGTGCTGGCCAGCGGAACAATCGACAAGGCTGGCGGACATTACAACCTGGCGGAAGCGCTGAAGGCGGCCAAGAAGAACGATGAGGCGCTGGAACAAGCGTATTTAGCGCTGGAGGCTGCACCCAGCTACAAGCCAGCCCAGAAACTTTTGTTGGAACTAAGTAAGTAGTGCGAAGAAATATTTCTAAGATCGCAATAGACAAGAAAACGTGGAAGAATAGACGGAACGTAAATGTCAACAAGCCCAACCATTCAAACCCTTGATGCAGGTGACGTGAAAGAGCGGATCGCACGGTTTCACAAGGTGCAGGAAGGAATTGTGGGCCAGATCCACAACGTGATCGTTGGCCAGGACGAGATCATTGAGCAAGTGCTGATCGGTCTGTTCGTCGGTGGCCATTGCCTGATCACGGGCTTGCCCGGAACGGCGAAGACCTTGCTGGTCCGGACGATTGGCCAGATTCTGGGACTGGAATTTAAACGTATCCAGTTCACCCCCGATCTGATGCCGTCCGATATTACGGGTACTGACATCATCGAAGAGGACCAGACCACCGGACGTCGGGCTTGGACCTTCGTGCCGGGACCGATCTTCTCGAATATTCTGCTGGCCGATGAAATCAACCGAACGCCGCCCAAGACGCAATCGGCGTTGCTCGAAGCCATGCAGGAGCATACCTGCACCGTGCGTGGTAACAACTACAAGATCCAGGAACCCTTCTTTGTTCTGGCCACGCAGAACCCGATTGAGTTGGAGGGTACCTATCCACTGCCGGAAGCGCAATTGGATCGCTTCATCTTCAACGTCATGCTGGACTATTTGTCGGCGGAAGACGAATTGAAGGTACTGGCACTGACTACGACAAGCCACCAGTCAAAAGTGGTTCCAGTGACCACTCCGGAAGAGATTATCGACTTCCAGCAGTTGGTCCGGTTGGTGCCGATTGCCGATTCGGTGGCGCGGTATGCGGTGTCGATCGTACGCGCGACGCGAGCCACAGATCCGAGTTCGCCGGACTTCGTCAAGAAGTACGTCAACTTCGGAGCCAGCGTTCGCGCGGCGCAGAATCTGGTGCTCGCATCCAAGGCTCGGGCGCTGATGCACCACCGGTATCACGTAAGCTTCGACGACGTCGCGGCGATGACCCGGCCGATTCTGCGACACCGCATCTTGCTCAACTTCCAGGCGGAGAGCGATAAGCTGACGCAGGACGATCTGCTGAAGCGTCTGTTGGACACTGTACCTCGACCGAAGGAATAGCAAGGCCCGAAGCGAAGCTGAAATCAGGGACAGTTACCTAAGGACAAACATGCAGCGCTTCCTAGACCCGGCCGTACTGGCGGGGATTTCGAGTCTCGACCTGGTGGCCAAGACGGTGGTGGATGGCTTTATTTCCGGCCTCCACCGATCGCCTGATTTTGGCTTCAGCCAGGAGTTTGCCGAATACAAAGCCTACATGCCGGGCGATGATTTGCGGCACGTGGACTGGAACGTGTTCGCGCGCAGCGAACGCATGGTGTTGAAGCGGTTCAAGGGCGAGACTAATACGCAGGTGACGGTCCTGATCGATGCCAGCCGGTCGATGAAGTATGGCTCGGCCAAGATGGAAAAGCTGGAATACGCGCGATTTCTGGCGGCTTCGGTGATCTATCTGGCGCACTTGCAAAGAGACGCGGCGGGGTTGATCGTGTTTGACGATGAGGTGCGGAACTTCGTGGCTCCGTCGTCGCGGCAAGGCCAGATGATGCGCATCATGCATGCCATTGATCAGGCGGAGGCCACCAACACTCGCACGGATTTCGGAAAGCCGTTTGCGCACCTGATGGATTTTCTGCGGAAGCGTGGGCTGGTGGTTGCGATTTCTGATTTCTGGGAGAATCCGGAAACGGTGATTCGGAATGTGGCACCGCTGCGTTCCCGGGGCAACGAACTGGTGTTGTTTCATGTGCTGGATCCGGAAGAAATTCAGCCGAAGCTGAAGGGTTCCGTTCTGTTGGAAGATCTCGAAACAGGCGCGACCATGCAGGTATCGCAGGAGTACGCGCGCAATGAATACAAGGGCAAGATGACGGCGCACTTGGCGGATATCAAGGATCGGGCGATCGCGGCTGGGATCGACTACTTCCTGTGCGATACGAGTAAGCCTCTGGATGCCGCGCTGCGGCAGTACCTTGCGATTCGAACGGGGAGGTTGTAAGCGATGGGTCTGTTTTCTCCCTGGTTCCTGGCTGGTGCGCTAGCGGTTGGGCTCCCGATCTGGCTGCATTTGCTTAAACGCTCCAAGACCGACCCAAAACAATTTCCTTCGCTGATGTTTTTTGAACATCGCGAGACCAGTTCCGTGAAACATCGGAAGCTGGACTACATTCTACTGTTTATCCTGCGGACGCTGATGCTGTTGCTGTTGGCTCTGCTGTTCGCGCATCCGTATTTCCGCCGCTCGACGCCTGCCAATAAGGGGGAGCGGATCACAGTAATCGCGGTCGACCGGTCCTTTAGCATGCGCGCCAGTTCCGGCGCCAGCACGCGTCTGGATCAAGCCAAGGCTGAAGCGCTTAGCGTGTTGAACAGCGTACCGGCAAACACCAAGGCGCAGGTGGTGGCGCTGTCGGGCAAGTTGGAAGCGATGACGCAGCAGGTAACCGATGTGGGGCAGTTGCGGGCGGCGATCAATGCGATTCAGCCGAGCGATAGTCGTGCATCTTACGGCGAACTGGCTCGATACCTGCGGACTTTGCGCGATTCGGCTGGCGTGCCGATCGATGTGCATCTGATCAGCGATCTGCAGAAATCGGGAATGCCGCCAGGCTTTAATGATCTGCGCTTGCAACCGGGTACGAATTTGACGTTGCATCCGATCGGGCCGAAGGACAAGCCCCAGCCGAATTGGGCGGTTGAGTCCGTGAACGCTCCGGCGCGGATTTACGACAACAAGAAGGCCCACATTTCGGCGACCATCGCGGGGTTCAATGCTCCGGCGTCGACCCGCACGGTCAGTTTGGTGCTGAACGGCAAGACGGTCGCATCGAAGTCGGTGCAGGTGCCGGAGAATGGTCGCGGGACGGTTGAGTTTGTTGGGCTGGAAGCATCCTTTGGGTTCAACAAGTGCGAAGTACGGATCGATTCGGCGGATGGCCTTGCGGCGGACGACCGCTACCCGTTTGCGGTGGAGCATGCCGACTCAAAGAAGATCTTGTTTGTGGATGACGGACGGCGTCCCAACCCGCAGAAGTTTTTCCGGGCAGCTTTGGAATCCTCCGGCGATACGGAGTTCGCGATGGATGTGCTGTCGCCTCCTGCGGCGGCAGGCTCCACGTTAAATGGATATTCGGTCGTGGTGCTGTCGGATTTAGGCTCCTTGCCTGGGGGCCTGGAAGCCAATCTTCAGAAGTTCGTATCGGCAGGCGGCGGGCTGTTTGAATCGTTGGGTGTGAATTCGATTTCGATGGCTAAGGCTCCGGTACTGGATGAGGCAATTCTAGGATCGGCGTACGCCCAGAAAACGGGTGATCGGTTCTACTCTGTCGCGGAAATGGATCAAACGCATCCAGTGGTGAAGAGTTTGGAGCATATGGATGGCGTGGAGTTCTTTCAGGCCGCCATGGTCGCCTCTACGAAAGCGAACGTGCTCGCGCGGTTAAGTGACGGGACGCCGCTGTTGTTGGAAAAGCGAGTGGGTGAGGGATATGTCCTGGCGTTCACGTCATCGCTGGATCAGGCGTCCAATAATTTTCCTTACAAACCAGTTTATGTTCCGTTCGTCGAAGAGGTTGTCCGGTATTTAGGCCGGGGCGGAGCAGGTCAGCCAGCTAACATGCCGGTGGACGGGTTTGTCGAGCTACGGAGTGGTACGGGACAGCAGGGCGTAACGACCGAGGTCTTGGATCCGGACGGGCAGAGGGTGTTAACGCTGGATGAAGCAGCGACGGCTCGCAACTTTGCATTGTCACGGGAAGGTTTCTTTGAGGTTAAGAATGCGGCGGGGCGGCGCAGTATTATTGCCGCGGTGGCGGATCGAAGGGAATCGGACCTGACGCCGCTACCGGAAGAATCGCAGAAGTTATGGATCGCGACGGGCGCGTCAAATGACCCTGGAGTCCAAACCGCCCAGACGGCCGCGACCAAGGTGGACGGAGCTGTAAATCAGATCAGCCTCGCACCGTATTTGTTGGTGCTATTGTTGTTGTTAGCGTTGGCCGAGTCGGTGATTGCAAACCGGTATCTGCGATCATCTGCTCAACCACTGGAATCGTAAGTCTTTGAAGATATTGGACAGTTGAACAGTGCCGGAGGGATGGTTACAACGGTATGAATACTCGTGAGCAGCTCAATCAATACCTGCGTGGTTTAGAATCGCGCTTTAGAATCCTGTTGGTCAGCCGAGGCTTAGCAGTGGCCTTCGGTGTGGCCTTGGGTGCGACGCTAGCACTAGTGTTGATCACGAGTGCGTATTCCTTTTCCAGCACCAGCATGGTAGTGGCGCGGATCGCGCTCTATGTCTCGCTGGCTGCAGCCATTGGCATGGGCTTGATCCTGCCGTTGCTGAAGATGAATCAGCGCCGAGCGGCGGGCAAAGCGGAAGAAGCGCATCCTGAATTTCAGCAGAGATTGATGACGTATCTGGATCGGCGCGATGCGCAGGACCCGATGCTTGAGTTGTTGGCGGAAGACACGATGAAGCGTGCTCCGAAGGCTCCGGCGACCAAGATAATCCCTCGCGAGTCCATCGTCGCGTTTGCAACCTCAGCGGGCGGCGCGCTGCTGGTTCTGTTGTGGTTGATTCTGGCCGAGGGCGGATTCATGCACTTCGGAGCTCGCACGTTGTGGGCCGGATCGGCGAAGGTCGGTGAAGCTGGTGCTTATTATCAGGTGATAGTGGAGCCAGGTAATCAGACCGTGCGACGCCGGACAGATGTGCAGGTCGTGGCGACACTTCAGGGCTTCCAAGCTCCGCAAGTGAAGCTGATGGCTAAGTATCAGAGCGCTGCCAAATGGGACGAGTTGAATATGGAGCCGCGTCCAGGTGAGGCCTCCTATGGATTCACGCTTGGCGCTGTGCCTGAGCCGGTCGAATATTATGTCGAAGCCGCTGGAATCAAATCGAAGACCTTCACCATCAAGGTAGTCGATCTTCCCGGTGTGAAGAAGGTCAAGGTTACCTATCATTACCCGTCCTATATGGGACTGAAGGAAATGGTGGAGGATCCGGGCGGCGATCTGCGCGCGGTAGTTGGGACCATCGCGGAACTGACAGTGGAGACCGACAAGCCATTGACCGGCGGGTTGATTGAACTGCAGGACGGCAAGCAGATCGAACTGACCACGATTCAGGGCAACATGCTGACGGCTCGGGTGCCGATTGAGAAGGGCGGCATGTATCACTTCTCGGCCAAGATGGGTTCGGATGTGGTGCGCTTGACTCCGGACTATTTTATTGAAGCCCAGGCCGACGAAGGGCCAAAGGTGAAGATTACGCATCCCAGTGGGGACGCGAAGGTGAATCCGCTGGAGGAAGTGGTCATCACGGTGGAAGCGACGGACGACTTCGCGGTGATGAACATGAAACTCCACTATTCGGTGAATGGGGAAGCGGAGAAGGAAGTCTCGCTGCTGAATTCGCCGGGGGTGAAGAAGGCTGAGGGCAAGTACGTTCTCTATCTGGAAGACCTGAAGCTGGTTCCTGGCGATAGCGTCTCTATATACGCGACAGCCAAGGATGCGCGGACGGAGACCACCAGCGAGATCGCTTTTATTGAAGCGATGCCATATGAGAAGAATTACTCGCAATCGCAGCAGGGAGGTGGCGGCGGAGGTGGCGGCGGCGGAGGCGGCAGCGATCAACAGCAGCAGGGTGAGATTTCCCAGCGGCAGCGCGACCTGATTGCTCTTACGCATAAAGCGCTGCGGGGAAGTGCGCAGGAGAAGGCACAGGCCACCAAGGAACGCGCGGCATTCTATTCTGAGACTCAGACCAAGCTGCAGGATCAAGCGAAGTCACTGGCGGATCGGATCAAGGCGCGCCAGTTGGATGGGGAAAGCGCTGCAATCAAGGATTTCGCCAGAGAGATCCAGGCGGCTTCTGACGAAATGGGACCAGCGGCGCAGTTGCTGGGCACCGCTTCGTGGGACAAGGCGCTAGTTCCGGAACAGAAGGCTTTGCAGCACCTGCAACGGGCGGAGCAGGTGAACCGCGATATTCAGGTCGCGTTCGGCAATCAGCAGCAGGGTGGCGGCGGTGGTGGCGGTGGCGGCGCCAATGCGGGCCGCGATCTGGCGAACCTGTTCGATTTGGAGCTGGATACACAGAAGAATCAGTATGAGCAGTCGCAACAAGCTTCGGGTGGTGGCGGTGCGGCCGAACAGCAGCAGAAGGCTCAGGATGACGCGCTGGAGAAGCTGAAGCAACTGGCGAATCGTCAGGAAGAGTTGGCGAATCAGCAGAAGCAAGGCCAAAAGCAGACAGTGGATCGGCGCTGGGAGCAGGAAAAGCTGATGCGCGATGCTGAGGAGCTCAAGAAGCAGATTGAGCAATTGCAGCAGCAGGCACAGGCGCAGAGCGGTCAACGCAGTTCTTCGCAACTGAGCCGCGGGGAGCAGAGCGGTCAGCAGGGGCAGAGTGGCCAACAAGGCAAGCAAGGGCAACAGGGCAAGCAGGGCCAGTCGGGGCAGCAAGGCAACTCTGCCAGCCAAAAGCAGTTGGAGCAGCGCCTGCAAGACTTGAAGAATCAAGTCGACAAGGCAGAGCAGGCCATGCGAGATGCGCAAAAGGCTGAGCAGGCCGGCAATCAAGGTCAGGCGAATGCTCAGGCTCGTAACGCTGCGGATCAATTAAAGCAGGGAGTACAGTCGGCCAATCAGATGCGGCGCGACGGCGTAAATTCGGGGCTCGGCGATGTGGCGCAGCGTGCCCAGGATTTGGCCAGCCGAGCGAAGCAGACTGAGAGTCAGCTAAAGCAAGCTTACGGCGAGAACGGCAAGGGCCTGACGCAGCAGCAGAGAGCCCAGATCGCCGCTGACAAGGATCAGATGCGGGACGAGGTGAAGCGGCTGACATCGGACGCGCAATCGCAGGCTCGGCAGTTGACGGATACGCAGCCGGCTGCATCGCGTCAGTTGCGCGACGGGGTGAGCGCGGTTCAGCAGCAAGAGGTCGATAAGCGTCTGGAGTATGGAGCCGGTCGGCTGCGCCAGGATGACAACAGTATGCGCAGTTGGGTGCAGCAGGGCGTCGAAGGTCCGATCGCGACATCATTGCAGCAGATGGCGGATGCGGCACGGCAGGCGCAGGGTGCCATGCGCGAAGGCAATCAGCAGGGCGCGGCGCAGAGCGATCTTGAGCGGCAGCTTGCCGGTCTAGAGCAGACTCGCGCTACGTTGGAGCGAGGGTTGGCTCAGTTGCAGAACCAGAATGGCCAGCAGGGTAAGCAGGGTCAGAATGGCAAGCAGGGCGGGCAACAGCAGGGTCAAGGTAAAGATGGCCAAGGTAAGGATGGTCAACAGGGCCAGGGTCAAGGCAAAGACGGCCAGCAGGGACAAGGCCAGGGCCAACAAGCCAAGGGCGGTCAGGGCAAGGACG
>JBDTUY010000191.1:0-8794 GCA_040007495.1 Acidobacteriota bacterium | reverse complement strand
GCCGCAGGTTCGGTGCATGTGCGGAACCCGGCTACGTGGCTGAGTGCCACCACGCCGACCGGCAACAACATGGCGACGACACTCGATCAGGTGATGTCGAAGTTTGTCAGCCAGGACACGCAATACCCTTCGCTTGAGGTTTCCTCGGAGACCACGGTGCAGGTGGCTGCCGGCAATGGCGGCGCGTTCACGACGCTGTCGTTCCGCGACGAGCATACGCCGCTCCCGATGGAATACAATCCCCGCAAGATCTTCCTGCAGTTGTTTGGCGAAGGCGACACGCCACAGGAGCGCGCGGCGATGGCCCGCCAGTCCAACAGCATTCTGGACATGATTCTGGTCCGCGTCAATAAGCTGAAGGGCGAATTGGGCGGCGAGGATAAGGCGATTCTCGACGGGTATCTGGAAAACGTTCGCGAGATCGAGCGACGCGCCAAGATGGCGGAACACAACAATCTCTCCTCCATCCAGATCCCGGTGGCTCCGATCGGGGAACTGGAAGACTTCAATGAGCAGGTCACGATCATGTACGACCTGCTGGCGCTGGCTTACCAGGCCGACCTGACGCGCATTTCAACGTATGTGACTGTCGCCGAAGGCACCAACCGCACCTACCCGTTCCTCAATATCTCCGACGGCTTCCACCCGGTGTCGCACCATGCCGATTACCCGGAACGCATCGAGAAGCTGGTCCAGATTCAGAAGTGGCATTTGCAGAAGTTCGCGGAGTTCCTCGCGAAGATGGCGAAGACCCCGGATGGACAGGGCACTCTGTTGGATCACTCAATCTTCATGTACGGATCGAACATGAGCAACTCCAACCAGCACAGCAACTATCCGATCCCGAACATCATCGTGGGTGGCGGTAACGGCAAGTTGAACCATCAAGGCGGCCAGCATTTGGATCTGCCGGAGCGCACACCGCTTGCGAACCTTCACCTAACGCTGTTGCAGAAGGTGGGTCATGAGCAAGACAAGTTCGGCGATAGCACCGGCGTGATCTCAGGCATTTAGTCGGCACGCCCATCTAGTATTCAGGAGCTGAGCAGTGGATAGAAGACAAGTATTAAAAAGCGCCGCCGCGGGCGTGCTCACTTTGTGGGCGCCGCGGCTGCTCCGCGCACAGCAGCCGGTCAACAAGTTGACCGATAAACTAGCCGTGATCAACGGTGGTGGCTCCAATGTGATCGCTTTCTCAACTGGGGAAGGCGTCATCTTGGTGGACAGCGGCGCGCCGAAGTCGGGCGATGCCGTGATGGCGGCGCTCAAGGGCTTCGCGCCCAACGCGAAGATTCAGACGCTATTCAACACCCACTATCACTTGGATCAGACCGGCAACAATGAAATGTTCTCGGCGGCGGGAGCCAAGATCGTTGCCCAAAAGCGCACGAAAGAGTGGTTATCGACCGATTATTGGGTTCCGGCCGAGTCGCGTTACGAGTCGGTTCGTCCCAAGGCTGCCTGGCCCACCGAAACCTTCGTGGAGCGCGGTTCGATGAAGGCGGGCGACGAACAGATCGATTACGGGTATTTGTTGATGGCGCACACCAGCGGCGATGCCTATTATCACTTCAAAAACGCGAATGTGATCGCAGTCGGCGACGTGGCAGCTCCCGATCGCGATCCGGTGCTGGACTGGTATGCCGGAGGCTGGATCGGCGGCCGTGTGGATTCGATGGACATAGTGCTGAAGGTGGCGAACGATCAGACCAAGATCGTTCCGGCCTTCGGCCCCGTGATGACCAAAGCTCAGTTCCAAGCTGAACGCGAAGTGATGGAGCTGGTTCGCGTGCAGATTTTTGACCGCGTCCGCGCGGGTGAAGGTCCCAAGGATATGTTGGAAGGCGGGGCACTGAACGACTTGCCGCGCAAATGGAAGGACCCTTACACGTTCCTCTATTCCGCTGCCAAGGGTGCCTGGGGCATGCACGATAAACTCGGTGCCAATATCGTTTAGGGCCTGCGGCTGCTGGGTAATGTTCCATTGTGTGTGAATTGTCGGGAGGGTAGATGAAACGTTTTTTTGTAATCACGGGCTGTTTGGTTGCTGGAGTGTTAGCGGTGACGCAGGTGCAGCTTGCGCAAGTGAAAGTTGGAACTCCAGTGAAAGTTCCGGCGGTGAAACCCGCGCCAGTTCCAGCGACGAAACCTGCGATGGCGCAAAAAGATCTCGCGACCTTGGTGCAGGCGGGCGAAGCCAAACTGGCGCTGGAGCAAATTCAAGCCGGGGCGAACGTCAATCAGCGCCAGCCCGATGGTTCCACCCCTCTACTGTGGGCGGTCAATCGCGCGGACGTGGACGTAGCGGAGGCGTTGCTAACCAAGAAAGCGGACCCCAACATCGGCAATGAGTTTGGCGCGATGCCTCTCACGGAAGCCGCCCGTCAGTCCAGCCTCCACTTGGTCCAACTGCTGCTGAATGCCGGAGCCAAAGTGGATACGGCCGATCCGGATGGGGAGACCGCGTTGATGGTGGCCATCAAGGGCGGCAATCAGGAAGTAGTCAAACTGCTGATCGACAAAGGTGCCAACGTCAACAATGTGGAGAAATTCCATAACCAGACGCCGTTGATGTATGCGTCCAGCGAAGGCCGGGCCGAGATGGTGAAGCTGCTGCTCTCCAAGGGCGCGGACGTCAAGCCGCATTCCCTCTACTCCGACTGGCCGAGCCAGATTACCAGCGAGCCACGTTGGCAATTTCGTTCGGTTGGAGGACTGACCGCGCTGTTGTACGCATCGCGCGGCGGTTGCTACCAATGCGCGGAGATGTTGATTCAAGCCGGTGCGAATGTGAATGATCCGACGCCAGAAGGCGTCACCCCACTGCTGACCGCGCTGGATAACACCCACAACGATATCGCAAAACTGCTGATGGATAAGCACGCTAACATCAATACTTGGGATTGGTGGGGACGTACCCCGCTGTGGATCGCTGTAGCTCGCAAGGCTGCTCCCGCTGGGGCTGGTGGCGGTGGTGGTGGTGGACGCGGCGGCCGCGGTGGTGGGGGGGGCGGTGCTGCTATTCCTGCCCCTGGAGCCGCAGCGGGTGCCGGTGCCCGAGGTGGTGCAGGTGGTGGTCGTGGGGGTGGCCGCGCTGGCGGTGGTGGAGCTGCTGCCGTGGTGGTTGCGGGGCCTGCTGTTTCCAGCATGGAGATCATTAACGCGCTGCTGGATGCCGGTGCCAATGTCAACGTTGAAATGAATTTCCATCGCCCGAATTCTGGCAGCGGTGGTCGTTTTGGCGACAATCAGATCAGCACGGGGACAACGCCTTTGTTCCGGGCCATCATGAACAACGATCTTGAATTGATCAAGGTTCTGCTGGCAAAAGGCGCGGATCCCAACATCAACACCATGGGGTCTAATGCGTTTCTACAGGCAGCTGGTGTCGGCGTCGGCCCGCGTCCTACCGTTTCCACTGCGCTAAACAAGGAATTGCTCGACGTGTTGATTGAGCATAAGGCTGATCCGAATACGAAGGTTACAGGCTCAGAATTGTATTCTCATCGCGTGCTCTACATGGCACCGCCCAGCAATGAAGGGACTACTGCGCTGCACGAGGCTGCCCGTCGCGGGCAGATGGACATGATTAAATATCTGCTCGATCACGGGGCGGATGCGAACCTTCTTGACGGCGACGGTAAAAAGCCCTTGGATGTTGTCGGGATGGCTCGCAATACGGGCGCTCCTCCCCCAGCAGCTGCAGCCGGTGCCGCTGCTCCCGCAGGCCGAGGCGGAGGCCGGGGTCCGGCTCCCCCAAGTCCCGCAGCTATCGCCGAGATTCGCGCCCTTCTACAGACAGCATCCGCTAAGAAGTAATCGCAACTCGTAAAAAAGGGCCTCTCATAAAGAGGCCCTTTTAGTTTTCCTGCCCGAAAGCTAACTCAACAGCAAGGCCAATCACGACCTTAGCTACTACTTTCATTTAGACGCCGTTATGGCCAATTCCCGGTAGTTCCCCTGCATCTCCCATGTACCCGTATAGTTGACTGGAAGCACCAGCGTGTCTCCAACTTTGAATTCCTGTACCGTGCCATTTGGCTCCGTCAGAATCAGCTTGCCGCTTAGCACATAGACGAATTCATCGCTATCGGTGGGGCGAGCACGATGACTGGTCTTGGCAGGCGTGCACTCGAAAATAGACGCGTGCAATTCCCTGCCGGCGAACAGCGTCGCTACCCGCATATTCAACTGACCAGCGACCAGGATGTCCTTGTACTTGTCGGCCGGAATCGCCGTCAGGCCGAGTCCTCCCATCTTTTCGCGGTCCAGTCGCACAGGAGCGACACTGTCGGCGGCAAACACCGTTCTGGTGGCTGAGATGGCGCCGTAAAGCGCGAGAGCGCCAACCAGAACGTAGGCAGATGATTTGATCATAGATGTTCCTTGTGGGCTGGAAGCCCAATCTGTGAACGATATCATGAATTGCCCACAGGAGAGGGCAAACGTGCCAGTTGAGAAGGGCGGCTGAGGTTCAACCCGAGGTGCGACGGTAAAACTCTCTGACAGGTGGAGAAATCTTCGCTCAATTCTCCGTAGGCGTTTTTTCGGCTCGATCGATTACCAATACGTCAAGCTGCTGCTTGGTCTGCTCCAACTTGAGTCCGAGTTGCTGCTGCAGTGCAGCGAAGAGCGTCGGTGCAACCTCGCCGGGATCGGTCGGGTTCCGTTGCACGACCAAGTCGTACTCAAGCTTCACATCATACTCCCCGCTTAATCCGGTTTTGTCCACCACGCGCGCGGAGAGCATCGAAGCATTGCCACCGCCTGTGGCAAACATCACGGCTAACTTCAGAAAGTTGGCAAGCGTCTGCATGTTGGCTTGCGGTGCGGCCGACTTCACCGAAGCAACCTCGAATTGCTTCTCTGTAGTCTGGCATCCCCACACACCCGGTGCAAAAAAACTAATTGTGGTCAAGCTAACAATGACACGCGCGCATCGCATAGCATAGGTTAGAGGTCTCCTAGCTGTGAAGCTACAATCCTGCCACAGAACTCAGACGCAGGCCACGCGAATGGGTGCCGCCCTGGTGTCATGACTGAGTGATTTGGCCATTGTGAATTCGCAGGGGCAAGCCCCAAGCTGACGCATTGGGCTGAGACCGAGCCACTGTCGCCCCAAGCTGATACATGGGGCTGAGACCGAGCCACTTAGCCCCATGCGTCAGCTTGGGGCTTGCCGACAGGATAAGCAGACAAATCAAGCGGTCGGAGTACTAGTCCAGCAGCAACTTCATTTAGCTGGCGATACGAACTTCGTGACCCTGAGCGAGTTGACCTGCGAACCCGAGGGCCTCGAAGATATCAGCTTCCTCTAAGTACGGGAAGTCACCCAAGATCTGCTCAGCCGACCGGCCCGCACTCATTGCCTCGACAACCATACCGACGGTCACACGCATGCCGCGAATGCATGGTTTGCCACCCATGACTTCTGGATCGATTGTAATCCGGCCGAATCGTCGCATACTATTCCGAGTGTAGCCGAATCGCCTGCTCATACACGTAGCCCGCCGCCGCCGCATCCTCGACCCCAATTCCCAGCGATTCGAATATCGTCACGGTAGAAGGATCGTATCCGCGCACGACATTCTTGAGTTCGACTACATTCGTCCACGGATCAGATCCGAATGCCAGCAATAAATCGCCAGCCTCAATCTTGGCCTGCTCCCAATCATCGACCGCGATCAACCCAGCATTTCGCACCAGCTCCGCCGGCAACTCCCGCCGATTCCCAACATTCGATCCCATCGCAGCAACGAACGTTCCCGGCGCAATCCAACTAGCGTCCAACACGGGATCTTTGGAAGTAGTCGCGGTGATCACGATAGACGCGCCCCGTACCGCAGCCTCAGCCGTTGCCGCCGTGGCGCAATTGTTATCCCGCGCGAACCTCTCGGCATTGGCTGCAGTCGGACTCCAGACTCGAATCTCTTTAATCTTGCGAACCGCCCGCATCGCCTCAATCTGCGGTCTAGATTGATAACCGCTACCGATCAGCCCAATCACTTCGGCATCCGGAGCGGCCAGCAAATCCGCCGCATAGCCACTGGCCGCACCCGTCCGAATCAGGCTCAAATTGTTGGCTTCGATAAACGCCAGCGGCTTGCCGGTTTCAGCGTCGTACAGCAGCACGTACATCTGGTGCAGACCGCCGTGCCGCCGATTGCTCGAATAGATCTTAGTCGCGAAGTATTTCCCATACGACCCGGCCATCTGATGCAGCACGGACCCAGTATCCAGCACGAGCCTCCGCCGCGATTGATTAACAGTAGTCCCAGCCTTAATCGCCTCAAATGCGAGCCGCATCTGGTCGATGCAAACCGGCATAGGAAGAAGTTGTTGGACGTCGGATTCAGAGATATGGAGCACGTCCAGGATTGTAGCGAATCTACGCTCCCAGTTAGATATGTACACTAGCAGCTGATGTCGACGTTTCAGCGAATCACCGTTGAGCCAGGTAAGTGCGGCGGGAAGCCGTGCATTCGGGGCATGCGGATCACTGTGCGCCGAGTCCTGGAAATCCTGGCCACTTACCCTAACCGGCAGCTCATCTTTGAAGAGTACCCTTATCTTGAAGAGGAAGATCTCCAAGAAGCCTTGCGGTTCGCTGCCGCAGCGGTGGACGACGAGGTCCAGGTGCTTACTCCGGTCGCATGAACCGGGTTCTACTCGATCAGGGCCTCTCCCCCCCGCGGCCGTACTATTTCGCGCCGAAGGTTGGGACGCAGTCACGTCCAAGAGATTGGACTGGATCACGCAGAAGATCTAGAAATCCTCGCAAAAGGCCGAGCTGATAACCGTGTCTGCGTTACACTGGACCACGATTTTCACGCGCACCTGGCCCGGAGTCAGGCTGCCTCTCCCTCTGTTGTATTCATCCGGCTGGAGGGCCTAGCCTCCGAGCAGCAGGCGTTGCTAATCCAGAAAGTCTGGAAGCAAGCGGAACTGATACTGGCGAACGGTGCAGCCGTCACCGTTGACTCTCACTCCATCCGTATTCGTGCACTGCCACTCAAGTAGACGCGAGCGGTATCTGGTCGATGCAAACCGACACGGGTTTAAACTACTCCGTCCCACCCTGCTGCAACAACTTCGCGACCAGCCCCGTCCATCCCGTTTGGTGACTCGCTCCCACGCCCGACCCTTCGTCGCCGTGGAAGTATTCGTAGAACAATACAAGGTCTTTCCAATGTTCATCGTTACCATACTGCATCTCGCCGCCGTGTACCGGACGATGGCCGTTCTCGTCCCGCAGGAAGATATGCGACAGGCGTCGTTCAATCTCCAGCGACACTTCCCACAGCGTCAGGTATTTGCCTGAACCCGTCGGACACTCGACCTTGAACTTGTCGCCCAGATAGTAGTGGAACTTCTGCAGCGATTCGATCAACAGGAAGTTCACCGGGAACCAGATCGGCCCGCGCCAATTGGAGTTGCCTCCGAACAGACCCGTCGAAGATTCCGCTGGTTCATACTTCACCGTGTAACTGGTACCATCCACCGGCAGGACGTACGGGTGATCTTTGTAGGCTCTCGACAATGCCCGAATGCCGTACGGAGACAGAAACTCGTTCTCATCTAACATGAAATGCAGAACGCGGCGCAGTTGCTGTTCATCCACGATGGACAGCAACAGTCGCTGCTCCTCGCCCTGTTGATTCATGGCCGCGACGTTGCCAGTCAGGTCTGGCCGATTCTCAATAAACCACTGCATACGCCGCTTGAAGTCGGGCAGCTTGTCGAATAATTCGGGTTCAAGCGTCTCCACAGCGAACAGTGGAATCAGCCCGACCATAGACCGAATCTTCAACGGCATATAGTGACCGTCTTCAAAATGCAGCACATCGTAGAAGAAGCCGTCGATCTCATCCCACATGCCAGTATTGGCACGACCCAGGTTATTGATCGCATTCGCGATGTAGAGGAAATGTTCCCAGAACTTACTGGCCAGATCCTCGTACGCCGGATCTTCCTTTGCCAACTCAAGCGAGATTGCGAGCAAATTCAAGCTGTACATCGCCATCCAGCCGGTGCCGTCGGCCTGTTCCAATTTATTACCCGTCGGCAGAGGAGCGCTGCGATCGAACACGCCGATATTGTCCAGCCCCAGGAATCCACCCTGGAACACGTTGTTGCCTTCCGTGTCCTTGCGATTCACCCACCACGTGAAATTGAGCAGCAACTTTTGGAAGATGCGCTCCAGGAACACGCGATCCCCCACGCCGCGCCGCTTCTTCTCGATCTTGTAGACGCGCCACGCCGCCCAGGCGTGCACCGGCGGATTCACGTCGCCCAACGCCCATTCATAAGCCGGCAACTGACCATTCGGATGCATGTACCATTCGCGCACCATCAACTGCAATTGATCCTTGGCAAAATCCGAATCGATCAACGCAATCGGCACGCAATGAAACGCCAGATCCCAGGCCGCATACCATGGATACTCCCAAGTGTCCGGCATCGAAATCACATCGGCGTTATACAGATGGTCCCAATCGCTATTGCGACCGGTCTTGCGGCTCTCTGGAGGTTTGGGCTGGCCGGGATCGCCATTCAGCCAATCGCGGACTACGTAGTGATAAAACTGTTTGGACCACATCATGCCAGCGAACGCCTGCCGCATTACATTGCGACCGTCGTCTGACAGATCTTTCGGTGTCACCTCTGCGTAAAACTCATCCGCTTCGGCCTTGCGTCGGTCGAAGATCTGGTCGAACTCCGGCCCGAACATCGTGGACATTGCATCTAATTCCGTCAAGCGCAGTTCCACAGTATACGATGCACCTGCCTCAAT
>JBDTUY010000190.1:0-8894 GCA_040007495.1 Acidobacteriota bacterium | reverse complement strand
AGCGCCTGAACACGGACCGCGTGTTCCCGACCGGCAACTTCATCCCGGCCCCCGACCTGAGCAAAGTGGACGAGGTCGGCATCGTGGAACTGCTGCCCGGCAGCGGCCACGGCCAAGGCGGCTGGATCGACGTAGCGCAGACCGAAATCTTCGGCGGCACGGTCCCGCGGTAAGCGTTCAGGAAGCGGTAAGTTCAAAGGGCATCATCGAGGCGGGAGTCTCCGATGATGCCCTTTTGTTTTGTGACTCACGCAGTCTTGGCACCAATCAGATCAAGCAAGACACCAGAACGACTTCGCCGCGTAACAATGTTGAGTTATGCCTCGTCGAACGTAATCCGCAGCCGCGAGCCCGTCGCCTCGGCATAACGCTCCAACGTCCGAGTGGAAGGTTTTGAACCACCGCCCTCCAGTCGAGCAATCACTGCCTGCGTGGTTTCATTCGCTTCGCAACTTGTTCCTGTGTCAAACCAGCACGGCTGCGCGCCTGAATCAGAGCGTTGACCAGAGAAAACTCCTCTTCAAGCGAAGCGTATTCACTCCGGTACTTAGCATCCTTCATCCAGACCTTGTGGAGATCGTCTACCTTGATACGGCTCATGGCTTGCTCGTTTCTGTTCAGATCAATTGCGCCGGCTGCACGGAGGGTGGGCTTCGGCCCGCGCAGACCTTTAGGTCTGCATTCCCCGTGGTCCAATCCAAACCAGCTTGGGCTTAAGCCAAGCGCGGCCTGGAGGCCACCCTCCTACTGCCTCTGACCGCCAACCCGCCCTACCCCCGCCGACCAACCAACCCCGGCTTTATATCACCGATGGTCGGTGTACCGCACTGCCGCATCGTGGTCGTCAGTTCCGTTCGCAGGATTTCCAGCACCCGCTCCACACCCGCTTGCCCGAACGCCGACAATCCAAACACGTAAGGACGACCGACGCCCACCGCATGCGCGCCCATTGCCAGAGCCTTGTAGATATCGGTACCGCGCCGGAAACCGCTGTCGATCAGGACCGGAAAATCCCGACCCACGGCGTTGATAATTTCAGGCAGGGTTTCAATGGTGCTTCGCAGCGTTTCTGTCGCGCGACCGCCGTGGTTGGAAATCAGGATTCCGTCCGCGCCGTTGTCTTTTGCTAGCTTGGCGTCGGCCGCAGAGTCGATGCCTTTCAGGATCAACTTCATCCGCGACAACTTCTTCAAGCGAGCCACGTAGCTCCAATTGGCTTCGCGCGGGTTGACCCCGCCTTCGATGCCCCGGAACATCGGCCGACTGGCGAATGACGCCGCTCCCGTCCCGTTGATATGGCTGCTGCAATCGCGAGTATCCTGCCGAGCCATACGCGATGCCGTCTCTCCGTTGCGTCCGCCCAACAGATCAATGGTCCAGCACAGCACCGGACACCCCGCCTGTTCCACACGCTTCACCATGCGGTCGGTGGCATCCCAGGTCTGCGGCATATACAGCTGATACCAGGGAGCTGTTCCCAACGCCTTTGCCACATCCTCCACCGACCGCGACGTGACGGTCGAGAGAATCTGAACGTGCTTTTTTGCTTTGGCAGCGCGTGCCACCGCCACTTCGGCTTCAGGATGGAAAGCACCCTGCGCACCCACCGGGCTTAGAAAGATCGGACTGTCCCAGGTCTGTCCGAACACCTGCGTCCGCAGATCCGTCTTGGAGACATCCACCAATCGTCGTGGCCGCAAATCGAAGCGGTCGAATCCTTCACGATTCGCTTTGAGGGTCTTGTCGTCATCGGTCCCGCCCAATAAATAGCCCAGATGCGCAGGCGGCAATTTGCCGCGCGTGATGTCCTCAAACTCAAATACGTTCAACATTTCTTCCGGCGTCGTGGGAACCGCAGCTTGCTTTTCAGTCCGAACGCCGTTTTCCTGGGCTTGGATTTCCTTCAACTGCGTGAGCCCAGCCGCATAGAGAGGGCTGCCAGCCAGAAAGCGCAGAAACTCGCGCCGTGGATTTCGTAAGGGGAGCGACATCGCAGGTTATTTTATCACTCGGTACCAGGACCCATACGCGCGCCAGTCAAGAAATTTTAAACAGCCATCGTAACGATAAAAGGTCAGATCCCCGTTGAAGCGTTTGGCCTGGAGTGTGAATCACCATCCAGCCACTTACAATAGAGGTAGCCCCGTGACTCCGCTCATCGACACCTTCGGACGCAAGCACGACAACCTGCGCATCAGCGTTACGGATCGGTGTAATATCCGTTGCTTTTACTGCATGCCGGAAGAGGGCGTCAAGTTCGAGCGTCGTGAAAATGTCCTGAGCTTCGAGGAAATCGAACGCTTCGCGCGCATCGCGGTTACCCTGGGCATCCGCAAACTGCGCATCACCGGAGGCGAGCCTCTGGTCCGCAAGGACCTGCACAAACTGATCGCCAAGTTAACCGCGATTCCGGGCATCGAAGACATCGCCATGACCACTAATGGCGTCCTGCTGGCCGATCAGGCGCAGGCTATGTATGACGCAGGCTTGCGGAGATTGAATGTCCATCTGGACACGCTCGACCGGGAGCGCTTCAAGCTCATCACGCGACGCGACGATCTGCCCAAAGTAATGGAGGGTATCGACGTTGCGCAGAAGCTGGGCTTTGGACCGATTAAAATCAACGCCGTCGCGGTCAAGAATCTGGTCGAACCGGATATCGTCGAACTGGCGCGGTTCGGACGCGAACGCAACATTGAGATCCGCTACATCGAGTTCATGCCGCTCGACTCCCAAGGCATCTGGGATCGTGACCGCGTTCTCTTGACCGACACGATGCTCGACATGCTGACCCGCGAAATCGGCCCACTGGAAGCAATTCCCGATGCCGACGAACGTGCCCCCGCGACGGAGTATCGTTTTATGGACGGCATCGGTCGCGTCGGATTTATCGCTTCCGTGAGTCGCCCCTTCTGCCTGAACTGCAATCGCATCCGATTAACATCAGATGGAAAGCTGCGCTACTGCCTGTTTGCGATCGACGAGACCGACGTTCGCGGACTACTACGCGATGGCAGTCCGGATGAAGCGATAGTCGCAGCCATTCGAGCCAACATCGCAGCAAAATGGCTGGGGCACCAGATCAACACGCAAAAATTCGTACCCCCGCCCCGCCCAATGTATTCCATTGGCGGGTAGTTTGTCCCCCCGACCAGTTCATCGTTACAGAACCGCGACCATAAGGAGCGGTTATGCCACGACTCCGTCAGTCCGCCTCAAACACCAGACTGCAACAAGTAACGCCAGCCTCTGCCTTGATCAGCTCTGAGGTATCAACTGCGCGCACCTGAAACCCAGCGCTCCCGACCCGTTCTCGAGTCTCGCCATAGCTCTCCGGGATCAGCACGGTGCCCGCGATCCGCAGCGCATTGGCCGCATGCGGCTCGCTGGTCGCGACATCTATAATATTCAACCCGCACAACCCATCTGTATCCAGGAACTGGCGATTGGCCAGCAGCGTGTCGTCTCCCAAATAACAACAAGCACTCTTCAAATGCAGACAGCCGCGAACCTCGATCGGAGTTACCCAATACCCAAACGGTTGCACTAAACCAGCCAGCTGCTGAATCCCCGCGACATTCGTACGTCGCGACAGACCGACATACAGCGTCTTGCCTACGCGGATCACATCGCCGCCTTCTAGACAAGCGGGCGCTTCGATCCAGCGCAACTCTCGGTATTTCCCCAGCTCTGCCGCCAAACTCTCCGACTCCCCACGTCGTGATTCCGCACCCATCCGCGTCATGATCGCGACTTCATCCAGAACAATCGCAGGGTCCTCAACAAACACACAATCCGGATGCGACGGCAGACACGGCAGCGAAATCACACGTGTTCCCAACGCGCGCAACGCGTCCTCATAAGCAGCATGTTGCCGAACGGCGAGCGCGAAATCGATGGGCTGTCGCTCCAAGAAAGACAACTCGCAATCAACAATCGCGGGGCTAAGCGCCCGAGTAATAGCAGTGAGCATTTTATAGAATCTTACGAACAGTACCGCACCGAGTAACGCAGAGAGTTCAGATCCCTCCAGTCGCCAGGCTTCTGACTCCGCGTTTTTGGCGTCCGCTCCGGACTGACTACTGTCTCCCGACTTACTTCCCCCCCGCGACCTCGTTCACCACTTCCCACGTGTATCGCACAAAGCTGTATAACGAACTCTCAGGGATACGCTCGACGTCGCTATGCGCGCCGTAGTTGCTGCGGTCGTTGTCATCCAGCGCAGGACCGATCCCATAACTCTGGATGCCTTTTGCTCGCAGTTGCGCCATATCGGTTGCCCCCGTCAACATGATTGGAAGCGTAACGGACCCGGGATACAGACGTTTTGCAACCCCTTCCAGCGTTCGGAACATATCGGTATCCAACCGTGATGGCGGCGTTGCTACGCGAGCCCCAGCACTCAGTTGTTCAATCATCACTGCGGGATCGTTAATCACCTTCTTCATCGCATCATAGAACTTGCCGATGTTTTCATCCGGCAAAGCTCGGATATCGATCGTCGCCTCGGCCTCCGACGGGATCACGTTCATACGGAACCCGGCCTTCAGAATCGTCGGCACCACGCTGGTCCGCAGCATCGAATAATGCATCGGCTCGTATTCTGCCAGATACCGCTGGATCCTCTCAGCCCTTTCCGACTTCGTAGAATCCATCAGTCCGTTGTAGCGCGACGCTTGATCGGGGGTGCTGATGGTCGCCAATCGCTCAAAATACGCTCGCGTGGTGTCGTTCATCCGAACCGGCGTTTCCCACGTCCCGACCTTTGCCACGGCAGCCGCCAGATGCACCAACGCATTATCCGTCCGAGGCACCGAGCCATGCCCCGAAACGCCGTTCACCACTAGCCGGGCACGCCTTGGGAGCTTCTCCGCCGTCGCGATCGACACCATCGTGATCCGACCATTATCCAGCCTGGCTCCGCCACCCTCCGTGATCGCGAATTCGGCATTGATCTGGTCGAAGTGTTCCTTCACCATGAAGTCGATGCCTGGACCCGTATCGCTCTCCTCGCCAGCTTCCGCCAGAAAGATCACGTCCCGGTCCAGCTTTCGCCCGCTGCGCTTCAACAACAGCAGCGTCATCAGGTTGGCGACCAATTTATCTTTGTCGTCCACGGTGCCGCGGCCCCAGATGTAGCCGTCCTTCATCACCGCGCCGAACGGTTCCACCGGCCATTTTTCGCGCTGCACACCCACCACATCGGTGTGCGCCATCAGAAGCACCGGCCGCTTGCTTCCGTTGCCATGAATCCGCGCCACCAGGTTTGCGCGCGCCTGTTCCAATGCGTAGACGTGGTTCTCAATGCCCTCGGCGTCAAATATCTTCTTCAGGTAATTGACCACCGCAGTCTCATTACCCGGTGGATTGCTGGAATCAATCTGGATCAGCGCGCGAAAATACTTCAGCGTCTCGGCTTCCTCCGCCGACCATTCGGTCTGCGCCGGGAGCACAATGGATTTGGCCTGCTTAGGAACCGCCTTCGCCTTCTGCGCCCAGATTGGAGCCGAGGCGGTGACAGCAAGCAACCCGAGGCCGCAAAACCACCAACCCGAAATTCGCCATCGTGCCGTCTGCTTTGCAGTTCCTACCCGTATGGATCGCATGCCTTACCTTATGTGGGACGTCCCGTGAGTCCGATTGGTCTCAAAAGAATTCCACATCCGCATCCCGCAGACTGCGGGTGAAAGACAGTTTATCCCAAAACACCATTTCGCCGCCTGCACGTTGCCACCCAGCACTGGAATCGGCTGCGGGAAAATCACCAAGCCATCCGATCCTGTATCCTGATTGTTTGGACCCACATCGTCATACACGCGTCGCGGAAAGTATTCGGGAGGAACTCGAAGAGCTGATCAACTACGAGCTCACCGACCCTCGAATTGGTACGCTTGCCGTCACCGAAGCTCTCGTATCGCCCGATTACCGGCACGCGCACATCCGGCTCGCGCTGGAAGGAACTGCCGAAGAACAGGAACAAACTTTGGCCGCGTTGGAACACGCCAAGGCGTACCTGAAGTATCAGATCACTGAGCGGCTTCAGTTGTATAAGACCCCTGATCTCCACTTCATCGCAGGCATGTCGGCAAGTTTGGCCGCAAAGGCTCCGCAGATTCTGAAGCGGATTAAGCGGGGACGTCCTAAGGACGAAGGTACAGAAGCCCCGAAGGAATAGAGAGAGGCACATGGGATACTGATGGCGTGCCGACCGTTCTACGCTCAGGTCCATACCGGATTTACTTCCACAGTCATGAGCCGAACGAACCCGCACATGTCCACGTCGATCGGGATGCTCTGTCGGCTAAGTTTTGGTTGTCCCCGGTTGCGCTTGCACGCAATCTAGGATTCTCTCCTTTGGAGCTACGCCAGATACAGCGCATCGTGAAACAAAATGAGATGCTGTTAGTGGAGAGATGGAATGCACGGTTCGGAAGCTAACTCCGGAGAACGAGTCAAAGACGTTCACTTTACGAATGACACACTAGCAGTCGACCTGATCGATGGTCGGACGATTATTGTGCCTCTGGTTTGGTACCCCCGACTCCTGGAAGCCAGCCAGGATCAGCTTCTGAATTGGCAAGTCAGCGGCGGCGGGTACGGTATCCACTGGCCTGACGTCGACGAAGATCTCAGTACTGAGGGATTGCTGCGAGGAGCCCCGGCCGCACCACAGCCGATGCTCAGCCGAACACTCTAAGTCTAGGTGCCGAAGTACTGGCCGCATCTGAGGACCCGAGGGAGGGCGGCCTTCAGGCCGCGTGGGGCTTTAGCCCCGCATTTCTATTGCCTTGGCTGAAAGCCCTCCACAAGAGGCGCTACAGCCTCAGGCCTCATTACCCGGCTCAATGCGAATAGTGTAAAGCGGCTATCCAGTTCTGCACCGCCAAACTCAATCTCCGTTGCTAGCTACTGGCAGAATCACCGTCTGCATGGGCTTGCTGGACGGGCCTGAAGATATACCGGAAAGCCGTGGGCCATCTACATACTTCGCAGTACTCTCCAGACGGCCAGGACCTGGCAGACTCACCAGTTCCTTGGTGGGGTCCGCCTTATTCGCCAGAGCTTCAATCGCGGTAGATGCTGCAACCCTATACTTTTGCGTATAGCGTTCGTGGTTGTACTCGATATTGGACAGACGATAGACGTAATTCACCATCAGCCCAAAAGAGTTTTTTAGTCCCGAGGCTGATACGTCCGCCAGCCAATTGATCCGATCCAGTTGCGAGCCATTCCTTAGATGAAAGCGCGCGACCGGGTCCCGCGGCTCACTGCCTTTCTTTGCACGAAGCAGATAGTGCGCGCATAGCGGCACCAGGACGCGCTCCAGTTCCCGGCTAAGCTTCGGATCGGCAACCCAATCCCGATTTGCCAGTATCGGAGCCACACTTGCGTAACAAGGCTGTGCTTTCAGCCAAGCCGCGAAGCCAGGGACCGGCGATAAGGTGGCCAACCGGCGCAAACCTGGCAATTCCTGGCCAAGATCTTCTGCTACCTGCTTGATAAGAAAGCTGCCAAAAGGCACTCCTCGCAAGCCATCGTGGCAGTTCGTGATGGAGTAAAAAATCGCTGAATCGGCTTTGGCCGGATCCAGGATCGGAGCATCGGGATCAAGCAGCGGCTGCACCTTGGCGCTCATCCCGCTGGACAGCGCGATCTCAACAAATATAATCGGCGTATCCGGCATCGCTGGATGGAAGAAGGCGTAACAGCGACGGTCCGCAGCCACCCGTCGCCGCAAGTCCGTGAATCCCTGAATCGCGTGCACCGCTTCGTACTGGATCAACTTTTCCAACACGGCGGCCGACGAGTTCCAGTCGATGCGCCGCAATTCCAGAAAACCGCGGTTAAACCAGGATACGAACAGATGTCCCAGATCGTCTGCGATCGGTTCCCACTCAACTTTGCGCGGAAGTTCCTTTAAGATTTCACTGCGCAGAGCAACCAGCATGGGCGTGGCCGCAGGCACCATGTTGAGGCGACGGAACAATTCCTGCCGTGGTGGGTCTACCACGCGCTGCAGGCGGGCCAGTGTTTTTGGCGATGGCGCTTTGCGGTAGGCTTCCCCTGCGGAACCGACGGCCTCAGGATTGGGTGAAAACTCGCTGGCGAGCGCATCGAAGAAGTTCGAGCGCAACCCCGAATCCATAACGTTGTAGAGAGAGAAGATCTCTAAGGCGATCCGCGCACCGGAAACCTCGCCGCGTTCGGTCAGCAGGCTGTGGCACAAGGACACCGCACGTTGCACCGTCTTAGGCGCAGCAGTCCTAACTTCGTCCGCCGGCCGAGACCGAAAGCCAAAGAACTCCGCGAGATTGGTCGCCATGATCGTTAAAATGGGTTCTCCCCCAAGCCTAACGTATTCCGATGTGATGTGCCCGCACCACGATTCCGAGCCACGAAATGGCGCAAGCCTCAGTCTCAAGAGATACTTCGGCTCCTCCTGCAACTCGCGTTAGATTTCCCATCACAGATTTCCACTCATGAATCCGTCATCTGAACGCGTCACAATGGATGACACACAAATGAGACGCGCAACCTCCCTGCTTCTTTGCCTGCTAGCGGCAGCCTCCGCCCTTTTGGCTGCCCAGAAACCTAAGTTGGTAGTCGCCATCGTGGTCGACCAGTTCCGCTACGACTATCTGCTTCGCTTCCGCGCGGACTATACTTCGGGATTTGCTCGCCTGCTGCAGAAAGGCGCTGTATTCACGGACGCGCACTATCTGCAAGCAGCCACTGTGACCGCCGTCGGCCATGCGACCTTCCTCAGCGGAGCCACTCCCTCGGTCAGCGGCATCGTCGCCAACGATTGGTACGAGCGCGAAACCAGCAAACGCGTCACCAGCGTCTCCGACCCTTCCACCAAACTGATCGGCGGTCCCGCCAACCAACCCGGC
>JBDTUY010000189.1:0-8919 GCA_040007495.1 Acidobacteriota bacterium | reverse complement strand
CAGTTTCCGGAGTCTCGGTCACTTCCGGGGTCTGGCTAACCTCCGGGGTCTGGCTGACCTCCACCGTTCGAGTAGCCACAGCCGTCTTCGTGACGCTGGGCGACACGACCGCGGTCTGCGACTCTTCCGGCTCGGGCGTGTTCAATCATCAGGTTATTGATAGCTTCTTGCGACATCTCATGGTCGGCACGTTTCTTGCCAACGTAGATGCGAACGGCGGAGGGCTTCGCGTAGTCCAGTAGACGGTCGTTCGCCAGATTGTCGTAGAAAACGGCATCGGCGCGCGAGAGCATATCCCGGCCCTTCACCGTGATTAAGCCCGGATCGCCAGGTCCTGCTCCAACCAAATAGACTTTGCCCACCATCGTACTTGCTTCGCTCCGCACTTTACTCGCCCTGCTCCGCATTCGCGTTATTGTACACGCGACGCAGGATCTGGTCTGCGCCCTGCGCCAGCAGCGTTCGGCCAAGCGTGGAACCGATAAGGAATGGATCGGTTCCCGAAAGCTCGGCGCGGATGATGCGCGAGCCATCCGGTTCGGCGACCAGACCGATCAGGTGGAGCTGTCTACCGTTCTCACCCTGGACCCATTGAGCGTGAGATCCGACCGGAACCTGGCATCCGCCGCCGAGCATCGCAAGCAAAGCGCGTTCGGCAACCACGGCTGCTTGGGTCGCGGGATGATCCAGTTTGCGGACGATTTCCTGCGCGAGTCTGCCGTCGTTGCGCGTTTCGATCGCGAGTGCGCCTTGCCCCACGGCCGGGCACATGATGTCAATGGGAATTAATTCTGCGATGCGATCCTGCCAGCCCAATCTTCGGAGTCCGGCCGCAGCCAACACGATCGCGTCGAACTGACCTTCCTCCTGTTTGCGCAACCGCGTGTCGACATTGCCGCGCAGCATGTGGATTTCGAGCTTCGGGTTGTAGGCCAACAACTGAGAGGAACGACGCAGGGAACTGGTGCCGATTCGCGTGCCGTCGCGCAGTTCGGCAATCGTACATCCGATCAACGCATCGCGCGGTTCTTCCCGCTCAGGAATGGCGCTGATGATCAGACCATCGGGCAACTCCGTCGGCACGTCCTTCATGCTGTGGACGGCCAGATCGATACTGCGGTCGATCAGAGCTTCTTCGATTTCCTTGGTGAACAGGCCCTTGCCGCCGACCTTCGCCAAAGGGACGTCCTGAATCTTGTCGCCTGTTGTCTTGATAATTTCGAGCCGTGTCTCGACGCCGAGCTCCGCCAAACATGCTGCAATATGATTCGCTTGCCACAGGGCAAGCTGGGATCCACGTGAACCGATTACTATCATTTCGTGGTTAATCGCCCCCGAGCCGGAACAGACGTCGGATCAGACTCACCGATTGTGGTCCGGTTGGGTCGGCAGCCTGCTTGCGCAATTCCGAGATCGGCCCATGCGCGACTTCATTCATTAGCCCGCGCGTGATTGCGTGGACGGCTTCTTCCTGCTGCGGCGTCAGGGTTCCGAGTTTAGAGCGATGGCGCTCGATCTTTTCTATTCTCAAGGCTTCCAGCTTCTCTTGAAGGCTGACAATGGTCGGGGCGACTTCGCGAGTCTTGAGCCGCGCGATCATGCGCTCAACCTCTTCGCCGATGATGATCTCGGCATCCTGCGCGACCTGCTGGCGGTTCTGAACATTGTTAGCGACCGCTTTCCCCAGGTCGTCGATGTCGTAAATGAAGACGCCCTCAATCTCATTGATCGCCGGATCGATATTGCGTGGCACCGCTATATCGATAAAAAACATAAACTGATCGCGCCGCTTAGCTTTGGCGGCTCGAATCTGTTCGCGAGTCAGAATGTAGCTAGGCGAGCCACTGGACGCCAGTACGATGTCGACGGTGGGTAGCACCTGCTCAAAGCCTTCATAGTCGATCACCCGACCGCCGCAGGCCTCAGCCAAACTCGACGCTCGCTCGCGAGTGCGATTGGTCACCAGGATCTCGGACACTCCCGCACGTTGCAGGTGACGGGCGGCGCTTTCCGCCATCTTGCCAGCGCCGATCACCAATACGCGTTTACCTTTGAGTGATGAGAAAATCTCTCGTGCCAGTTCGACAGCTGCGTAGCTGACCGAAACTGCATTCGATCCGATGTCGGTCTCCGAACGCACGCGCTTGGCAACGCGGAAGGCTCCGGTCATTACCTGATCTAGAAAACCGCTGATCGATCCGTGTTCTTTCGCGACCGAATATGCCGATTTTAGCTGCCCTAGAATCTGTGGCTCACCCACCACCATCGAATCCAGGCTGGAAGCAACGCGGAACAGATGGCGTATTGCGTCAGGTCCATCGTGGCGATACAAATACGGCGTCACCCAGGCGCGGTCGACTTTGCGCGAGTCGGCCAGGAAGCCTGCGATGGCAGATTCGGCATCCAGAGAGTCGTCGGCAGTGATGGAGACCTCGACCCGGTTGCAGGTCGAGAGAATCATACCCTCCACGACCCCGGGCTGTTGCTTCAGGTTGTCGAGCGCTTCTGGCAGCGTACGCTCATCAAACGCAATCTTCTCGCGCACCTCTACAGGTGCCGTGCGATGATTCAGGCCCGTCAAGAGAAGCTTCATTGGGGCAGCGTGGCTCCCAACCCTGCATGTGCCACCCAGGTGAGCGCGGAACAACTGAGAACAGCTAAAGCCATTACTGCGGCTTTTCGACCGCGCCAACCAGCGGAAGTGCGCAAGAACATCGTGATCAACAACAAGGCCCAAGTGAAGACCGAAATCGTGATGCTCGGGTCACCTAGCCAACCGGTCGGCAAATAGATGGACGCCCACAGGATCGCGAACAATAATCCCAAGGTCAGAAATCCAAACCCCAGCGCGAAAGAATTCGACAGCATGGAATCGAGCGTCGCCAATGGGGGCAGGCGCTCTAATAGCGCACTGGACTGTTTGTTCTTCAAGCGCCGTTCCTGAAACAAATAGGCAACTGCCGCCAGCGCTCCGAAGAACAGCGCCGCATAGCCTGCCAACACCAGTACGATATGGACCACCAGCCAAATGTTGCGCATGCGCGGGTCGGGTAGTGTCTCCATTCGCTCCATGGCGGCGCCCAACGTCATGGCAAAAACAACCGGGAAGATGGCGACCGAAATCGCTGAGAGCCGATACCTTTGTTCGACGATCACATAGACCAAGGCAATCAGAAATGCGCACAGGCTTAGCGATTGCGATACGTCGTCCACCGGAATGCGGCCCAGGATCATGGCGAGATCGATGATTGCGACTCCGTGGATCACCACTCCGACGCGGAATGAGCCCATGGCCAGAGCGAAGGCGCTACGCCCGTACTTCACCAGGGTCAGCAGCGAATGCAGCAGTCCCACGGCGTAGAGGCACGCCGTGACACGCAGCCAAAAAGTGCTGGTCTCAATCATTTCGGGTCCACTTTGATTCTACGACGTTGCAGCTGGCAATCGTATTCCATCGCAATTGCGAAAGGCACGTCGGATTCAGTGCTTGGCGTGGTACGCTAGCGGCTACGGCAGCGCCTGCGAGGCCGTTTGTGAAATATGACACCCACTGTTCTTGCCTAAACCCGAGTAGCCTCGACTCGATTCATGCCGAGCTCACTCGATCTGCGTCTCCCCACTCACTGCAGTCCCTCAGGCAAGGAAAATTAACGTGGAATCACAATTAAGTTCATTTGTAGTGCCGCCCGGAATGGAGCTCGCGCGCGTGAGCATCAGCCGTGGCGAGCAAGGCCGCATTCTTCTTAACGGCGAAGAGTTCAGAGCGCACGTAGCCGGGTCGTTAACGCATGCCGATGCAGGAACGGGCTTTCCGGTTACTGGCGACTGGGTGGCTGTTCGGCTGATGGAACCAGGGCGCTATTCGATTGAACAGATCGCCCCGCGCAAGTCGAAGATTAGCCGCAAAACGGCTGGCAATCGCGCGGATGAACAGGTGCTGGCTGCCAACGTGGATGTCGCGCTGATTATCAGCGGTCTCGATGGCAACCTAAATCTGCGCCGGTTGGAGCGTTTCTTAGCGATTGTTCATGATGGCAACGTTCCGCCGGTGATCGTTTTGAACAAAGTGGATCTATGCCCCGATGTCAGTGCGGAGATTGCGCGAGTTCGCGAGGTTGCGGGTTCGGTGCAGGTGCTCGCGGTCAGTGCGAAGACGGGCGTTGGGTGCGCAGAGATCGAAGAGTTGCTGGGCCCTGGGAAAACCGGAGTATTGTTGGGGTCAAGCGGTGTCGGCAAGTCGACGCTGCTGAATCGTATTCTGGGCCGGGAGCAGCAGGCTACCGGCATCGTTCGCGAATCGGATGGTCTGGGCCAGCACACAACCATTGGTCGCGAGCTAATTATGCTGCCGTCGGGCGGCGCTTTGATCGACACCCCCGGCATTCGCGAAATTCAGTTACTGGTGACGCAGGACAGTATCAACGCTGTGTTCGCGGATATAGTGGAACTCGCGCTGGAGTGCAAGTATCGGGACTGTACGCACTTGATCGAGCCAGATTGTGCTGTGCGCAATACAGTGGCACCGGAACGGTTGCAGAGCTTCTTGAAGTTGAGTCAGGAAGCGTCGGAACTGCAAACGGTGGCCGCGGCCAAGCAGCGAGGGAAGGGAATTCAGCAGAGTGTATCTCGGTCGAGCAAGAAACGGCCACGGATTTCTGACGCGGAATAGCCTCCTTAAGACTTCACTCCTCCGGTCACGATGTGGACGCTCGCGTCCATGTAGACCTTGCCGTCGCTTTCATGTTCAGAGAAACGCTCGATCAAGGTGTCGCGCACTTGGTTGCGCACCCCTTCGCCCGCTTCGGCCATCAGTTCCGCGATTGCTGAATAAGAGGCGAGTGAGAAGTCTGCCGCTTCTGCTGCTGGAAGTCCACCGCCGACGGGGAGCTGCCCGCGCCAGTCTTGCACCTCAATGTTGCTGAAACCGGCATCCGAGAGTAGGGTCAGCAGCTTGTCGACTTCCCCATAACGGAACGGACCAGGCGCTTCAATATCGGGTCGCGGTACATCGATGAATGAGACGACCACTTCGCGTACCACCTTCATCCACGGATTGTCAGCAGGCAGACCCCAGACCGCGAAGGCGAATCTCCCCTCGGGCGCGAGCCAGCGAGTGAGGTTGGCGAAGGCTGCCCGCGGGTCCTCAAAGAACATAACGCCAAAGCGGGAGACTAAGCGGTCATAGGGTTCTTTTGGGGCAGGCGCGGTTGAGACGTCCGCAAGTTCGAAGGCGATATTCCGTTCGCCAGATGGTATGCTCGCACGGGCCGATTTGATTAGGGCTGGAGAGATATCGAAACCGTGAACGATGCTCCCTGTGAGAGCGTGGCGAAGAATGTCGAAGGTCGCCCCACCGCCTCCGCATCCGATGTCGGCGATTCTACACGGCGCGTCGAGCTGGAGCGCAGCAATCAGAGGCTCGTCAACACACGCGATCATGGCTTCCATGCCCGCGAGCTGAGAAAGCCATTTTTCGCCGCGCTCAGCGGCCCAGTCGGAAGCTGTAGGGTTTTCGTTCATGAGTCACTACTGTACCTTGTCTGTGGAACCCGATCCATCGCATAAGTCAGCGGGCTCAGATATCTTTGTAAGGGTCGTTTTACAGCAACCAAGAACTAATCCAAACGGATGTTGCTTAGTGTTTCAACTGTGCTCATCATATCGGCGAGGCGTGTCGCGCTCAAACCCATATGGTCATGAGCTGCCCAGTACAAATAGGCCGCGAGTTCCGATTGAGGAAGCTTGCCTACGAGTAGTTCGTACACCCGACCGATGTAACCGTCATACTCATCCTGCGCGTCTGGATCATTCTGAAGGCCAATAGGGTCCCACACATTCAAAAGAACGTGACGAATCTCCCTACGAATACGTCTCGACTCTGTTTTGTCGATCATTGGCTCCATTCGTCATCATCACACACGAATTACCAAGCCTCGGGGTCAAGATACTCTACCCGTAGGAGATCAGCTTGAGATTTGGAATGCTCAGATAATCACGACGGTTGTGGGTCACAAGAGGAATGTCGTACAGCAGAGCCGTAGCTGCGATCCAAGCGTCGGGAGCTTCCTACGCCTCCCTATATCGCTGGCCAATGTCATCGTCTCCGCCCACTTGCGGCATAGGTCTGGGCTGGAATGGATGACTGTATAGCGCTGGAGATCTAGCTGGAGCCAGTGCCGCCGCTGATCGTTCCATTTCGCTCCCAGGGTCCAACGATCCAACTCTGCGACAGTCATAAGGGACACGAAGCCAATTGAGTTGTTGACTACCGAACTGTAGGCTTGGCCGTTCGGGTGTTGCTTGAATAGGTAGGAGGCTACGTCGGTATCGACGACGATTCGGTTCATGCGGCCGAGTCAGTTCGTTTGTGCCCGCGCCACTCGCGGTAGGTTGCGATGAACTCGTCCACCCAGTCGTCATCCGGTTCGGGATCTTTGGGCAGCGTCGAGAAGTCAATGGGACTCGTGCCCTGTTCCGCCATCAATTCCTCTAGTGTTGGATGTCCTTTGAGTTGGTTAGCCATTGGGATCACCTCAACACCAGTATATCGGTGGGAATCACCGCGAAAAAATGGGACCGACAGCCGTTTCTGCCCTCGGGGCTTACAGCACTCCCCGAGACTCAACTTCGCAAAAACGGTGTCAGTCCCTATTTTTCGCTTAATACTTGGGGACCGTCGGGTCGACCTTGTCGCTCCAGGCTGAGATTCCGCCGGTCATGTTGCGTACGTGGGTGAAGCCTAGCTCCTTCAGCTGAGCTACGGCCTTGGCGCTGCGGCCGCCCATTTTGCAGTGGACTACTATGTGCGCGTTCTTGTCCAGCTCGCCCGCTCGCTTGCCGATTTCTCCCAGAGGGATCAGCTTCGCGGTTGGGATGCTGGCGATCAGGTATTCGTGCGGCTCGCGGACGTCGATCAGTTGGAACTGCTCGCCGTGATCCAGCATGCGCTTCACCTCAGTCACGTCGACGTCGGTATCGACCACCGGGACCGCTGCCGGACCTTCATGCTGAGGCAGACCGCAGAACTGTTCGTAGTCGATCAGCTTCGTAACGGTCGGATGATCGCCGCAGACCGGGCATTCCGGATTTCGCCGGATCTTCAGCTCGCGGAACTTCATGTCGAGCGCGTCGTACAACATCAAGCGTCCCACTAGAGGCTTGCCCACGCCGAGGATCAGCTTGACGGCTTCGGTTGCCTGAACTAAACCGATGATGCCGGGTAGGATGCCTAGCACTCCGCCTTCGGCGCAACTCGGGACCAGGCCTGGAGGTGGCGGCTCCGGATACAAGCAGCGATAGCAGGGGCCGCCGGGAAAAGCGAAAACCGTCGCCTGACCTTCGAAACGGAAAATAGAACCGTAGACGTTCGGCTTCTTGAGCAGCACGCAGACGTCGTTCACAAGATAGCGGGTCGGGAAATTGTCAGTGCCGTCGATGATCAGATCGTAGTTCGCGCAGATCTCCATCGCGTTGGCACTGGTCAACAGAACGTCGTACTTCTCAATCTTGACGTTGGGGTTGATGTCCGCGATGGTGTCGGCGGCGGAGTCCAGCTTCTTGCGACCCACGTCCTTGGTGCCGTGAATCACCTGGCGATGCAGATTGGTCACGTCGACCACGTCGAAATCGACCAAGCCGATCCGGCCCACGCCCGCTGCCGCCAGATACATGCCCAAGGGTGCGCCGAGACCGCCGGTGCCCACCAGCAGCACGCTGGAATTCTTCAGCTTGATCTGCCCTTCCATGCCCACTTCGGGCATGATCAGGTGGCGCGAATAGCGGAGGATTTCCTCTTTAGACAGTGAAACAGGGGGATCTGAAGTGCTCATTGAATGCCGCCGGCGATACTCAGAACACCGGCGCCTCCGGCAATACTCGGAACGATCGACAACGTGTCGGTAGCTGCCACTGGTGTTGCATCTTTCTTCAGATAGCGGATGTCTTCGTCGTTCAGATAGACGTTGACGAAGCTGCGCAGCTTGCCTTCGTCCGTGAACAGCTGCTTGCGCAGGTCGGGGAACTTGGTGGTCAGCGCGGTCAACACTTCGCCGACGGAAGCTCCGTCCAATTCCACGGAATCACTCTTCTCCGTGAATTGACGCAAGGGGGTTGGGATTAGGATTTTGGCCATGATAACTCTTCTTTCTCTGCAACAGTCTGCTCGGCGTTCGGCAGAAAACTGTTGGCGTGATCGAACTTTCCGCCTTTGATTGATAGTACGACGAAGGAATACCAGGGGCAGGAGTTCTCTAAATCTGTCTTCGAAAAATACGCGTCACAATCGGGGTGCGAATGATAGATGCCGATCAGATCGAGCCCAGCGGCTCGCGCATTGCGGTCAGCTTCCAGCAAATCTTCGGGGCGCAATTCATAGCGCGCGCCTTGCTCGCCGGTGTAGGAATTCTCCATCGGGACGGCGGAGGTCACATGCTTCTGGTCGCCATCAATCTTGCCGATCATCGCACCGCAACATTCGTTCGGAAATGTCTTTTCGGCGTGGGCCACCATTACTTCCCAGGCTGTTTGATTAACGTCGATCATGAATTAGTCGTTCCAGAAAGGTTCACTCAAATACTTGGTTGCGCCATCGCACAGAATCGTTACGATCACGCCCTTGCTGCCTTCAGCCACTAAACGTTTCGCGATGGTTTCTGCTGCGTGGACGTTGGCGCCAGAACTCATGCCCACCAGCAGGCCCTCATTCTTACCCAGCCAGCGGGTCATCGTGTAGGCGTCTTCGGTTTCGAGCCAGAGATTTTCGTCCGCAAGCGTCTCGTCGTAAATGCCAGGGACAATTGCGGTCGGTATGTGCTTCAAGCCTTCCAAACCATGAAATCCGGAAGACGGTTGGGCCGAAATCCGCTTCACATGAGGCATATCCTGCTTCAGGCGTTTCGAGTTGCCCATGAAGGTTCCGCT
>JBDTUY010000188.1:0-8929 GCA_040007495.1 Acidobacteriota bacterium | reverse complement strand
CACCCGTAGGGATGCGATACCCACACCTCTGCTGCAGGGCTTCCCGGATATGGGACGTCACACCAACTGGCATTATGTGGATTACAATTTCAGCCCGGATAGGACACCCTTCCCGCCCCTGGAGACGCCCAACGCACTCACGGAACTTCGGCGCATGATCGACATCCTTGGCAAGCCAGTAGACGACAGCTCCAATCCTGTCTACGCTCTCCCCTGGTTTCTACACATTGGTGGAGACGTACACAATCCGCTCCACGACGTCAGCCGCTATTCTCACGATCTCCCCCAAGGCGACCGCGGCGGCAACAACGTCTTCGTGACGGGTCAGAATCTTCACGCGTTCTGGGACGGATTAGGCGGCAGTAATATGAGCCAGGCATATGTCGATGCCTTCGCAACACAAATAGAGGGGGAATATAAGGCGAATCAAAAGACTTACTTACCCGAAATAGATCCTGAGGTTTGGACCCTCGAAGGATTTAACAATGCCAGGAAAGTTGTCTACAGCTTCGGCTTGCCGAACGGCTCCCAAGAACATCCAATTGTGTTATCTAAAGCATACAAAAGTAAGGCTAAAAGCTTGGGGAAACGACAGTTGGCAGCGGCTGGAATCCGTCTTGCTGCGGTACTCAACGGACATCTGAACTAGTACTTTAAATCTAGTAATCCTAGGGGTAATACGGGACAAGTTCAGTATTTTTTCCTGTATCGGAGTGCGAAAAACTCTGTACACATTGTCACCAGAGTGATAGAATCTTGTTGTCCAGTTGTGGAACCTTATTTGGTTTCATAGCGTCTCTTTCTTTAGGAGCCTCCGCACCGTACTGCCCGGTAGGCCCCCAAAAGTTCGGCGAACTGCAACTGAAAAGTTGCCGGTGAGTCGGCCGGTGAGTATCTTCCTCCGAGTGCTCACCGGTTTTTTTTGTCTGCACCCGCCGAATTCCCGGCGAACCCAGCATGCTTCAGGCCATCGTTATCCGCCCACGTAGGCGCAACCGCTCCCTATGGTCACGGCTCTGAAACGAGCCTAACCTCCATACTGAGCTGCGACCACAGGCAGGGTTCGGGCTGCAAGCTTCTATCGGGGCCGTGTCAACGCGAAGAGTAACTGACCCGGGACCATCCCGACCAGCCGTTCCGCCCACCCACTCCGCACCATAAATCGCAAGAAACTCGCCGCGTGGAATGGCGTCCGCAGGCTGCTCCGAACCTGCTCAGTATAGACACTGGCCGGGCTGTTCTGAGCTGCGGCTTTGCCCGCCAGCGTCCCCGACCGAACGGCCGCCAATAGGCCAGAACCAGTGAACGGATCCACGAAGCTCAGGGCATCCCCGGCCAGTAAAGGACCATCCGAACTCGGCTGCATTCGCTGCCCAAACTCCAGCGGTCCGGTCGTTATCCACGGCATCACTCGATGCATCGGGCGCAATCGATCCCTCAAAGGCCCGCATTGACCCAGAATCCCGTCATACTCAAAACCAAGACGCTTCAGTTCCCTCTCCGGTCCCAAACCACACACGTTGGTCTTTCCGACTTCAATACAGTTGATCCCGACATAGCATCCGTTGAAGAAGAAGAGCTCGACCGCATCGTCCACAGGACCATCGAAGTGAGCCTTGAAACCGAACAGCCGCTCGCCCTTCGTAATCGCCCCATCCGCGCGACGCCCAGTGGCCAGGATATGGATCTTTTCCCTTCCCTCCGCGCTATCGTCCCGGGAACCCGCTATTCCCGAAGCCCCGGGCGTGGTAAGCGATCCCTGCGCGCCACGACCAACCAGTTCCGCCCCCCGTTCCCAAGCCAATCGCAGCAGCATCTCATCAAAGGCATACCGGCTCAATCCCCAACCCGGCTCCGGCAGCCGCGCCGATTTGGAACGAGCACCGAAATGCAAAACCATCCGGTGAATCCTAGCCGGACCAGCCGCAGCGAAGTCTTGCCACACACCCAGGCGGTCCAGATCTGACTCAATTTCAGGTGAGAAGAACTCACCGCACACCTTGTGGCGATTAGGCTCAGCCACCACTCTGGGCCGCTCCATCACGCGGACCCGGACCCCGCACTGGATCGTAGACAAGGCGGCCGATGCGCCAGCCGGCCCACCGCCTAAGATATTGATGCGATCTTTCTCCATCCAACTCCACTATAGTGATGTGCAGCATCATCAGGAGTTGCGATGAGTTCGAACAAGCAGCATGTTATCCTCATAGACAACTACTCCGGGGGGCGTGCGGAACCGGGGGGTGCTATTTCCAACCTAGTCCGTTGGCCTCCGGCTTGAAATCGAAGTCGGCGAGGCTACCTTGTCGCAGTCTTCACCAATTCATATTTATCTGATACATGTAAGTTGTGTTTTCGACCGATGTGGCGTTAACGGAGATGGATGCAGAACTTTGACATGATTGTGATTGGCTCCGGACCAGCCGGGCTGCGAGCCGCCATTCAGGCAGCAAAAAGTGGGAAACGCGTCGCCGTAGTCGAGCAGCGCGACGTAGTCGGCGGCGTCAGCGTCAACACCGGCACCATCCCGTCGAAAACAATGCGCGAAGCCGTAGTTCACTTATCCGGCCACGGCTACCAGGGTATCTACGGCGTCAACTATAAGGTCAAGGAAAAGATCTCGATGGCGGACCTGATGTTTCGGGTCCAGTCCGTGATCAAGACCGAGGTCGACGTCACCTTGTCGCAGTTGAATCGCAATGGCATCGAAACCTTGTTGGGAGTCGCTAGTTTTGTCGACCCCCACACCATCCGTGTGCAAAGGGCGCAGAATAGCGCCGAATACACTGCGGATATTATCGTCATTGCGACCGGCACCAAGCCTGCGGTTTCAAAAAAGGTCCCCTACAACAACCGGAACATCGTCAGCAGCGATCAAATCCTGTCGATGAAAGAGATCCCTAAGACCTTGATCGTGGTCGGGGGTGGCGTGATCGGCGTGGAGTATGCCTGCATGTTCGCGGTGCTCGGCGTACGCGTGATCCTGGTGGAGAAGCGTCCGAAACTGCTCGAATTCGCGGATGGCGAAATGGTGGAGGCACTCTGCTACCACCTCCGCGATAACCGCGTAACGCTGCGGCTTAACGAGGAAGTCTCGTCGGTGGAGGAGTTGCCTTGCGAAAGCGGCAAGGAATGCCGTGTGGCCGCCTGCCTGGAGAGCCAAAAAAGGATTACAGGCGACGCCTTACTTTACGCCGTCGGGCGTCAAGGGAATGTGGATGAACTCAATCTCGCAGCCGCAGGCTTGACCTCAGATGAGCGAGGCCGGATCGCAGTAGATCAGGACTACCGCACTGCGGTGCCGAATATTTTCGCAGCTGGCGACGTGATCGGATTCCCTAGCCTCGCGTCAGTCTCCATGGAACAAGGCCGGATCGCCGCGGCCAAGGCTTACAACCTGCCGGTCAAGTCCAACCCTGCCAACTATCCATATGGAATCTACACGATCCCCGAAATCTCGTTCACGGGCAAAACCGAGGAGCAGCTCACCAACGAAGACGTACCCTATGAGGTCGGAGTAGCCTACTATCGGGAAATCGCCCGGGGCCAGATTCGCGGGGATACGACAGGCCGTCTAAAGCTCATCTTCCATCGCGAAACCCACGTCCTATTGGGTGTCCACATCATCGGCGAAGGTGCTGCCGAACTGCTACATATCGGACAGGCGGTCATGGTCTACGGCGGTAAGGTCGACTATTTCGTCGATACCGTGTTCAATTACCCGACTCTAGCCGAGTGCTATAAAGCGGCAGCCTTCAATGGTTTGAACCGGCTAAGTTAGACGTGGCGTGAGCTTCAGCTTGCATAGAGGCTTCAGCCTCGCTACGTCGATTCGATGCGGCGCTAAAGCTCCTATACAAGCTGAAGCTCGCGCCACATCACCCACGAATTAGAGGAACCCGCACTCCACCTCAATCGCAGGCCGCAGGCAAATGTGGCGTACTCGCCCACGCGTGCAGCGTCGAGACTCCTCTCGACGCCTCTAGCTATAATCCTGTGGCTGCCAAGGAGCGCCCGCATACCGATAAGGTAGGTCACTCCGGACCCGCGCTTCACAGTGTTTTGGGCTTCAGGTCAGGTTCACCAGCTCTGGCTCTCAGTGTTTGGATCGACAGGAACAACAGGTACAGGACCATAGGGTTCACGCCCTCGGTCGGAACATCGGTTAGGAACGACAACGCGATCCACACGCTCCCGGCCACGGTCAAGATCACCAATGGCCGCCCCCACGATTTTATACCCGCCAATAGCGCCCAAAGCAGCCACAACATCCTCAGATCACTGTGGCGATCATGCCAAGCGACACCGATCAAACTGAAAAATGATGTATGGGGAGGCAAATTCCAACCGTGACCAATACGGAATCTCAGCAGCCAAAAATTGACAAGAATGGTTGCCGAAACGCTCCACCAAACAGCCGACCAAAGCGCTATACGAAAACCATTTTGAACGACGCCATGACCAGTGAACGCCGCGACCATGCGCAAAATCCTGAGCCAGAACTGAAGTGGTCCACAGGGGTCTTCTTCCATATCACCGAGCATCGCCTGAGCGCGGTCCAATGGCATCGCCAGCGACAGCACCCATTCAGCAAAGCGCATATCCCGTCGTCTTTCGATCATCGACCCGCTCCCTCGATCGACCTGCGTCGCGCAGTCACGATCCCAGCTATCGCCGCTATCGGCCAGATTGGGTTAGTAATCACTAACACCACCAAAGGCCCCAGTCGATCGACGATCCGCACCAGCAACAACGTAAATAACGTAAACGCGAAGAGGGACACTGCTGCCGCAAACTCTCGGCCTGGTCTGCGCGACGCCAACCTCCTGGCAAGAGTAAAAGTAATCAGGCACCCCAGCGAAATCAGGACAACATAGACTGAAATCATAACCGAACGAATCATGCTCGAAAGAACGATGAGGCTAAACTTCGCTCCAAGGCCCTCAACCAGCAGAAAGGGCAAACGGGAACCCACCAACACTCCCCCGAGGACTGTCAAATAGTACAGAACCGTATGTAGGATCTGGAACAGAATTACCATGCCGACCAGTTCCAGTGGATGCGCACGGAAACTACCCCACACAGCCCCCCCCAACGTCTGCCCCAGTCCGCCCCAAAACCGCAACGGCCCCCGAGCATCCTCAATCAGATCCCCGACAGTCGCCCGCGCCCGATCTAATGGCATGGCCAAGGATAGAATCCACTCCGCAGCGTCCTGCTTATTAACGCGCCTAAGCATACGCGACTCCCGGCAGTTCCACACCGATCAGCAACTTCTGATACGACCGCTGGGCTCGCGCGACCCCGCGTATTCCCTTCTCCGTAACATCGAAGAACCGCTTCGCCCGACCACCACGCTCCGGAGTTGGATCGCCGAACCGCGACGTTACCAACCCCTTTTCCTCCAACCGGTCGAGCGTAGTATATAAGGAGCCAGGCGACGGCTCCCGTTCCGTACAAGCCGTAATCTCGTTACGAATGGACACACCATAGGCGGTATCCTTCAGACGCAAGATCGCCAGCAGGACAACCTGTTCAAACTCGCCAATGGTCTCGTTCGTCATTTCCTCTACAGATTAGTAGTAAATCAAAATCGCGTCAAGAGTTTCTTTCGCGAGCCTCGTCACTATATTGACTAAGTCCATTAGCTAAGCTAATATCAAAGAATGGAAGTTAACATCCATCAAGCGAAGACCCATCTTTCGCGACTGATTGAGCAAGCCCTTTCGGGAGAAGAGATTACCATTGCCAAGGCGGGAAAGCCAATGGTTCGTTTGGTGCCTATAGAGGTTAAGAAACCAGTTCTCGGCAGCGCCCGAGGTACTTTCACCCTGAAGGAAGGCTGGGATGATCCTTTAACCGACTCAGAGTTCGATGAACTGTTCGGAGGAGAAATTTTTCCGAAATGAAGTTGCTGCTGGACACCCACGCATTTCTGTTCGCAATCAATCCGTTGGAGCGCCTGCCAACAAAAGTTCAGATGCTTTTGCTGGATTTGAATACAGAGCGCTGGGTTAGCGCCGTAAGTCTTTGCGAAATCGCAATAAAGATTCGCATCGGCAAATTAGATCTGCCCGAGGATGGCCGCTTTTACATGGAGCACGTGGCGGCCCTGAACGCCAAGCTATTGCCACTCGAAGCCACACACACTTTCGCGCTATTTGGGCTTCCTCTCCACCACCGTGATCCCTTCGACCGTCTTCTAATCGCCCAAGCCAAGTCCGAACGCCTGACGCTCGTCACTCAAGACGCCGCCTTCGCCAGCTACGATGTCCCCACCCTCTGGTAGCCCCCAAGGCAATTGCTAACTCCTTGTTAAATCGGCACTTTCAGCCCATTTGCGTTTCCCCATTCAACTACCCATCCGTGCCGTTCAATGCAGAAACCTGCTATTCGCTTCAATCTGGTTACTCCTGGTCGCGGTCCGGCCTATACTGTACCTTCGCGTTGTCTTTTGTATACGCGGAGTGTATCTAAACGATATTTCAGGAGACTACCCCTTGACCAAGCCGATCAAACACGTCGAAAAAGCCATCGCTCTGGCAGCCAACGCAGCCTGGGTCGTTTACGACCGGTTCAATTCCATCAGCCCGAACCCCTCGTTCATACCGAAATGGTCCGACAAGCCTTTGCTCAAGAGCTGGGAAAAGCAGAAGCCGACCCTCGGCTGGCCCCGCACCACCGACTCGCTGTGCCCCAAGTGCGTACCCGAGATTCGCCAGCAGATCGTCGACGGCAAGCTGCCGGTCGAGATCCTGAAGAACGAAAAGGTCGGCGAGATCAAGGCGCAGATCATTGAGCGTGACGGCAAGATCCTGATGGTGAAGGATTGCGAGATCCACGGTCACTTTGAAGACATGATGTCGAATGATCCCGCGTTCTTCAAGCATCTGGAAGACGTATTTCCAGGCCGCGACATCGTAGCGCACAACGACGAAAAGCTGCACGATCATGGTACCTCCACTGTGACCCACGGTCGAGGTAGCGTGCTGACGGTCGATCTCACCAATCGCTGCAACATGATGTGCGATCCCTGCTTCATGGATGCCAACCAAGTCGGCTTTGTTCATGAACTTAGCTGGGAAGACATCAAGCAGTTGTTGGACAATGCGATCTCCATCAAACCGCGTCGCCAACTGTCGGTTCAGTTCTCCGGTGGTGAGCCGACGCTCTCCCCGTTCTTCTTAGACGCGATCCGCTATTGCCGCAAGCTCGGTTATCAGAGCGTGCAGGCCGCGACCAACGGTATCGAGTTCGCTAAGAAGCCTGAGTTTGCGAAAGAAGCTGCCCTCGCGGGTCTGCGTTACGCGTACTTGCAGTTCGACGGTATTGGTAACGAAGCCAACAGCCATCGCGCGGTCGGCAACTTGTTCGACGTCAAGCTGCGCGCCATTGAGAACCTGTACAGCGCCGGCGTCGACATCGTTCCGGTCATCACTCTGATCAACGGCGTTAATAATGAGCAGGTCGGCGCGGTGGTCCGCTTCGCACTTGCCAACCCCAAGAAGATCCCGTTCTTGAGCTTCCAGCCCGTTTCGTTCACCGGCCGTGACGAAGAAGTCACCCCGGAACGCCGTGCGGCTCAGCGGTATACGTTGTCTCACCTCGCGCACGACGTGAAGGATCAGTGCAACATCGGCGAACCGATTCGTGACTGGTTCCCGATCAGCTTCATGAGCACCTTCTCTGACTTCGCCGATCTGGTCCACGGACCCGACGCCGACTGGGGTCAGTTGAGCTGCGGCTGCCACCCGAACTGTGGTATCGGCATGGCCGTCATGTGCGACAAAGAAACCAAGGAATACGTTCCGGTAACGGCGTTCCTGAATGCTGAACAACTCGCGAAGGACGTCGCCAAGATTAACGATGGCGCGCGCAGCAAGAAGATCTCGGTGTTGGGTGTATCGCTGGCCCTGCTCCGCAACTACAATCCGTACACGGCTCCGACCCACTTCCGCCTGGGCGATCTGATCCAGAAGTTCGACAAGTGCTTCGGCATGACGGGCAAGAAATACGGCAAGGTGACGGGCGACCGCACCATGGCCGACATCGAAAAGCGCCGCGGCGACCGCTGGAACTTCCTGTTCATCGCAGGTATGTGGTTCCAGGATCTGTTCAACTACGACTTCCGCCGCACCGAGCAGTGCATCATCCCGTACGCCACGCAGGAAGGCGAAATTAGCTTCTGCGCGTATAACACGGGCGTGGGCTGGCGCAACATCATCGAGAAGATGCACATGACCTCGACCCTGAGCAAGTGGTACGCCGACAACGGCCGCCACGAAATCATCGCCGGTGGCAAGAGCGTCAACCTGGTAAGCAAGGATCACACCCTGGTGCTGATCGAAGCCGACGTTGCCAAGGGACGCCAGACCGATCTGGACGATCAAGGCATCGCGAAGACGGCAGGTGAAGAGAAGAAGCGAGCCCGCGACGCGAAGCTGAAGGAAGCAGAAAATCAGCGCATGATGAAGCTCTATCGTGAGCACGTGCTAGGTGAGAAAGCTCCTGAGGGTGGTTTCGTACCTCTAGCCAGCATAGGCGGCGTAGGCGGAATTGCTCCCGCCCCGGCACCGGTTGAGAAGAAAGCCGACAAAGAAGTCGGCTCTTTCGGCGACTAGTAGTTTCGCAAAATAGCTTTGGTGGCTAGGAAAGGCCGGGCGTAACTGCCCGGCCTTTTTGTTTGTGGGAAACACGTGCTTCCCCGTTTTCCCTGATCGTGTTATAAATTACTATAGGTAAATTGTGGAAAGCGGCTATCACCGGACGTATTCCAGAGTTGGCCGAGTGGTTGATGGCACCCGCCTTAGGAGCGGACGTACCGCAAGGTATCAAGGGTTCGAATCCCTTACTCTCCGCCGAAACCCTCTACATCGTGCATATCAGGATGCATGACGTAGGGGGTTTTCGCGGATATTGGGCCCAATTA
>JBDTUY010000187.1:0-8933 GCA_040007495.1 Acidobacteriota bacterium | reverse complement strand
TTCATTGGAAAAAAGGCGGCGAAGGCGTGAATCTTACGACCTTGTTGTCCGACTATTACTTTGCGGCAGGCGATCTTGTGAACTGGGGCCGGGGACTCGACAAGATGGGCGAAGTGATGAGATCTCGCGCGGAGAAGGTTTACGTAATGCCCGGAAATCACGAGTCGGCGGCTGACATTGAAGCTTTTTGTACGAGTCTCGGCTCCCACAATTTCCACGGCAAATCGATGCAGATCGGCGATGTGCATGTAGCCGGCTTAGGCTATTCCTCTCCGACGCCCTTCGATACGCCCGGTGAGTACACAGAACAAGAGATAGCCGAGCACCTGTTGCCGTTTGCTCCACTCAGGCCTCTGATCCTCATATGCCATGCTCCGCCTTTCGACACGCCTCTCGATCAGATTCATGAAGGCTTGCACGGAGGAAGCCGTGCGGTCCGCGACTTTATCGACCGGCACCAACCTCAGCATTTCTTCTGTGGCCACATTCATGAGGCCGAAGCCAGGGTGCATCAGATGGGCGCGACGAGGGCGCAGAACGTCGGGAAGCGGGGCTATTTGTTGGAGTGGTGATGATGCTGTACCTTTGGCCCGTTGGGTGCTCATAATGAAACCAGGAGATTTCATGACTCACCCCATCGATAAGTGTGCAGCCTGTCACGGTACAGGAGATTGTCCAGATTGCAAAGGAACCAGCAATGGTGGGCAATGCACCCTATGTGCTGGGACTGGAAAATGCACCAACTGCGCAGGATCAGGGCACGCAGCCAAGAAGTAAACGAAGGCGCGAAGGGCCGAGGGGGTATCAGGCCGAGGGCGCCTCTATTATTCCCGATGTCGGCCCAGCATACGAATGCTTGCAACCAGATCGCTGGGGCGTTGCAGAAAAACCGTGTCCGATGGTTTGGGATTCGCGTATCGGGTCTTCTTTTCCATATAGGCCCGGATCACTTGCGCGGAGATCGGAGCTGCATCGGTGGCACCGTGCAGGCCGCCTTCAATCAGCGTGACCACCACGATCTCGGGATGGTCGCTGGGTGCGAAACCCACGAATACTCCGTTGTCCTTAAACGTGGATGCGAGTTCCTTATTGGTCTTGGCCAGAGCGTCCGCATTGGTCTTAGAGATGATCTGCGCGCTGCCAGTCTTGCCCGAGATTGAAATCCCCGGGATGCGAGCGGACTTGCCTGTACCAATGTCTTCATTCACGACGCCGTACATGCCGGAAAGCACGGTCTGAATGTTGTCCCCGTTCCAATTCGCTTTTCGCAGCGATGGTCGTGCTGAGGCTTCCTTCACCAAGTGCGGCTGATACCATTCACCACCAATCGCCAAGCCTCCGATCGCGACGGCCAGTTGCAAGGGTGTGATCGAGACTGCGCCTTGGCCGATCGACGCGTTGATGGCTTCGCCCGGATAAGAGCGGTCCCGCATGGTATGCATCTTCCACTTGGTTGTCGGCATCAACCCTTGGGCCTCGCCAGGCAAATCGATTCCGGTCTTATTTCCCACGCCAGCCAGTTGCGCGTATTCCGCAATCTTGTCGATGCCCAGTTTGTTGCCCAAAGTGTAGAAGAACACGTCGCAACTCTGCACGATGCCCCGATGGACGTCAACGGTTCCATGGGTCGCGTTGCAGCGGAAATACTGATCGTAGAACGTGCTGCCGCCGCTGCAGAGTGTCGCGGTGTGCGGCGTGATGGTGCCGGTTTCGAGTCCGGCCATCGCTACCAGAGGCTTAAATGTCGAGCCCGGTGGATACGTCCCTTGGATCGACTTATTCAGCAGAGGCTTGTCGGGATTATTGAGCATCTCAGCCCAAACTGCATTGCTGAGGCCGCCTGCGAATACGTTGGGATCGAAGGTCGGGCGGCTGACCATCGCCAATACCTCACCCGATCGCGGATCGATCGCAATCACCGCTCCGCGACGGCCATCTAATGCGTATTCCGCGGCAGCCTGTACGTCGAGGTCCAGTGTTAACTGCAGACTCTGGCCGGGAGTGGCGGGACGGTTTTCCAGTAGCTTGCGCTCATTTCCCTTGACATCCACCTCAACCCGTCGCTCGCCGTCCACACCGGTCAATAGATCGTTATACTGCCGTTCGAGTCCCTGCTTGCCAATGATGTCGCCTTGAGAATAACGGGCGAACTCGGCGCTATTCAGCTCCGTGTCGTTCACCTGACCTACGTAGCCGACCACGTGCGCAGCCATGCCATCTTTCGGATACAGACGCCGTGGGATTTGAATCAAATCCAACTCTGGAAACGTGTCGGCGTCCTTGTGCGATTCCATGAACGCGAGGTCGGCCTCGGTCAGGTCCTGCTTAATCGGGATCGGACGGTACTTGGGGCTGGAGGCGTACTCAGCCACGCGCGCCTGCAGGTCTTCCAGTGATAATCCCAGCGCTTTTGCGATAGGCGCCAAATGTTCAGGCTTCAAGTTCTCGCGCATTAGCCGCGCGGCATACGATGGCTGATTATCGACGATCACCTTTCCATCGCGATCGAGCATGCGGCCGCGGGCAGCGGGAACCAGAATCGTCTTGATGCGGTTGCGTGCGGCCAGTTCACTATTGGTCTCATGATCGCGAACTTGCAGAGCCCAATACGCGATCACGAAGAACAAAAATATCCCGGTCGTCAGATATCGGAACGCTGCAATGCGGCGTACGGCAAACTTCGTATCGTCTTTAAACAGACGGCTTGCGCTGAATTCAAGTTCGTCGTCGGTGCGATTGGGATCGTGAGCCACTTGCTTCTTAACTGTACCTCGTAGGGCCAGCCCGAGCGCGAAGGAAATTGCTGTCCAGCAACCCGCAGATGCTAATCCGAAACCCTCAGTTTATCCAACAGGTGATACAACGGCACTGCGACGCCTGCATTGAGTGTTGCCAGCACCACCACTTCCCCCGGAGCGAGTTCCGTTGGCAGGCCCAGCAGAGCGCTGCTCAGAACCCAGTAGAAAAACTGGTGAAAGATAAATAGGAACAGCGTGATGAAAAATCGTGAAAGCGGATTCTGAACATCGAACCGTTGCGCCATGTAGGCTGCAAAATATCCCACCAGCGTCTTGACCAGTCCAAACAGGCCCACCGGATGGTTCGGAGAGAGAGAATCCTGAGCCAGACCTATCACCATGCCCAGCAGGACACCGGTAGCCTGGCTGCGCCGCATGATGGAGAAATACACCGTAACCAGCAAGGGCATCTCCAGGTAAGCGAAGTAGCTGAAGAAGGGCGGAACGTAGACCTGAAACAGAATTGCGGCCAGAATGATGCCCGCGACGGCCACCCAGCGGTAGCGCGCAATTCGATCCTTCTTGCGCGGGTCGACGAAACCACTCGGGAAATCGCTCATGGACGAGGAACTGGCGTGGCCGTATCCTGCGGCTCGCCACCGCCTTTTTTGCTTTGAGGGTGCCGTCGCGCTCGTTCGGCTTCCATCGCACGATCTGCGTCAGTCGAGACGGGCCCGGAACGCATCGCTTTAGACTTTGCTTGAGATGAATTTGCTGGTGCGGGCACCGGCGACCCTGGCGAATCGCTGCCGCCCTTCGCAGACGGTTGGGTTACCTCTTGCGATAGGGGCGGCGCGTCTACCGGCGGCTGCAACACCACCGGTTGCGGGACCACCGGCGGCTCCGGCACCGGTGTATGCACGCCGCGCGTAACGATCAATACCTCTTCCAGACCGTTTTCAAAGCCGCTTAAGGTGACCACGACATCTTTTTGCGCCCGGCCATTGCGAACGGAGGAGACTCGCCCGACCAGCAGGCCGCGCGGGAAGATCTGGTCATTGCCCGCCGTGAAGAATAATTCGCCTGGCTCTAATGCCTGCTCATTCTGGATGCCGTCCACTACCGCCGCAGAGCCCCCTTGACCTTTCAGAATTCCGGTAACGTGACTCTTCTGCGAGATGACTCCGGCTGCGAAGTTTTGCTCCGTCGCGAGCATCGCGTAGGCGGCGTTGGGGAATACCTGCACAATCCTGCCGACGATCCCGCCAGCGGTGATCAGCGGCATGCCGTCGGCGATGCTGTCGCTTGCGCCCCGGTCCAGGATCACGGCTCGCGAGTTGCCTCCACCGGTGGTATCGCCGATGATTCTGGCGGCCACGGTCTGTTGGGGGGAGTGCTGCTGGAAGATGGCAAGCTCGCGCGCGCGGTCTGCGGAGCTCAGCTCGGCGTGCAGTTGCCGATTCTCCATCGTCAAGGTGTCGTGCTCTGTCTTCAGTCGCTGGTTTTCCTGCTGGACACCGACCAGAAGCAAGTAGTTGTTGAGAAATCCGGAGGTCCCGCTGCGTGCGAAATCCAGGAGGCGCGCCATCGGCGTGACGGCGCTAACGGCCCAGACGCGAATCAGGCGGACATCGTGCGCGTCGCGCACCTGGTAAGCCAGCAAGCTCAATTGCGCGACAATCGCTAGAATCAGAACGGAAATGTTGCGGTAGCGATTGATCAGCTGTTCCATCTAAAAGCGCCGTCTCGGCGGCAACTATTCAATTGCGATTCTACGCAGTAACTTGAATTCAGTCAACATTTTGCCGGTTCCCAGCACCACCGACGCCAGCGGATCTTCGGCGATTGAGACTGGCAGGCCGGTTTCCTGGCGAATGCGGCGGTCCAGATTCTTAAGCAAGGCACCGCCGCCAGTAAGCACGATACCCCGGTCGCTGATGTCGGCCGAAAGCTCAGGCGGGGTGCGCTCCAGGGCGACCCGGATCGCATTCATGATGGTCGAAACGCCTTCCGCCAGCGCCTCGCGAATCTCCGTGTCGTTTACGCTGATCGTTTTCGGGATGCCTTCCACCAGATTGCGGCCCTTGATCTCCATCGTCAACGGTTTATCCAGCGGGAAGGCCGAACCCACCTGAATCTTGACCTTCTCGGCCGTAGTTTCGCCGATCAACAGGTTGTACTTGCGCTTCATGTACTGCACAATTGCATCGTCCATGGCGTTGCCTGCCACGCGAACAGAACGCGAATAGACGATACCCGACAACGAGATAACCGCTACGTCGGTGGTGCCGCCGCCGATATCAACTACCATGTTCCCGGCGGGTTCGGTGATCGGCAGTCCAGCGCCGATGGCGGCCACCATCGCCTGTTCCACCAGAAAGACCTCGCTCGCTTTGGCGTGATAGGCCGAATCGATCACCGCGCGCTTTTCCACCTGCGTGATTTCGCTGGGGACGCCAATAATGATGCGCGGATGCACCAGCATCTTGCGACCATGTGCCTTTTGAATGAAGTAGTTGAGCATCTTCTCGGTGACTTTGAAGTCAGCGATGACGCCGTCTTTCATGGGGCGAATGGCGACGATCGAGCCCGGGGTCCGACCCAGCATCTCCTTGGCTTCGCGTCCGACCGCCTCCACGTCGCCTGAGTTCTTATTGATGGCGACGATGGAGGGTTCGTTGACGACAATGCCCTTGCCCTTGGCGTAGACCAGGGTGTTGGCCGTGCCAAGATCGATGGCAAGATCGGAGGAAAACAGGCTAAACAGCGACCGCAGGTTCATAATGTAGACGTCAGATGCCAGCTGTCATCGGGGAAGGCATGAAATTGCGTCCTGTGGCTTGCGGCGGCAACTTGCGCTACTTGTCGATTTGGGGGCTGAATCCGTTCCCTTGCAAGGTAACACAGTACCCCAAAATGGGCAACAAAAAGGCGCTTTTACTCAGGTTTAAGGCAAGGTTGATGGTAGTACGCCCTCCAATAACGCCCAGCATCTCATAAAACCAAATAGGCTGGCGCACGTCTAATTTATTGAGGCCACCCTGGTCATATGGCTTGGAAGTTTTGGAGCACGGGATGCGTCGGAAAGGATGGTTAGCGAAAGGGTACCTAGGTGTATGATTCATCTCGGTGGCAGGGTAACCATCAGGCGCAGCAATACGCCCTAGTCATTGGCGAAACCGCGTTGGTTGCGGGTGGTTTGGGAAGGCGCGAGGTCGGCTACCTGCCACAGTTGGCCCTCCTGCCAAGGCCCCGTTACATTTCGGTTTTTTGTGTGATAAAACAGTAAGGCTCTTTATATATATGACGAACATCCCAGTCCGAGTCGCCGGTCGCAGGTCGCGAAACGTGAAGCGTGCTATTTATGTGAGTGCTCTGCTGGTTCTGGCCTCTTCTCTGGCACTTCTGCAAACCAACGCTATTGGTCAAACGCCTGCCGCAAAAGGACCTGTCGCGAAGTCGACGGCGAAAGCGCCCGCTGTGGGTGCCGCCGATCCTCACGCGTTGGTGAATACCTACTGCATCGGTTGTCACAGTACCCGAGGGAAGGCGGGCGGCCTGGTTTTGCAGGGTCTCGACTTGCAGGCTGCGTCATCCGCCCCGACTTGGGAGAAGGCTTTGCACAAGTTGCGCGGTCACTTGATGCCGCCTCCGGGCAGTCCTCAACCGCCCGCGCCGCTCGTGGATACGTTTGTCTCCTACATGGAGCGCAATTTGGATTCTCAGCCGCACCCCATCACGGCAGGTTACGTGCCGATTCAGCGCCTGAATCGCACTGAATATGCCACTGCTGTGAAGGCTTTGATCGGTGTGGAGGTCAACGAAAAGGATATTCTGCCTCAGGATGTCCAGGTGGAAGGGTTCGACAATATCGCCGAGGTATTGACTACCTCGCCAGCTTTCCTGGATCAATACATCACGGCGGCGCGCCGTATTGCGAAGAAGGGTGTGGGCGACATGCGTCCGCCGCTTTCGTCCTGGTCTTACAAGACCGGCGGAAATCAGGATCCCGAGTTGCCTTTCCCGGTGGGTATCCGCAGTGCGATGCAGTTCACGCACGATTTCCCGGCCGACGGGGAATACCGCTTCAGCACTGCCTTTGATGAGCAGTCGCTCGGTTTGTACAACCGCGGACTGCAGAACCGAACCACGCAGGTGCTGATGATCGACGGCAAGGTCGTGTTCAAGGGCGATATAGGCGGTTTGGAGGATCTGAGGCTCGCGAACGTCAAGGCTGCGGACGGCTGGGCAAAAATTCTCGAGCGCTTCCAGAAGATCCCGGTGAAGTTGACTGCGGGCCAGCATACCATCCTGGTCGGATTCATCGAGCGCCCGCATGTGGAATCGGACGACAATGTGGGCGGCGGCGGTGGCCGCGGCGGTGGTGGTGCTCCCATGGCGAACCTGGCCGATTCGAAGAACAACGCCATCGAGATCAAGGGACCGTACAATCCGACGGGCATTACCGATAGTAAGACCCGCCCCATGATCTTCGTGTGTGATCCGAAGGTGATCGGCGAGTCCGCCTGTGCCAAGCAGATCGCGCAGAGTCTGGCGCACCGCGCCTACGGCCGGCCGGTGTCGGAGGCCGACGTTGCCACACTGATGCGATTCTATGAAGAAGGTCGGCTGGATAAGCAGCCCTTCGATAAAGGCGTGGAAGAGATTGTGGCGGCCGTGCTGGCCAGCCCGGACTTCTTATATCGTTCGATCCGTGGCCCTGCGGGCGTCCCAAAAACGAAAGAATTTCTCCTGACGGACCGGGAATTGGCGAAGCGTCTTTCCTATTTTATTTGGAACACGCCCCCGGACGAAGAGCTCATGAAGTTGGCTGAGTCGAATAGCCTGAGCAAGCCCGGCGTACTGGATGCGCAAGTAAAGCGCATGATGGCCGACCCCAAGGCTTCCAGCTTAGTGTCCGGGTTCGCGATGAAATGGCTGAATCTGAACAGCTTGGATCTGGTCGTCCCGGATGCGAAGATCTTTACTGGCTTCGACGCGACGCTTCGCAAGGATTTTATGACGGAAGCGGAGATGTTCCTGGGCAGCGTTCTGCTGCAAAAGCGCAGTGTGGTGGATCTGTTGACCTCCGACCAAACTTTCATGAATAGTCGGCTGGCTCGTCACTACGGTGTTACGGGGCCAAGCACGTCGGCATTCAAGCCGGTCACGCTCACGGACCCGACCCGTTTCGGTCTGCTGGGCAAGGCCGCTGTGCTGATGCGGACCTCGTATGGCGACCGAACCTCTCCTGTGCTGCGCGGTGCCTGGGTTCTGGATAAATTGATTGGTACGCCCCCCACTCCGCCGCCACCGGCGGTGGTCGCGAACCTGGATCAGAGGCCGGGTGAAGCTCCCAAGACGGTGCGTGCGCGGCTGGAGCAGCATCGCGACTCGGCAAGCTGCAAGATGTGCCACGGCGTGATTGACCCGACCGGTTTGGCGCTGGAAAACTTTGACGCAATTGGCCAGTATCGGACCACCGACCGCCAGGCTGGCAATGCCAAGATCGATGCCAGCACGGTGATGGCGAGTGGGGTTGCGATCAATGGTCCCGTGGAGCTTCGTGAAGCGCTTGCGGGCAATCCTGAGACCTTCGTCCGGTCGATGACTGAGCGGCTCTTGATGTATTCGGTGAACCGGCCGCCGCAATACTTTGACATGCCGCAGGTTCGTAAAGTGGTGAGCGACGCGAAGAAGGACAACTATACGCTCGCCTCGCTGGTGCTTGGAATTGCCAAGACCGACGCATTCCGCAAGCAAGGCCCGGTCGCCATGGCGAAAGTTGCGCCCAAGCCGGCCGTAAAAGCTGCAGTTGCAAAAGTAGTCGCAAAATAGATTGCAATCCTTCGAAGTCGTCATACATTTTTAGGAGAAGAACATGTTCATTACGAAAAAGCACATCTCCCGTAGAACTCTCCTTAAGGGTTCCGGTGTCAGTCTCGCGCTGCCTTTTCTCAGTGCCATGGTGCCGGCATCCACGGCGCTGGCCCAGACGGCAGCAAATCCCAAGATCCGGGCAGGCTTCTTCTATATTCCTCATGGCGCCATCATGTACAACACCAAATTCGGGGTTGCGGGCGACAAATGGACGCCTTCTGGCCGGGGCGATAGCTTCAAGCTGAACGAAATTACATCGCCGCTGGAACCGTTCCGGAAACAGATGACCTCTTTCGGTCATCTGGAGAATGCCGC
>JBDTUY010000186.1:0-8933 GCA_040007495.1 Acidobacteriota bacterium | reverse complement strand
CACGGACCTTGTTATCGAAAGCGACGAATCGGTCGCTTCCGCCATCGAAGCCCGGGTCGCGGTTCCTGAAGGTGCACCGAAGCCCGATACCATTTCGCGCGAAGTGGCGGCTTTGTATGCAGATGAGGAGTTTCATCCTCTTTGGATCCGAGCGGGAAAAGCTACCGTACGCGCAACGGAACTGATGCAAGTTTTACGTAACGCTTCCGACAAAGGCTTGCAGCCAATGGATTACGTGGGGCCGTGGGTAGCCGTCGACGTGACGGGCAAAGTGCCGCACGACGAGCGGTCCGCCGTGGACGTCGCAATCACAACCGCTGCTGTGCGCTTGGTATCGGACCTTCGGTTTGGCCGCGCCAATCCGGGTGTCTACGATTCTGCCACCACCAAGGGTTCACAACCTGAGTTGGCAGCATTGGTACGGCAGAGTGTGTTGGAACCAGCGAGTCTTGACGAAGGGCTGGCCGCGCTTGATCCTCCCGATCCTGGCTTTGGGCGGTTGTTGGAAGGACTGAAGACCTATCGGGAACTGGCAACAAAAGAGGTTCCGGAAGACACGGACTTTCTTCCGGCCGCGCCCAATGGGAAACCGGTTGAACCGGGCACGACTTATTCTGGCGCAAAGCAACTGGCTCAGGTGCTGGCCTTGGTCGGCGATCTCTCAGCCGAAGATCAAGCCCGCGTGGAGCAATCCGAAGCACCGGCCTACGATGGCGCTTTGCTGACGGCTGCGAAGAAATTCCAGGAGCGTCATGGGCTGGAGCCTGACGGTCGGCTAGGCAGGGCTACCTTGGCCGAACTGCGGCAACCTATAAGTGACCGGGTTCAGAAGATCGAATTGACGCTGGAACGGATGCGCTGGATGCCGAGGACGGAGATGCGGTCGGTCGTGGTGAATGTTCCTGAGTTCCGTCTGCGCGCCGGTAGCAAACCAGGCGATGCCGAACTTTCGGCGAATGTCGTGGTCGGATTGGACGGGAAAGTGAGCAGCACAAATACACCGTTATTCACTGCCAAGATGACGTACGTAACGTTCCATCCCTATTGGAACGTGCCGACTAGCATCCAGAGAAAGGAACTGGTGCCCGCGATCACGAAGGATAGGGACTATCTCGCCAAGCACGACTATGAAGTCATTGATGGGAAGGGAAATATCATTACGGCGGAAGCCGTGACGGACGACGTTTTGGCGCAGTTGCGGGTCGGACGGCTGACGATCCGGCAGAGACCGGGGCCGCAGAACGCTTTGGGTGCGGTCGCATTCATGTTCCCGAATGCCTTCGACGTCTACATTCACGACACGCCCTCGAAATCGTTCTTTGCACGTGCACAAAGGGCGTTGAGCCACGGGTGCATCCGAGTCGAAAAGCCGGCGGACTTTGCGGCTTGGGTTCTCTCAGGTCAAGAAGACGGCGACAAAGAATGGGACGCCAAGACCATTTCCGAAGAAGTTAGCCAGGGTAAGGAACTACGAAAGGTTCCGCTGACCCATCCAATCCAGGTGTTTATCGTGTATCAGACGGCGGCGGTGCAGGAGAACGGTGAGATCCGGTTCTTCACCGATATGTATGGCTACGACGCCAAGTTAGCGAAGCAGCTTGCCGAGCGCAATTCACCCGACAAGATTACCAGCGCCGCACCGGGCCCACGTCCACGTGTATAAAATTAGACGCGGGATAGAAGCCGACTCCGCCCCGTTTCAGGGCTAAAGCCGCGTCGCGGTAAATCGACGTCTTCAATCCAGGAATCCGGATATCGATCGCTTCTGCCAGCATATGCAGGCTTTTCTTGGCCACGCCAGTGGTATGAGTCCGCAAATACTCGTTCGTCTCGGCGGTTCGATAGCCACAAATAATTTGGATCTCCTGACTGGCCTTGCCAAGGCGCGCGGTCAGGTCATGCAGAATATCAAATACGCGGGGATCATAGTGCCGCACCTCGCCCGTAAGGCTATCGCGCAGGAAATGGTCCAATTTGTTTAAGGCTTCTGGCAGGTAGTCCGCCCCGCGGCGATAGATGATGTCGATGTGTTCACCGGTATGGGTCTGGAATAGGCGAAGCCGGTTTTCAACGGGACGCTCTTCTGCGGGAAAAGGCACGGATGGTGCGGTCGCGGAATGGAGCGGTAACAGAGCAAGCAAAAGGACAAAGAATAGCCTCAAAAGGAAACTCCTGGGATTTAGATCGGACAACCGGGCGGTAAGTCTTAGGTTAGCAGAGGTTGGCTAGGAGAGTTCATCCAGATCAAGCAGGTCTTTGGGCCTTCCGGCTGCCTGCTTGTTTAGCCTTAGGTCGGCTAAAGAAATCATTGGGATAGATAGTCCGTCGACTTCTATCAGTAGCCTTCTTGGCCAGCATTCCTCGAATCGGACGCCAGTCAGCTTCCGCATAACTTCAATGCGGAGGGGCGGGACACCCATTCTTAACATCGCGTCCGGCTCATTCAAGATGTCGTCGGTTGCATTCGCAAACCCGAATTCGCGGACCACTATAACCACCCGACTGCGGTTTTCCACCCTACCGTCGATCCAAATATCCATGTCGACTGTGTTTCGAACATGACCAAAAGCGTTCACAGCGTAGCCGCCAATCAGCAGGAAACGAACCTCATGGGTGATGAGTAACTTCAAGAACTCTTTGAAATCGGGTGGTAGCTGGATCGTATGCATTGAATACCTGCCTTGTCAGTTCCAGCGCCTGCAGACGCTCGGCAATGGTTTTGGACTTCCAGTACTCTTTGGCGTCGGAGGGTGTCGTGGTATTTACCACCGAAATGGCTGTCCGGTCCATTCGCATTTCATCGATCAGAGCCATCTCTCTATTTTAGCGTGGTGGGAATGTTGAGACACAGGTCCGACTTGCGCTACTGTGGCCGAATGCCGATCTGTTCACGCCGGGATTTTGGTCGTTATTTAGGCTGGGCTGCGTTGGCGGGGATGTTGAAGGCCTGTGCAAAGAAGCCGGTCCCTGTACCTGCTGTTTTTCGGGTCAAGTTTTCAACCACGGCTGGAGACTTTATCGTGGAGGCTCACCACGATTGGGCACCACACGGCGTCGATCGATTCATGGAGTTGCTACAGATGCGCTATTTCGATCAGGGCCGTTTCTTCCGTGTCGTGCCTGGCTTTATTGCGCAGTTCGGTGTCCATAAGGACTATGAAACTCATAGGGTCTGGCGGGCACTCTATTTTATCGATGACCCGGTCAAGGAAAAGAATACCCGCGGTATGCTGTCGTTCGCCCAATCTGGTCCCAATACGCGAGCCACCGAGATCTTCATCAACCTAGCCGATAATCACATGCTGGATGAGCAGAAATTCGTACCGTTCGCGAGGATCGTGGAAGGGATTGAGGTCGTGGACCGTTTGTATTCTGGTTACGGGGAGTTGCGGCCTCAGGGAAAACTCCTGGACCCCGGCGCGGTGGAGGAGCAGGCCAACGCGTATCTGGAGCCTAGGTTCCCGAAGCTCGACTATATTAAGCGGGCGGAGATTTTGGGGTAGCGGCACGCAGGTTGGTCTTATGGGCGGAACGGGTTTCTATCCCTTCAGCAGGCCGAGTGTTTGCCCTAACAGAAAACCTGGGAATATCGGACTCAGATCCTTTTGACCGAGGTGGCCCTGGATCACTTCGCCCAGCACGGTGCGGTAGTCGGTGGTTACCGCCAGATCGCGGCCCTCAAACAGTTGCTCTTTTTCCAGCCCCGGCCACTTGCCGTAGACCTTGCCGCCCTGGATGGGACCGCCCATTGTCAGCATCAAACTGCCATGCCCGTGATCGGTACCGCCATTGCCATTTTCCGCCGCGGTGCGTCCGAACTCCGACATGGTTACCAATACGATGTCCTCCATACGGTCGCCCATGTCCAGGCTGAAGCCCGCCAAAGCGCTGGAGAATTGCCGCAGCAGGTTGTTTAACTGAGGATTCTCATTGCTGTGATGATCCCAACCGTTGATCTCCGCGAAGGCGGCTTCCACACCGGCATCGGCCTTTATCAGACGAGCCAACTGCTGCAAGTTGCGGCCTAGTTCGCCGCCTTGTCCGTACAACTGCTGCGATCCGCCCCGCGGCGTGTTCTGTCCTTGACTAATGGACTTGATCAACTTCATTGCGTCAAACGCGTCTTTACCGCTCCGCCCAATGGCCTTGTCGGTGGTGGTCGCGTACATGCTTTCCATAATCGATGCAGCGCTCTGGTTGCCACCCATGTTGAACTGCTGCGCATCGCCCACGGCAATCGCATCCCGTTCTCCGCGAAGGGTTCGCGCCACCTGATTCCCCATGGAGATCGCACGCAAGGGCGATGCATCGTCACCGGGTTTGGGCAGTGCTCGATTGAGCCATCCGTCGCCCAGTGATTTGCTGGTGGTGCCGGATTCCATGAACTCCTGAGCCTCGAAATGTGAGCGCGAAGCGTCCGTTGAACCTGTAGCCTCTACAATCGCCAGCTGCTTGCTATCCCACAATGCCTTGAGCGGCTGCATCGCGCCATTCAGGGCAAATTGCCCGTCCAGATCGATGGAGTTGCCCGCGTTTAGCGGACCGGTAGGCGCTGCGATTCCGAGGATTGGCCGGAGGTCGCGATACCGCTTATCCGCAAATGGAATCACGATGTTCAGCCCATCCGCTGCGCCGCGTTGGAAGATCACGACCAGCGTCTTGCGCTTCTTGCCTTCGACTGACGCGGCACGGGTCAGCCAGCCGGGCACCGCCCCCATACCAGCCATGGCAATTGTCGAACCACGTAAAAATATGCGTCGTGTCAACATGATCGTTTACCTCCTCTGAAAGTCGGGTGAGCCAAGCACTAGTGATGTTATAAATGCGGGTGTCCTTTTTCTTCCAGCGAGCCCCTGCAGGATTGCCGCGTTGGTCTGCTCAGAGGCCTCGCGGCCTAATATTTCTCGTGCGATCGCTGGTTCGTCTTTGGCCTCCAGTCGGGAAAGATTCAGTTTGATCCCGGGAATCAGACCCGAGGCCAGAGCCGACGAGAAATTCAAACGCCCCAATACACCCGTCGTACTAAGCCAGGTTTCGCCTGTGTTGGGATAGCCGGTTGGTTCCAGCTTGCCGTACAGCGGTTGACCCATGTCGGCGATTTTCTGCACAAGCGTGAAGGTATCCGATGCCTCGGCTCCCACAGCGCGCACTGCGCTTACAACCATCTCAAATGGCGATTTGATCTTGGCCTGCCAAGCACCTTCTGAGAAGAACTCCGCTGAAGTGAACATGGTTTCCAGCACCGCCCGCAGGTCGCCATCGGTCTTGGTGAAGGTTTGCGCCATGCGATCGATCAAAGCCTGTGGAGGATCGTCAGCGACAAATCTTTGTGCCAATTCTCGCGAGATAAACTTCGCGGTTGAAGGATGATGCGCCAGAATGTTGATGACCTGCACCCCTTCCTGCTGTCCGGCAGGTGCAATCTTTTGCCCGAGTACGATCTTCTCCTCTGCATCATGCATAAAGGACGCGAACACGAACTCCGGAACGTTGGGATCGCGGATGGTCCATCCGGTCAAGCTGCGCGCCACCGCGATCACGTCGTCCTGGGTGTAGCCGCCCTTCACGCCCAAGGTGTGCAGTTCCATGATTTCACGGCCATAGTTTTCATTGAGTCCGTGCGCCTGCCGACTGAATGCGTTGGGAATGATCGAATTTGGAACCCCGTTGACGATCCCCCTTTGTGGCGCGAACGGTCCGACCTCGAACGACCCCGGCGCCATCGATTGCCAGTTATCCAGATAGACCAGCATGGCCGGATGCCGGGCCGTGGCCAGCAACATGTCCTTGAAATGCCCCAGTACATAAGGACGGATGGCATCCCGTTCGTAGCTGCCGATCAGCACCTGTTCCAGGTTTTGCGCGTTCTGAACGTTCTTGTTCAAATCCACGTTGAAGTGGTTGTACCAGAAATCCACCAGCACTTCTTCCAACTGGTGATTGGAATAGATGGCCCGGAACACCTTGCCTTCTTTCGCATCCTGACCTGGCACCTGGCGCGCTTGCCGTTGCATTTGCCCCATGCGGCGCAATTCCGGCATCATCGCCAGACTCTGTGCTGGCAATAAGCCGGCCACCAACGCTCGCTTATCCGGATCGAGATAAGCGAACAAGGCCTCCAGCTGATCCTTATTACCCGATCTTGCAGCCTGCACCTGTTCCTGGGTCAGCATGTCCGTCAGTTGAGGATTTCGTTTGCGAAGTTCCTTCTGTATATCCTCCTGCCGCATCTTTACGGCGTCTGCAGCTTCCTGTTTAAACTCGGGTGTGAACTCCAATAGATTAGTTGGCAACACACCCAGCACTTGCTTGCGCTTGGCGGGATCCAGTGACTTAAGCACCGTGGTCCGCTCTTCCGCTGCCCCGTTCAGGACTTTGCGAAGCTCATCAGGGGAAAGCAGCGTATTCAAGTTCAACGGTTGAGATATGATGAGGGCCGCCGCGTTTACTTGTTGAGGGGAATAGTCGCGGGCAACTTCCGGGGGACTCATCCGTAGAGATTCCAGAGGCTTCAACTTGGCTTCGAGTGCCGGATTCTCCGCCACACGCTCCGGATGCAGTTGAAGATCGATCCACTTGGCCACGCCTAAGCGGCGAACTTCTTCCACGTCGCCTGGACGTGGTCCGAAGGATAAGCGGTTGAGCGCCTGTAGAATTTGTCGATCCGGAGATAGCTTTTGATCGAAGGCCCCGACCGCACCGCCTTTATGAGGAGTGCTAATCAGAAGCAGCGCTGCGAGGCTGCTCGCGAGAGCGAAGCGTTTCATAACAAAAGTACCTCCGCGAAGGAATTACTTTCCCGGTAGGATGGTCCGTGTTGCCCACGGTATACAACGGCGCTGGGCAGTTTGACGCGGGTCATCCAAAGCAAAGTGTGCGCGTCATTGGATTCCGTAAACGTGGATTCCCTATCCGTGGATTTGTTAACGGTTCGATCAAGCAAGCTCCGTCACACGACGCGCATGATCTCACGGCTGCCGGTGTTCCAAAGTTCGGTGTAGCCTGCCATTTTCTCTCGATACAAAGCGCTGCCCATTACTTCTTGCATGCGGCTCTCGAATTCGGCCATCGTCTCAGCGGAGTGCTCCATCACGACTCGGTTAAACTCGCCGGTGAGGTCGGTCATAACGCGGACGCCGGGCATACCAAACGCTGCGGTCGCATCCTTGATCTGTGCCGCCAATTTTCCTGCACAGCCGGGCTTTGCTACGAATGTGTTGCGAATGATGAACATCGGTTGCTCTCCTTTGCGAGCTATTGTGTCCGATCCTAGGCCGGGATGCAAGCCTCATCAGATTTCAACGTTCACCAAAATGAAATGGCCGCAAACTGCGCCGTCCTCAGGTTATCCCTGACGAATCGGCGTTAGTCTGCGGCCAGTCTATTGGGTTGTTTGGTGCTTGCTGAAGCTACTTCTTGTCGCCGCCGCCGGCGTTGGGCGTGGCGGCGGGGCTGGCGCCGATGCTGAGCAATTCCACTTCAAAGGTCAATGTGGCTCCACCGGGGATTACCGGGGGGGAGCCAGCGTCTCCGTAGGCCAATGCCGCCGGGCACACCAGTTGCGCTTTGCCGCCCACCTTCATCTTTTGCACGCCTTCGGTCCAGCATGGAATCACACCGCCCAGCGGGAACTCGGCGGGCATGTTGCGTTTGTAGGAGCTATCGAATTCAGTGCCGTCCAACAAGGTCCCCTTATAGTTGACCTTCACAGTATCTGTGTCCTTGGGCGATGCTCCGGTGCCTGGAGTGATCTCCTTATAGATCAAACCACTCGGAGTCTTCTGCGCACCGGCAACAGCGGCCATCTTCTCTTCATAGGCCTTGGCTTTGCCCTTTTCCGCTTCCGCCTGCTTGCCCAGGCGCCCCTTGGCAAAATCATTGATCTTGGGCCCGTAGACTTCAAGATCAATCGCCGGTTTCTTATTCGCAGAATCTGTGAGTGCCTGTTTTACGATGTCTAGCTCGGCCGGGGTTAGAGCCAGCGGATCGAGGTTCCGGGCGAGGGAGAGACCAATTGCATATATCGCCTTGGAATCGTCAGTTTCAAGCTTGGCCGCTCCGCCCGAGCCCGAAGGCAGCGAGTTGCAGCTGGAAAGGAGCATCGCAGTGGCGATGGGTAGGGCGAGTAGGTAGCGACGGCGCATCGTTCTAGGGTACACCAGTTTGGGGCGTTCAGAGCGTCCGGTGAGGGTCGCGGGTCGAAATTTACATGAAGATGTCGGTCGGCTTGGTTTGGGGAGATGGAGCAAGGTAGTAAGCCCAGAACCGGCGGGACCGGTGACGATGGTAACACCGACAGTGACTCGCCGCGGTAGACTTAAAACCCCGGTGACAGACAAACCAGGTGAAAAATCAGACAAACCTGGTGACGACAAACTGCACCGAACCCCTTTTCTGAGATACAAAAAGCCTTCTCATCCTAGCTGTCACCGGGTTGTCCCACCACGGTTTTGTGTCTTTGACCGGGTTTGAGCTTTACTGCTGGACTTTTAGCGAAGTAGGTCTTGTTCCGTCCTGACATACTTGGTGGCTTGACTCGTGTAAGGCTACAGGCTACACTTTGGCCAGTGCACATACGGAATTTTGTCCACAAGGGTTTGAGAAAACTCTACTTGGAGGACAACCCGAAGGGGCTACCGCCAGACGCGGTCGACAAGCTAGTTGCCATGCTTACCTTTCTGCAAGACGTGCAGGACGCGAACCATCTACGTGCGTTCCCATCGTGGAAGGCCCACCAACTCACCGGAGATCGCAAGGGAGTTTGGAGTCTTCTGGTCACTCGCAACTGGCGGTTGACGTTCCACATTAAAGACGGCGAGATCCTGGATGTGAACTATGAAGATTACCACTAAGGAGCGGACTATGCGGATGTTGAAGCCTGTTCACCCAGGACACTTTTTGCGAACAGAAGTTATCGACGCCTACTGTCTTTC
>JBDTUY010000185.1:0-8939 GCA_040007495.1 Acidobacteriota bacterium | reverse complement strand
GATCAAGGCCATCCAGAAGGAACTGGGCCGCGGCGAGAAGAGCGAATTCGACGAGCTGAAGAAGAAGATCGAAGCTGCTGGCATGACGAAAGATGCTCAGGAAAAGGCCATGGCCGAACTGAAGCGTCTGGAGCAGATGCCACCGATGTCGGCTGAGTCCACAGTATCGCGCAATTATCTCGACTGGTTGTTGGCGGTGCCATGGAAGAAAAAGTCCAAAGAAATTCGCGAGCTTCCGTACGCTCACGAAGTGCTGGAGAGCGATCACTACGGTCTGGACAAGATCAAGGATCGCATCCTGGAGTTTCTCGCGGTACGGCGTTTAGTTAAGGACCCGAAGGGTTCGATTCTCTGCTTCGTGGGACCTCCTGGCGTCGGTAAGACGTCGCTTGGCATGTCGATCGCGAAGGCCACTGGACGCAAGTTCGTTCGTTTGTCGCTAGGCGGCGTACGCGACGAGGCTGAGATTCGCGGCCATCGACGTACGTACATCGGTGCCCTGCCCGGCCAGATCATTCAGATGATGAAAAAGGCCGGCGTCAAGAACCCGGTGATCATGTTGGATGAAATTGATAAGATGTCGACCGATTTCCGCGGCGATCCGTCGGCAGCGATGCTCGAAGTATTGGACCCGGAACAGAATTTCGCATTCTCCGATCACTACCTGGACGTAGAGTACGACCTGAGTGAGGTGTTCTTCATCGCAACAGCCAACGTGCTACACACGATTCCGCCAGCATTGCAGGATCGCATGGAAGTGATTCGGCTTTCTGGTTACACAGAGGTCGAGAAGTTGGAAATCGCGAAGCGCTTCCTGGCGCCCAAGCAGTTAAAAGGCACCGGCCTGACGGACAAGGAAATCGAATTCACCGACGAAGGTTTGAAGGAACTGGTCCAGCACTACACGCGAGAAGCCGGGGTTCGTAACCTGGAGCGCGAGGTTGGCAATGTGTGCCGTAAGATCGCCCGCAAGGTGGTCGACGGGCACATTCCCGACACGGAAGACAGCGAGAAAGTCGCGGTCAAGGCCAAGAGCAAGAAAAAGAAGGTAGTGGTCGAAGAATCCTCTGAAGCGGAACTAGTGCCGTTCAAGACGACCGCGCCCAAAGTTGTGATCACGGCGGCCAAAGTCAACGAACTGCTTGGGCCTCAGAAGTATCGCGAACAAGCTGCTGAGAAAAAGAACGAGATCGGCGCTACGGTTGGATTAGCGTGGACCGAAGTCGGTGGTTCGATTCTGACCACCGAAGCCGAGATCATGGAAGGCCGTGGCAAGTTAACGGCAACCGGAAAACTCGGCGACGTGATGCAGGAGTCGGCGCAGGCTGCGTTGACGTACTTGCGAGCGCGTGCACATCATTTGGGATTGCCACGCGATTTCTATCGTCATCTGGATATCCACCTACACGTCCCGGAAGGGGCGATCCCCAAGGATGGTCCGTCGGCTGGTATAACGATAGCCACCAGCATCGCCAGCGCATTGACCAGCATTCCGGTGCGGGCCGATATCGCGATGACCGGCGAAATCACGGTGCGTGGGCGTGTACTTCCAATTGGCGGCTTGAAGGAGAAATTGCTGGCGGCCTATCGGCACGGTATTCGCGAAGTAATCCTGCCGAAGGACAATGAGCGCGACATGCCGGACATTCCGGAGACGCTGCGGCAAGAGATGAAGATGAACTTCGTCACGTCTATGGATGAAGTTTTAAAGCTGGCGCTGGAACGCGAGATTGAGACTACGGCACTGCCCGGCATGCTGACGGCTGCCGAGATCGTAGCGCGTTCGCGTGATGAGAAAGTGACCCACTAAAGGGTAGGCGTTCAGTTGCACCCACCCCCTCCCTTTTCATGGGCGCAGAGTTTATAATAAGTGCAGTCAGACCGGATCAGTTTCCGCAGGCAGCGGCACCTGAAATAGCATTTCTGGGACGTAGCAACGTCGGAAAATCCAGCCTGTTGAATGCGCTGGTAGGAAATAAGTCTGGACCCGGCGGTGACGCCGTAGCCCGCATCAGCAGTTGGCCGGGCCGTACACAATCCATCAATTTTTATAACGTGGACGGCGGGTTCCGCTTCGTGGACCTTCCAGGATATGGTTTCGCAAAAGTTCCCAAAGCAATTACCGTGGAATGGAAGGGCCTGATCGAATCGTACTTGGTCGATCGGCAAGCCCTGCAGTTATCGGTGCTATTGATTGACTCACGGCGCGGTTGGATGCCGAAGGATATTGAACTGCGGGAATGGCTTGAGTTTAATAACCGCCGGTTCATAGTTGTAGTTACAAAGGTCGACAAGCTAAAAACACAAAAAGAAAGACACCAAAGCCTGAAGGCGCTCCGGGAAGGGTTTTCCGGAGAAATGCTCGAATGCTCGGCCGTGACGGGCCGGGGAGTGAGGGAAATTTGGCAAGCGATAACGACAATCAAGACACCCCAGTAACTCCGGCACCAGAGCCGGAAGTAACCACCGAAGCCAAGTCCGAAAAGCCGGCTTCCGAGAAACATCACACCAAGAAGACAGAGGCGACCAAACATCGCGCCGAGCGCCCCCCCGACGCGAAGCCCGAAGTGAAGCCAGAGGTCAAACACGAGGTAAAGCCAGCTGAACAGCCGTTATCCGCTGAAACACCCAAGGCGGAAACTACTGACACAGCAGAGACCCCTGCAGTTACACCACCCGCGACGCCCCCGTCCCCCTCGGGTCGGATGTTCAGCGACGGCAAGCGCCGCGCGCAGGGCAATCAAGGAAAGAATAGCGGCGCGTTGGATCTGGTTGAACTCAAGGATATGAGCATCCAGGCCTTGAACCAGATCGCTAAAGATCAAGGTGTGCAAGGCTTCGCCGGCTTCCGTAAGCAGGAATTGATCTTCAAGATCCTGCAGGTTCAGGCCGAAAAAAGTGGGCTGATCTTCTCGGAAGGCGTACTGGAATGCCTGCCGGACGGTTTCGGCTTCCTGCGAGCACCGGAGTACAACTACCTGCCGGGACCCGACGACGTCTATGTTTCGCCTTCGCAGATCCGCCGTTTCGATCTGCGCACGGGCGATACGGTTAGCGGCCAGATTCGTCCACCGAAGGAAGGCGAACGGTACTTCGCGCTCATCAAGGTTGACGCGATCAACTTTGAGCCGCCAGAGGAGTCGCGCAACAAGATCTTCTTCGACAATCTGACTCCGCTCTATCCGCAGCAGCGGTTGAAGATGGAGACAACGAAAGATAACTACTCCGGACGCGTCATGGATCTACTGACGCCGATCGGCAAAGGACAACGTGGTCTGATCGTGGCTGCGCCTCGCACTGGCAAGACCATGCTGTTGCAGTCGATCGCCAATTCGATCACCACCAATCATCCGGAAGTTTCTCTGATCGTCCTGCTGATCGATGAACGCCCGGAAGAAGTCACCGACATGCAGCGGTCGGTTCGCGGCGAAGTCATCAGTTCCACATTTGATGAACCCGCCTCACGCCACGTGCAAGTTGCGGAGATGGTGATCGAGAAGGCTAAGCGCCTGGTGGAACACAAGAAGGACGTCGTGATTCTGCTGGATTCGATCACGCGTCTGGCTCGTGCCTACAACACGGTCGTTCCGCCGTCGGGTAAGGTCCTCTCGGGCGGCGTTGATTCGAACGCTCTGCAACGCCCGAAACGATTCTTCGGCGCGGCTCGCAATATTGAAGAGGGTGGTTCGCTTACGATCGTCGCATCGGCCCTGGTCGATACCGGCAGCCGTATGGACGACGTCATCTTTGAAGAGTTCAAGGGCACGGGTAACATGGAAATCCATCTGGACCGCAAACTGATGGACAAGCGCGTATTCCCGGCGATCGACATTTCCAAGTCCGGCACGCGTAAAGAAGAACTACTATTGCCGCGCGAAGAACTGAATCGTGTGTGGGTCCTACGAAAGGTGCTGAATCCGCTTTCGCCGACAGAGAGTATGGAGTTGCTGATCGACAAGCTGTCGAAAACCAGCGCAAATGCTCAGTTCTTAAACGCGATGTCTGGCTGATACCTTCGGCCTGTAAGTGGCGTTCATCTGACCCGCCTGGGTTGGGTGGACGCCATTTTTTTTGAGGAATCGGGAGCCAGAAGTCAGGACTCAGAATCCCAACTTGCACTGTAGAGGGTGGCTAGCCACTGTCTACTCGAATTGATCTCGGAAGCTTCGAATCTCGGCTCTCAATTCGGCAACTTCCCGTTCTAAAGTCTCAACCCGTTGTAGCAGTTGGTCGTCGACCACAGGTTGTGGCCGGTGCGAGGAAATCGCACTGGCCGCATCTGCCAAAGGAGAATCCCACGCAGCATCGGCACCCGACCAAAGATGGACCCATCGGCCCCGCGCCACAGGTGCAGTGAGAGGATCAGGCACTCGACTAGCCAGCGAGCTAAGAACGTGCTCGACTTCTTCCATGTCGGAGAACTCGTGCATCCGTTCGGTTCGTCCGCGGAGCTCGCCAACTGTCTGCGGGCCTCGCAACATCAGGACACAGAGCACCGCCATTTCACGGCGTCCAAGATTCAAGAGATCGCCTAGACGGTGACCGTATTTCTCGACTCGATGCCCTGCTCCACTGATCCTTGAAGCTAACTGCCTATCACGCAGACTCTGCAAGGCTTGTGCGACGGTCTCTTCGTCATAGTGGACGATAGGCTCGCGGCTCGACTTCTGATTGCACGCATTCTGCAGCGCGTTGAGCGTTAGCGGATAATATTCGGGCGTGGTGAGATCTTTCTCAATCAGTGCGCCCAGAACACGAACTTCAGCTGGATGCAGTGGTTCCACGGAAAGACCTCTCTAGTAGCACGATCGGAAGCTATTCCTTACCTTTAGCTTTGCCTTCGCCTTCCTTGGCACCCTCGACGACTGCGGGGGGCGCTGGAAGAGCCTCGGGAGCAGGCGTCAGCAGGGGGTTCATGGAACCAGGAACCGGCGTCGGCGCTTCCTTTTCGGTCATGACCGGTAGGTTGCGCGGAGTCGGGTCACGCCGGTGATCGATGTCGATGAGATCGAACATGAGGAAGATCCCCAGGAACAGGAACCCGGCGACGATGGCGACAGCGTTGATGGGCTTTTCCCAGCGCAAATGCATGAAGAATAGCGCGACCAGCGTCGCCTTCATTGTGGCGATGGCTAGCGCAATCACGACGTTGGCGGAGCCAAAATCGACGAAAGACGCCCCTACCGTAATGCCCGTCAAGATCAACAATGCTACCAGGTTGATGGTGTAGATCAGAGGGCCGCCGTGAACAACGTGCTCTTCGTGACTGGTTTCGATATGAGAACTCATGTGATTAAGTAGTACAGCGGAAACAGATAGATCCAGATCATGTCGACAATGTGCCAGTACAGGCCCACCAAGTCAACCGGAGTGAAATACGCGCTGGAGAATTCGTCCTTGCCTGCCTTGATATAGAGCCAGGTAAGCAAGCCGATCCCAATGATAATATGGATGCCGTGGAGACCGGTCATCATGAAGTAAAACGAGAAGAAAGTCGCGTAACCCCAGCTATTGGGTAGGGAATCTGTTGCTTGATGATGGTAAAAGATGCCCGGTAGCAAGTGTTCTTCAAACTTGTGGGAATACTCGTAATATTTGACCCCGAGGAAGACCACTGCGCAAGCGATCGTAATCAGAAGATACATCCTCAGCTTGGCTTTTTGCCCGGTCTGCGCCGCGTGGACCGCCATCACCATGGTCCAACTGGAGAACAAAAGAACGACGGTGTTCAAGACGCCAGGGAACTTCTGCAAATGCGTGTGTGCTTCCAGGAACTCCTGAGGGTACCGGCCTTGCATCAATCCAAACCCGACGAACAGACCGCCGAACATCAGGACTTCGGTCGCGAGGAACAGCCACATGCCCAGTTTGCTGGTATCGAACTGCTGCTCCATCGTTGCAAAGTGATGCTGATGGAAAGGATTATGCTCGTCATGCGCCTCATGAGCATCGTGCCCATGCGCCGGAAGATTCGTTGTCGTAGTGCTCATTAAGAAAAGTCTCCCCTTAGCGCAGCGTTAATGCCGATTCCCAGCCGACGGCCGATAATCGTACGGTTCCCGCTCCAGCACCGGCTGGTCGTGGAAATTGTGGGTAATCGGAGGCGAGGCCGTCTTCCATTCGAGCGTCGTTCCGCCCCACGGATTGTCCGGCGCGTCGGCCGGCTTGCGCAGCGATGCGAGCAGATAGGCGGCCGTCATGAATAAGCTCAAACCCAGAATCCACGAGCCGAAGGTGGAAAACGCGTGGAATGGCTGGAACTGATCCAGGTAGTTATAGTAGCGGCGCGGCATACCACGACTGCCCATAATGAACTGCGGGATAAACGTCGCATTGAAGCCGATGAACCATAGCGCGCAGCCGATCCGGCCCCACTTCTCCGAGTACATCCGGCCCGTCATCTTTGGCCACCAATAATGCAATCCGCCCAGGAACGCCGTGACGGTCGAACCCATCATCACGTAATGGAAGTGCGCGACTACGAAATAGGTGTCGGTGAGGTGAACGTCGACCGAAAGAGTCCCGAGGAAAATACCGGTCAACCCGCCGATCGCAAATAGAATCAGAAATGAAATGGCGTATAACATGGGCGTCGCCAGCACGATGTTGCCCTTGTACATGGTGGTCAGCCAGTTGAACACCTTCACGCCGGAAGGGATTGCAACCAGGAAGGTTAGTGCCGAAAAGACCACGGTTGCCAACTGCGATTGGCCGGAGACAAACATGTGGTGCCCCCACACGATAAAACTGACCAGCGCCAGCGAAACACTGGAATAAGCGATTGCGCGATAACCGAAAATGGTTTTGCGCGAGAAGGTCGGGATCAGCTCAGAGATGATCGCCATGCCCGGCAAAATCATAATGTACACCGCAGGATGCGAGTAAAACCAGAAAAAATGCTGGAACAGAACCGGATCGCCGCCGAGCTTCGGATCGAAGATGCCGATGTGGAACAACCGTTCCATCGTCAACAGAACCAGGGTGATCGCAAGCACCGGCGTCGCCAGAACCTGGATGAGAGCGGTCGAGTACATGCCCCACACAAACAAGGGCATGTCGAACCATCCCATGCCAGGCGCGCGCAGTTTGTGCACGGTCGCGATGAAGTTCAAACCCGTCAGGATCGACGAGAACCCAAGGACGAACACAGCCATCGTAATCAGCGCGACGCTACCCGCGCTGGTTGTGCTGTAGGGAGTATAGAAGGTCCAACCGGTATCGACCGCGCCGATGATGATGGAGGTAACAGCCATGATCGCGCCGACCACGTAAATGTAGAAGCTAGCGAGGTTCAGCTTCGGGAACGCCACGTCTTTGGCACCTAACATAAGAGGCAGCACAAAGTTGGTAAGCGATCCGGGAATCGCTGGAATAATGAACAGGAACACCATGACCGCGCCATGCAGAGTGAACAGCCGGTTATAGGTCTCCGCATCCACTGTCAAACCGAAAAGTGTGTGCTTCGGCGTCAGTAGAACCAGGCGCAGCAACAGCGCCAACACCCCGCCAAACAAGAAAAACGTAAGAGAACCAACCAGGTACATCAATCCGATGCGCTTATGGTCCACCGTCGTCATCCAGCTCCAGACGGTGGTTTCCTGATTGAGATAGTTCTTTTCCGAGAGCGATCTGGTACTAACTGTTGTTTCGGCTGTAAGAACGCGTTCCATACTTCACCTTCCTGTTACCTACTCCCTACCCAACTGCAACATTTTCAACCCACTAGCAGAATTACTTCAACGATTGGATATAGGCGACCAATCCACGAATCTCGTTCGGCTTTAACGTTCCCTGAAAGGTCGGCATGATCGGCTCATATCCCTGAACGACGTTGCTCTGCGGATTCAACATGGAGTCCCGAATATAATCGTCATCCACCATCATGGACTTGCCACTGTTCATGGCCTCCATTTTCATGTAGATACCCTTCCAGCTCGGGCCCTTACTCTTGCTGCCATCCACGCTGTGGCACGAATTGCAGCCTTTGCGCTCATACTGGAGCTTGCCCCATTCCGCCTGACGATTCGCCTTCGGTGGGAAGTAGTCTTCCCACTCGGTACCGCCCGTCTCCAGGAACTTGGCAAAATCCGCGTCGCTTTCGACCGTCATGATGCCCTTCATGCCGGAATGATCCTTGCCGCAGTACTCGGCACATGTGAAGGTATGCTTACCCACGGCGTCCGGTTTGAACCAGATCTGCGTATAGCGGCCCGGAATAATGTCATGCTTCACACGCATGTCAGGCACAAAGAAGTCGTGCAACACGTCTTCGCTGGTCATTGTGAACTTGACCGGCTTACCCACGGGAACGTGCAAATCATTGATCGTCCGGGAACCGTCTGGATACTCAAATTGCCACAGCCACTGCTTACCCGTAACTAGAACTTCCATTGCATCACCAGGAGCAACGGCGTACTTCATCCAGCCGTTGAGACCCCAAAAGAAGATTCCTACGCAGAGCAGCGTGGGGCCTGCGCTCCACAATACTTCCAGTGTGGTGTTGTGAGTAATATGCGGCGTGACCCGACCCTCTTTATACCGATAGCGCCAGGCAAAGTAGATGGCCGCGAGCGTGATGCCCCAGAACAACACCTGTGAAAGCCAGTAAAGGCCCAGGAATACGTCGTCGACTTCCCCCGCATACGCCGAGCCTTGCGGCGGCAGCATAAAACGGCCTGTAATCCAATCCATTCCTTATATCCCTCTTATCACTTTACCCGCACCCGTTACCGGCACCCGCTCCAACCGGACAGCAAAGGCACCCGCTAAAAATTCCGGGTCAACAACGCCTAGGCGGCACGTTCCTGCATAGCTGCCGCATCCATCCGTTTTTTATCCGCCCGTATCAGCCGCACCCAGAAAAACCCAAACACCAAGGCGATGAACACACCGGCAGCGCTCATGAAGTTGACCGCCAGGACAACATAGCGGTTTGCATT
>JBDTUY010000184.1:0-8963 GCA_040007495.1 Acidobacteriota bacterium | reverse complement strand
CACTGCGTCTGTCAGGGTGGACCCCCAAGACCCCACCGCCGACCTCCTGCCCTGGCAGGCCTCGATGCTGCGGCGGATCATGAATACGAGACGCGCTGAACCCGTCCGCTGCGGACCTAAACCGCTCCTTTTAAAAGCAACTGGTCCTGGGAAGCCGGTTGACCCTGAATGCTTGGAACCTGAACCCGAAGCCACCACATCCGAAGCGATGTCAGTGCAACTGGAGCTTCTACGGGATCAAATCGCTCTAGCCCAGAATGGCGGGCTGGAGCTGACGAAGGAAACGGTTGAGGCCTTCAAGGAATAGCCTCAATTCCATGGAATCCAACGCCAATATCACCAATCCCTGTCGCACTTGCCCTTCCCAACGACCACCACCTTTCACTCCAACCCCCTGCCCTCAAGACAGGAATTCGGGCGGTCTGTTTGCCGGACAGCCTTGGGGGCGGCCCATTTTCTGGTAAAGACGAGTATTCATGACACCTGCTTCGAGGGCCTACGTGCAAACTGCCATGAGTAAAGAAGGTAGTTCTGCTGCTGTAGCAGGTGAGTTCGGGACGTCCTTGAAAGCATGCCTCTCGGAGGCGAATGGGATTTTGACAACTTAGCTCTCGTGTGGACCAGCCTCGCCTTGTGCGAAACTTCCAGGAAAAGGGTTCTCGCCATGAAGCCTGATCCTGCGGAGAAAACATGAGCGTGAGTCCGAAAGCTGGTCGTATTGCTGAAGCTGGGATGCTGGTCAATGTCCCGCGATTGGTGTCCGCCTACTACACCGGTCACCCGGACCCATCGATTCGCAATCAGAGGGTTGCATTTGGCACCTCCGGACATCGCGGATCGTCGTTGAACAACGCCTTCAACGAAGCGCACATCCTTGCTACCACCGAGGCGATTTGCCGCTACCGCAGCGCGCAAGGCACCACCGGTCCGCTCTTCTTAGGCATGGATACGCACGCCCTATCCGAACCTGCCTTTGCCAGCGCCCTCGAAGTGCTGGCAGGCAATGGAGTCGAAGTGATGATCGATGCCGACCTCGGCTACACCCCAACGCCCGTCATCTCACATGCGATCCTGACCGCAAACAAAGGACGCACGGCTGGTCTAGCCGATGGCATCGTGATTACTCCGTCTCACAATCCACCCGATGATGGGGGCTTCAAGTATAATCCGACGAACGGCGGACCCGCCGATACCGATGCCACGAAGTGGATTGAGAATGAAGCCAATCGCTTGCTCGAAGCCAAACTAGAAGGTTTGAAGCGAAGTACCTACGAATCCGCGCTCAAAGCTTCCACTACCCACCGGCACGATTTCATCAGCGGTTACGTGAATGACCTGGACGCGGTGCTCGACCTGGACGCAATCCGCTCTGCCGGTTTCTCTATTGGGGCTGACGCACTGGGAGGCGCAGGTGTCGCTTACTGGCCCCGAATCGCAGAGCGCTACGGCCTGAACATGAAGGTGCTGCACGACACCGCCGACCCGACCTTTCGCTTCATGTCAATTGACTGGGACGGCAAGATTCGCATGGACTGCTCATCCCGTTACGCGATGGCCGGCTTGATCGAATTGAAGGACCAGTTCGCAATTGCCTGCGCCTGCGACCCTGACCATGATCGCCACGGCATCGTGACTCCCTGCGCTGGTTTGATGAATCCGAACCACTATCTTGCCGTCGCGATTCAATATCTCTTCGGCCATCGCGAAGGTTGGCGATCCGACGCCGCGATTGGAAAGACACTGGTCTCCAGCAGCATGATCGACCGCGTTGCGAAGTCACTCGGTCGCAAGCTTGTCGAAGTGCCGGTCGGCTTCAAATGGTTCGTCAACGGACTTGTCGACGGCTCCTTCGGATTCGGTGGAGAGGAGAGCGCAGGCGCGAGTTTTCTCCGTCGCGACGGCACTGTCTGGAGCACGGACAAAGACGGCATGATCATGGGCCTGCTGGCCTCCGAAATTCTGGCGAAGACCGGCCGCGATCCAGGTGAGCATTACGCCGAACTCACCAAAACCTTCGGTACACCGGTCTACGAGCGTATCGACGCCCCTGCAACTCCCGAGCAGAAAGCCCGCCTGTCATCGCTATCCGCCAGCCAAGTACACGCCACGGAAATGGCAGGCGACGCGATCACAGCAGTACTAACCGAGGCCCCCGGTAACCACAAGGCAATCGGTGGATTAAAAGTGGAGACCAAGAACGGCTGGTTCGCAGCCAGGCCATCGGGTACAGAGGACGTCTACAAGATCTACGCCGAAAGCTTCGTGGGCAACGATCATCTACGCCAGATTCAAACGGAAGCCCAAGCGTTGGTTTCGGAGTCATTGGCATGAACTTGACTGCATAACGAAGCAACCGGGTTCCTGTATACTGGCAGGCAATCTACCCTTCATGACAACGCCTGCAACCGCGCAACCAACCGAGGCGCCCCGCCAGTCTCTGATCCACGCCGGTATCGTCATCATCGTTGGCGTGCTTGCCACGACCCTTGCATTGACCCACGTCCTGGGGCGTATCCCGATCCAGAACCTTTTGAAAAACGAGCTGAATGTCGATCGCGCTGGCAACGCGGCGTTCTTCTTCTGGATGACTCTGCCGTGGTATCTGAAACCCTTGGCAGGAATTGTGACCGATGCCTTTCCTCTATTCGGCAGCCGTCGCCGTAGCTACATCTTGCTGGGGACGGTTCTCACTGTCCTGTCCTGGTTTGCCTTAGCCTACACCCCGCATCAATATAACTACCTGCTAGCGGTCGTGATCGCGATCAACACATTCACCGTAATCGCTAGCACCGTGGTCGGCGGCTACATGGTAGAAGTCGCGCAGGCCATCGGCGGTTCGGGCCGCCTGACCGCCCTCCGCACCACAGTGCAAAATATTTCGAGCCTGATCGCCGGACCTCTGGGAGGCTACCTGGCAACGGTGGCCCTTGGCTGGACCGCCATCAGTTGTGCTGGAGTCATGTTTCTGCTGGTGCCCGCTGCACTGCTTTTCATGCATGAGAAGCGGATCGACATCGCATCCAGTGAATTGTTCAACAACGCCAGGACTCAACTGCGCAATATCGCAGCCGCCAAATCCATGTGGGCCGCCTCCGGGTTGATGGCGCTGTTCTACATCGCGCCTGGGATCTCCACCGCACTGTTCTATAAGCAGCAGAATGAACTCCACATCGGCACGGAAGCCCAGGGTTATCTTCAACTGATCACTTACGCTTGCGCCATCGCGGCTTCTCTCGGCTATGGCTTCGTCTGTCGGCGCATCAGCCTGCGAACGCTGCTGTTCGCGTGCCTGCTCGCGGCTACGTTCTTGAATCTCGGATACCTGTACTATTCGTCCTTCGGACGCGCGCAGTGGATTGATGGCTTGAATGGCTTCGGTTACACGCTGGCCGAGCTCGCGCTCATGGATCTCGCGATCCGTGCGACGCCGCGCGGTAGCGAAGGCATGGGCTTCTCACTCATGATGAGCGTCCGCAATCTCGCTCTGTATGGCACCGATTGGATCGGATCGAAGCTACTGGACGACTTCCACGTGCCCTTCAGTGGACTCGTGCTGTCGAACAGCGCGACCACTCTGCTAGCCGTGCCCTTGATTTTTCTACTACCGAGATTGCTGATCAGCACCCGCGACGCAGAACCGGTACTCGAGACGCCCGCACCGAGAGCCTCCCTTCAGGAGTAAATGGCAGAGCGTCACCAACCGCTCCCTGTGGTCGCGGCTCTTAGTGCCCCCCCACGCTCCGCCGGTCACGCTATCCCCATACTGAGCCGCGACCACAGGGAGCGGTTGTTCGGTATTAGTGAACAGCGGCTAACAGGGAATGACCCGACCTCGCCACGCTACAATAACTGCTGGGAGGATTCTCTGATGAATCGACGCAAAGCACTGAGGTCAATTGCTGCCGTAGGGGCCACCGCTATCGCCATCGCGCCGCGCGCCTTGGCCGCCGACGTGGAAGTGGACATCTGGGTCCACCGTTGGGAACTTTCGAAAGACTATACGATGAAGGTCGCCGAAGCGATGCCGGCTGACAAGTACACCTACAAGCCCACGGGCGAAACCAGCGGAGACGGCGCGCGCGATTTCGGAGGAACCATGGTGCATCTGGCCCAGGCCGAAGGCTTCTATCTTGGACGCTTTGGCAAAGGCGCTGCTCCGACAGCACCCAAGGATATGAGCAAAGCCGTCGTGACGAAATACCTGGGCGAGTCGTTCGATTGGGCCATCGCGACGATCAAGCAGCTTACAGCAGCCGACATGACTAAGACCATTGCTGGTGGCAAAGGCGCACCCCCGACTGGGCTAGATCTATTGCTGAACGCCATGATCCACACAGCCCACACGCGTGGCTATGCCGACATGTATCTCCGGAACAACGGCATCAAGCCACCAACCTACAACGTCGGGTAAACCAATCCTCTACAACTTCTGTGCAGACAAGCCCCGGGTGTAAACCCGGGGTTCTTTTTTGATGGCTACCACAAGCTCTGCCGCTTGGACTTCAACAACCACAAGAAAAACGGACCGCCGCACAATGCCGTCAGCACCCCGACCGGTATCTCCGCAGGAGCAATCACGGTCCTCGCCAGCGTATCGGATAGCGTCAGGAACGCCGCTCCCAGAAACATGGAACATGGCAGCAGCGTCCGATGATCCGCTCCCAAACGCAGGCGCAGCGCATGCGGGACGATCAGCCCCACGAAGCCGATCGGCCCAGTGAGTGATGTGACGATCCCCGTCAACACCGACCCTCCAACATAGCCAGCCAAGGTCAGCGCCGTAGTGGAGACCCCGCGCGAAGCAGCCCATTCACCTCCGATCGACAGTAAATTCCACTTAGGAGCAAGTGCGATGGCGGCGACGCAGACAACCAGAACAATTGCCGCGAGCCAGCCCAGCGTCGAATACTCCACCGCGTCCAGCCCACCCATCAGCCAGCGCGAAATCGCGAAGGATTGCGTGAAGCTCGCGACGCTATGCAGAAACAGAATCAGCGCGAAACAGATGCTGTTCATGGTCACACCAGTAAGCAATAGAGTGAATGACGATAAGCGGCGTCCATCAACGGCAGTGCCCAGTACGATCAACAACACGGTTCCCGCACCCACCAGCGATGCGATCCCAGTGCTGTGGAATCCCAGGCAAATCGCGAATACGGCTCCAACCGAAGCTCCGCTCGACACACCCAGCGTGTACGGCTCCGCCAGAGGGTCACGCAGCATGCACTGAAATAAAACTCCGGTGACCGATAATGCCGCACCGCTTAGCAGTCCAAGGATCACTCGCGGCAGACGGGCATAGAAGAAGATTTCATGATCCGGCGACTCACCCGCGAACGCTCGCTGCAGATCAATATGCGTGCTGCCGACCAAGGGTGTCAGCACAGCAACCGCAATCACAAACAACGCAGATAGCCAGACGGCAGGCTTTACGGCCCTGGTCATAGCGACTCGGCGCCGTAAGCCACCCACGGACGGCCCTGCGCCATTTGGATCGTCGCGCGCACGCCAAACACTCCGCCGATCATCGTGGGCGTCACAACATCGGCCGGGCGACCATCGCCCACCTTCTTGCCGTTCTCCAAGATCAACACCTGGTCCGCGAATTGGAGCGCTAGATTCAGATCATGGGTGACCGCGACCACCAGCATCGTCTTCGCCAAGCGCGCCAGCAAGCGATGCAAGTCCAACTGATGGCGAAGGTCAAGATGCGTTGCAGGTTCGTCTAATAAGAGCGTGTGGGGTTCCTGCGCGAGCGCTGCGGCCAAAATCACACGACGCGCCTCCCCGCCTGATAGCGACCGGTAATCGCGCCCACGAAACGCCAGCGTGTCGGTAATGGACATGGCTTGCTTCGCCGCGGAACGGTCATGCTCGGATTCATACCAGCCACCGGTGCGCACCGTGCGGCCCATCAAGACGACTTCCTCAGCCGTAAACGGAAACTCAATGTTAACGGACTGCGGCACGAATCCAACCTGCAGAGCCATATCCTTACGCGACCATTGGCGAACCTCGCGGCCATCATAGGTACAGGAGCCTTTGTATGGGGATCGCAAACCCGCCAGGATTCCTAGCAGCGTGGATTTGCCTGCACCGTTGGGTCCGGCGATGGCCACAAGACCAGTTGTTGGTAATGAAAATGTCGCTTCGTGCAATCCGTAGGCGAAGGCCAGGTTTTCGGCGCGAAAGCTCATTTCGATACCGCCTTCGTTTTTTGCGTCGCGGCACCCTTCTGCAGGACATCAACCTTCAGCGCCGCCTCGGGATGTAGCATCCGGAAAAACTCGCGCGCTGCATCTACCACACGGGGTCCAGGCTGAACGAAAATATCCGATGCAACCGGATATACGTGGTGCAGCTTCACCGCCGTCAATGTGCTGCGCGCGCCCCACAATTCAGCGACGCTCTGCTTCTGCGCCTCCGTCACGCCCACCGTGTCGGCCATGTCGCCCATGTCGATGATAACTTCCGGATTTCGCGCCAGCACTTCTTCGAGCGACACCTGCGGGTACCCGGCCGGTGCGTCGCGGAATACATTTCGACCGCCCGCGATCTGCATAATCTGGCTCAAGTAGGACGCCTGCCCCACCACGCGTAGACCGTCCAATCGTTGCGGATTTCGGCCCACCACGAACATGACGCGAACCGGGGGCAGCTTCGCGGCCTGACTCCGCACGCTTTCGAGCCCCGCACGCACGGACGCAATCAAACGGTCGGCTCGCGGCCTCACGCCGGTAGCATCGCCCACCTGCGCGAACGATTTGTACAGCGATTCGATGCCGTCCTGGTCGATCTCCAGCACGCGCAGATGCAGTCCTTCCAGACGTTGCTTCAGATTTACGGGGTTGACCGGGATAATCACCAGATCCGGCCGCAAGGATGCAATCGTTTCCAGATTCGGCGCGGCGTAGTCGCCAATTTTGGTCTTCGTGGCCGCGTCGGCCGGGTAGCGGCTGAAGCGATCTACTCCGACCACTCGATCACCCAAGCCAAGCGCGTAGAGAAGCTCAGTGATGCTAGGCGCGGTGGAAACAATACGATTTACGGACTGCGCGTTCAATGGAGCTAAACACGCAGGCGCACAGCATAAGACAAACAGAAATCGAGAAAAAAAACCACGAGTGATCATGAGACGTTCCCCTTCGAAACGTACTTTTCATACACCGAGGCTCGTTTTTAATGAAGCTCGGGCTTTGACGTTGAGGAACCGGTCTCCTGACTTTCGGCGAGGCTTGCTTTGAATCTCCTTCCCACTTTCGCAGTGGAGATCCAGGCCCTATAAAACATCGCACAAGCTATGTGCGACTGCCGATTACAGTTGCGAGGCAGTGGCGGATTTTGACCGCCTTCCCGAACATTCCTTACGTACAAAAACTATCTATGTCAGAGTAGGGTGATCCGGGAGGAAAGTCAAACAGGTCGCGCAAAGCGTTGAAACTAAGCTCCTGCGCGGGTGGAGGTGGGAGCTTTCTTGGAGGTGACTCTTGCAGGGGCCTTGGCAGCGGGTTTCGCCGTTTTGACTACGGCCTTCGTTGCTGGCTTGGATTGAACGGCAGCCTTGGAAGCCGTTACAGCCTTCGGCGCGGGCTTGGAAACCGAGCGGCCCTTCGTTGTTGTTCGACCCTTAACTGCCTTCTTCTTGGGCTGCGGATCTCCAGGGTAGGCAACCGGGACTGCTGCGAAGGAACCAACCTCAGGAATTTCGCCATTATTCGCCGAACTGAGTGCCGCCGCACCCACTTTGTATTTCTTGGCAAGACTGGCCAACGTATCGCTATCTTCCACCCGGTGAATCCGCCAGCTATCGCGTTGCGCAGCTGGGATCACTGCAAAGACTTCGTTCAATCGTTCCAGCGATCCTTTGGGAAGATGCAGCATGTAGCCTTTGGGTGCCACGGATCGCAGCAATGCGGGGTTCAATGCCTTCAACTCACTCAAAGGTTGTTCCACAGCCGCTGCGGCCAATGCGATATGTGTGTTGGCTTCCAGCTCAATACTGTCGTAATCGACCGGAGCGTCGTAGTCGACCGATAGATCGTAGGCGTCCATATTCTTCGCCATAATCGCCATCGCGACCACCACAGGAACATAGTTCTGGGTCTGCTGAGGCAGCGCGTGTAACCGGCTTAGCTCCCAGAAATCCGCATACCCGGTCCGGCGAATCGCACTGTCCACGCAGCCGGGTCCACAGTTATACGCAGCCAGAGCCAGATGCCAATCTCCAAAGTGGTTGTATAACTCACCCAGATAGCTGGCCGCCGCATAGGTAGCCTTCTCAGGATCCATACGATCATCTACGGCGTTGCTCACGTACAGACCATGCTCCGTACCGGCAGAATGTACGAACTGCCACATGCCTACTGCGGCAGCATAAGAAACCGCGCGAGGATTGAAAGCCGATTCCAACTGGGCCACATAAATCAGTTCCTGCGGCAAGCCTCGATCGGCTAGAACGCGGCGAATTACATCGCCATACTTACCGGAACGGGCCAATCCCCACTGCAAAACCTTGCGGCCCCGCTCCGTGGAGAAATAGTTGATGGCACCGAGCACTGCATCCGTTGCATCCAGAGGTAAGTCTGAGGTCGCATGTGCCACCTGTTCCCGAACCAAACTGCGCAGGTTCGGATCGATGGGAAAGGTCATCTCCAGGATTTCGTCGGCAGGCCGCTCCTGCACGGCTTCGTCATCCATCTCACCCGCGCCTAATTCATCCAGGTCGTATTCGTAAATGGCCTGCGAATACTGATCCAAACGCTGTTCCAATCTGCGGCGCTCCAACGGATTCTGCGGAGCTTCTTCAGAAAGCAAAATTTCGATGGACCGGTCAAACTGCTGCCGAGCCTCGCCCATCCGGCCTTCCTGCACGGATTTCTTCCCGGCAGTGAATTGCTGCGCCGCCGCATCCATCAGGAATTGAGCGTTGCTGGGCCTGGGAATCTTAGGCAAATTCCTGGGAG
>JBDTUY010000183.1:0-9060 GCA_040007495.1 Acidobacteriota bacterium | reverse complement strand
GATCAAGCAAATGACGGGAGAGGCGATCTACGGGGCCTTGACCAGCGGCGTCATGAAAACGCAAGCCAGCGGCCTGTCCACCCAGCAAGTCTTCGCACTGATCATTCACATCGCGCCGACGGGCGGGGCGAGCGCCAAGCCCGCATTCGAAAAGACGTGTACGGCGAATGAGCCATTCAAACTGGATGGAGCCAGCGCGTGGGGCGGATGGAGCCCTAGCATCACGAATTCGCGCTTTCAGGGCGCGAAGGCGGCGGGCCTTGATGTGGCCAGCGTCTCTAAGCTGAAGCTTAAGTGGGCATTCAATCTCGGAGGTGTCGCGCTGGTCCGAGGGCAGCCTGCGGTGGCTGGCAATCGCGTGTTCTTTGGCACACAGGCCGGCGATGTTTATGCGGTCGATGCCACGACGGGATGTGTCCATTGGGCATTCAAGGCGAAGTCAGGGCTGCGGTCTGGTGTGACGGTTGGGGACGCGAACGGAGTCCCGGCGATCTTCTTCGGCGACGGCGGCGCGAACATGTATGCGCTGACCGCAGCTACCGGTGAATTGCTGTGGAAGAATCGCCCGGTGCAGCATCTGATGGCGACCGCGACGGATTCGCCGCAGTTCTACAAGGGCGTGGTCTATCAAGGATTCTCATCTATCGAAGAAGCGGTGGCAGCGGACCCCAATTCCACTTGCTGCACGTTTCGCGGCAGCGTGGTTGCGCTGGAAGCAGCTACGGGTAAGCAGATCTGGCAGAGCTACACAATTTCGGAGCCAGCCAAAGCGACTGGGAACGGGAAGCAACTTGGGCCTTCGGGGGCAGGCGTCTGGAATACGCCTACGATCGATGAACAAAGCGGTGCGCTGTATGTCGCGACTGGCGATAACTACTCGAATCCGGTGACCGAGACCAGCGATGCGGTGCTCGCCTTCGACCTGAAGACGGGTAAGCTGCTGTGGTCGCGGCAACTGGCGCAGGGCGATGCGTATAACGTCGGCTGCTCTACCCCGGCGCACACCAATTGTCCGAACGAGGAGGGACCCGACTTCGATTTCGGTCAGCCTCCGATCCTGACCTCGTTGGGTGGCGGCAAACGAGCGTTGGTAATCGCGCAGAAGTCGGGTATGGTGCATGCGATCGATCCGGATGCGGGCGGCAAGATCCTGTGGCAGACCCGTGCGGGCGAAGGCGGGAAGCTGGGCGGTAGCCAATGGGGTTCGGCGGCGGACGCAACAAACATGTACGTTGCGATTTCGGATGTCGACATTACAGCGGCTCCCGATCCGAAGGCGACGGCCGGATACAGTCTGGCTTTGAATCCGAAGAAGGGTGGAGGTCTGCACGCGATCAACCTGAAATCCGGCAAGATTGCGTGGAGCGCCAAGCCACCGGTGTGCGCTGCAACGCAAGCGATCTGCTCACCTGCGCAGTCGGCGGCGGTCACCGTGATCCCGGGTGCTGTGTTCTCTGGCTCGCTGGATGGTCACATGCGGGCGTATTCCACCAAGGACGGTCGTGTGATCTGGGACGTCGATACGGCGCGTGAGTTTCCTACGGTAAACGGTAAGCCCGCACGCGGCGGTTCGATTGATGCGGGTGGCGCAGCGGTGGTGAACGGCAACGTATTCGTGAACTCCGGTTATAACCAGTACGGTGGAATGCCAGGCAATGTGCTGCTGGTGTTCTCAGTGGACGGGAAGTAAACGTAATGGACCCGAAGTAAACGAGCGGAGGAGCCTCGGTCCGGGAGCGTCCAGGCCGAGGCAGGCTCTACACTTGAAGCGTGCCCAACTACTGGATCTCCGTTCCGCTTGCCGACTACGAAGGCCACATGTCGGATGCGAATGTCGATCAATTGCAGCCGCTGGCCGAGCTGTTCGCGGAAGCGCTGGGCGGTTATGAGCCAGCCTCGATTGCGATCCTTGGTATTGCGGGCGGTAATGGATTAGAACACGTTCCGTCCAGAGTGGCACGCATCGTGGGTGTCGATATCAACGCGGATTACATCAGTGTGGTTCGCGAGCGCTACGCGAATCTCTCAACGCTGGAGTTGCATTGTCTGGATTTGGCTCATCCCACTGCAACGAGTTCAGTTGAGGCGGTCGTGTGGGTTCATGCGGCGCTGCTGTTTGAACATGCGGGCATGGACGTATGTCTTAAAAGTGCGCTGAGCCTGGTGCAGGCTACTGGCACGCTTTCGGTGGTTTTGCAGTTGCCTGCGACTGGCTCGACCGATGTCGCTTCCACGGGATTCACTTCCATGCAGTTGCTCAAAGATGAATTTGCACTGATCGATCCAAACGAATTTACGGCTCGCGTTTCGCAGGCAGGGTTCAAGTTGCAGAGGGAATCGCGGCGTGCGCTGCCGGGGGGCAAAGCGTTCTGGCTGGGCGTGTTCCGACGTTAGTCGCTGCGTGGAAGGCCGGTTCAGAAAACCCGCGGATGGTTCGCAATCGGATAATTGACTCGGGCGTCCACAGCCGGGAACTGTTCCCAGCGCGGGTTTCGGAACCCGCCTTCCATAAGCATCGGCCTGCTCTGCAGAGCTCACCGTAATACATTCGTACATGTTGTAAGTTGCGGAAACGGCACAAAAAACCGCGCAAATAGGGCCTGATGCTGTTAAAATCACTCGAGTGGCCAGCGTCGCTTCCAAACTAACGACTTCTCCACAACAGTACTCCCGCCTGGATACCTTGCGGTTGCTGAAACTGAGCGACCGTCAATTGACGAATTGGGAACAGCAGCACCTGATTCGTCCATCGGACCAATACGGCTTCACTGAACTGGTGGCGCTGCGCGCGATTCTAAAACTGCGCAAGAGCCATCGGCCCGCGACGCAGATCCACCGCGCGATCGACGCCATCAAACGCAAACTGAGCCACGTCTCCGATCCGCTGACTCAGCTAAGTCTGTATGTAGACGGCAAACGCATTCGCGTTGAAGTGGATGGTCGCGCGATGGAGGCGGAATCCGGCCAGTTGCTGTTGAACTTCGATGCAGTGGAGCTAAATCGCCTGCTGGAGTTCCGCGCACCCAATGCGGCAGCGGTCGAAAAAGCGCAGGAGCGTGATCGTCGCGCGGCAGCGGAGCAGTGCTTTCAACGAGGCTTGGAACTAGAGCAGACCGGAGCGCCGATGCCGGAAATCGTCGCGGCTTATCAGGATGCACTGGCGCTGGACCCCAATTCGGCTGGCGTGCTGGTCAACCTGGGGACGATCTACTTCAACAGCCGCAACTGGCGGGAAGCCGAGCGCTACTACAAGTCCGCCATCACTGCCGATCAGAATTACGCGCTGGCGCATTTCGATATCGCAAACCTGTTCGACGAGCGAGGCGACCGCGTTCGCGCGATTGAGCATTATCAAACCGCCCTGCGGCTGCACTCCGGCTACGCCGACGCACATTACAACCTAGCTCTGCTGTTTCAGGCGACGAACCAAACCATGAAGGCGGTTCGCCACTGGACGGCATACCTGAAGCTCGACCGATCCAGCCAATGGGCGGGTATCGCACGCCGGGAATTGACCAAGCTGCGGCAAGCGGCAGTGGTCCAGGGTTCGCGGCAGTAACATTCCTGGTCACAGCGGTGGAAGCGGCCTTCAGTTTAGTTGTGGATGAAGGCGGATCCTCCAAATGAGAATCACAAGAAACAAGAGCAACGCCAGTGCGACTCTTGCTATGCGACAGGAGCGCCGTTGAGCAGCAGGCAGAGTACGGATACGGTCCCTGAAGGCCCGATTACTTGGCAGAAATACAATAGCCACTCTGCTTGGCGCTTTCATCCCTATAAGTGTACGTGACGCTTGGAAGACGTAGAGCCGTCGGTAGAGACTTGGGCAGCATTCCGATGCGACCTCGAATTCAGAAGTTCGTGGGCGACAAGGCGAATGCCCAACTGACCGGCACCGTTAGAATGGTGCTATCACGGATCAACGCCTGGGTGTGGCGAACTGCGCCGTTTTCGCCCAAGCCCCGTCAAGAATTGTTCCGCAAGCTTAGATAGCCTCCGGCCGCACCCCCAACTAACTTGAGCGCATGAGCGATGACGAATGCTAGTGGCTCCGGTCTACTGAGGCCCATCGCGACATAGATCCCCAGTGCTGCTGCGCCTACCAGAAGTCCGTGAAGCACCCGCTGGTGGGTTGCTTTCTTTGCAGCAATCCACCAGCCGCATACGAAACTAGCGACGAGGGATGCCGGCGCTGCGCTATACAGCACGCTGTCTTGCCCAGCCACGATTGCGATAGGAATCGCGATTGCGAAGATCACGAGCTCCGCCACGAAGCCGCCGAGCAGTACCCAGCCCCATCGATTTTCTTCATGCAGCCTCCGCCGCGCGGCACAGTTCTGCAATCAGGTCCTGGGTACGCTCGGGATTGGGCGTATTTTCCGGTGGAATCCATTCTCGCGAAGAACCGGCAGCCAAAAGCTGGCGCGCGACAGCAATGTGATTGGCACCGGGTTGCGCATAGCTGGAGCCTTCGCACGCCCAGACGAATGGGGTTCCTGAGAACATGCCGTCGAGCGCATCTACCTTCGCCCCACCGGCGAGGAGGACACGAATTGCATCGGATTTTCCAGCCATTGCGGCTCGATGTAAGGCTGTTACGCCGTCGTGATCGGGCGTATTGGGATCGAAACCACAGCCCAGCATCGTTTCGAGAACCCTGATATCGCCCCGCTCTGCCGGAACCTGCAACATGAGATGGTGCTCGGTTCGGAGCTCGCCTCGCAAGCTCGGGTGCTGCACCAGCATCTCGTCCGCTCGCGACCGATCGCCGCGTGCACAGGCCGCCACGAAGCACTCGAAGGGAGTCAGTTCGTCCACCGCGCCTTGTTGCAACAACCAGGTAGCGATCTCCTCGTTTCCATAGAGTGACGCGATCGTATGCGGCGTCTTCCCATCGGATCGGCGCTGATGAATGTCGCCTCCGTGAGATACCAGTAACTGCACCATCGCGACATTCATCCGCTGCGCGGCGACATGCAGGGGTGCGTCTCCAGGCTCGGCCCAGGCGAGGTTGGGATCCGCACCGTGCTCCAGCAGCCAACGCACGCCGTCGGCTGGTCGCGAAGGGCTGGCCCAACTCAAGATGTAGCGCAGGGGAGGAACGCCGCCTGGAATCCCGTTCACATTGACGCCGAAACGGCGCAGCAACTCTAATGCCTGAAGATTGCCGGCAGCCGCGGCGATGTGCGTGGACACTCCATCGGTTGGATTCGCGCCGGCTTCGAGCAAGACTTCGGCGAGGGCAAGGTGCCCCATCGCAATAAGCGCGCCCCATAAGGCCGTGCGCGGAAGTTCGCGGTGCCAGTTCCAGTGGTATTCGGCGTTCGGATTCGCACCCCGGCGGAGCAATTCCCGCGCGATCTCAACCAGACCTGCTGCCCGATCGGGCGATTCGCGATGGAGGGACGTATGGCACACGTACAACAGCGGCTCCCAGTTCTGAGGCCCGCCGGATTCGCCGGATTGTCGAGCGGCATCGGAACGCGCCATCAGGCGAGCTACGACAGCATCGGCATCGCCGAGCACCAACTCAGTAAATAAGCTTGCGCGGGCGATCCCTGGATGGAGTGCGAGAAGCCTCAGGGCACGCTCCGGCGCATCCCCGGTAGCGCAACGAACGAACTCGTCTATAGCAGCGTCGAACGAGAGCGACCGCTCTTCGACATGCTTGCGCAATTCGTTCCAGGATGTGAAACCGTATTCTCGAGCGATGACAAACTGCGCATCGTGTAGAGCGAAACTTTGGTGATCGGATGGTCCGGTCGTGGCAAGGACGGGTTGAGACCGGTTCAACGCGTCAGGATCATCCGCCTGTACCGCGTGTAGTAAGGATTTTGCTTGTTTTCTGAGTTGCTCCAGATTGGCGCGCTCAGGTAATTGCTGCGTCATAACGACCTCCATGCTGAAGCCTGAGGTTCGCAATCAGGCGGCACGGGATCGATCGACGTGCAACTAGTATTTCTGGGACAGTGGGCTTAGCCCTTCGCGCGAACCCGCGTGCGCCTGGAACACACCTGTCCACCATAACACGCCAACTGTCGCTTCGGATGTCGACAGCAGTTGAGTATCAATTCTCGGTTGGCATCTGCTCCATGTGATCGATCACCAGAACGGAAGCGGGTCTCTTCTCCAACTCCAGCTTCAACCCCAGTTGCTTGCTGATGGCATCGGAAAGGGATAGCGCACCATTCGGATCCGCAGCGCCGCCAGGCTGACCGGCACCCTTAAGGCTGTCTTGCAGAATGGCTAAATCACTAAAACTCACGGTGAAATCGTAGGCGTCAGTCAAGCCGGTTTTATCCAGTACGGCTGTGTGTACGTATCCGTCCCCCTGTTGGGGAAGCTGGTCGGCGAACTGCGCCATCGTCATGTTGCGACAGTACAGCAGGCGCGACAGCAGAGGGTTCGCGATTCTGGGATCTTTTCCATCGGGACCTGGGCCCTCATAGCAGCCGGTGCGCGTCGTAGGATCGGCTTTAGCCATCTTCGGCTTAACCGAAGACAACGTGTAAGCTGGGACCACCCGGTCTTCGAAGTGCATCTTCAGCTGGAAGCGATCCTCCAGCAGCTTGATCATCAGCTTGGTTCGCGTTGCCGGATCACCTTGCGCGGGCTGCCCCGGGTCCGTTGAGACCATTTTCGCGGTGATGTCCCAACGGTCTTCGTCCATGAACTTGGGTGCGCCCTGCATCATTTCGGGAGTGACGTCGTAGAATTGCTGCAATAGCATGTTGAGCGTCGCGCCTTGGATATTTATTTGATTTCCTTGCATCTGCATCCTTGCGCCCTTAAAATCCGGATTCGTAGGCTTGATTAACGCGACGTCGAACTCTACGGCCGGAGGTGGCGGCATGAACTTCGCGATGTCCGCGGCGTTCGGCGTCGGCGCTCTATTTACGCTGTCGACGAGGATGACAGGTTGCGCGACCTTGCCCCGCTCGAGCTTGAGTCCGAGCTGTTTGTCTACCGCGTCGAAGATGCTGATGCCGTCCGCTCCGGCGCGCGCGAGCAGTTCCGCCGGGGTCCACTTGATTGTGAAATCCCATTTCCCCTCGAGACCGGTCTTATTCACGGCGCTACCGCTGGCGTTCGCAAAATTGGCAATAAGGCGCGCCAAATCCTCCACAGAAATGCTGTGGCAGTCGACGACTTGTTGCGGGACCGTGTCCGGGGAAGCAGTCTGCGGTTGCCCCTGGCAATTCGCTGAAGCGGCGGCGTCCGCAGCCGGCTTCATCTTGGTCTTGCCGCTGCCGGGGGAGAGCACGAGCCCCGGCAGTTCCTTCGAATCCTTGTGGAGTGTAAGACCGAACCGCTGCGCAAGCAGCGTCTGAAGCATCAATTTCGCTTGCTCCGGCTTGCTGCCCTCGGGAGCCCTCGCCGACAGGTCAAAACGATCGAGGTCGAGCCAGCTTGGACCGCCTAGTATCTTATCGTTGTCGACATCGTAGGCAAGACTGATCAAGTCCACGATGGTCCCCTGGCGAACCAGATAACGAGTGCCTCGCAAACCGCCGGAGGCCATGGAAGGCAGCCGGACCTTGGGGCTGACATGCACATCGGCGGCTTCAAAGGCGGGCGTGGAGGTTTCGGAGGCGGTGGTTCCTGCCTGGCCGAAAGCCGCTCCAGATAATAGGAAGGCCAGACCGATACTTGACCATACTTGAGTCATGGCTTGAGTCATATTTTCCCTTCCCTTCGCCTCGGCAATGCAAAACCATCATAGCTATTACGCACCAAACGGGAATCCGGTTCCCCTTGCCACCGCCCGCGTGGGGGGTGGGGCATTTCAGTTCCAACGGGATTGCTGTAAGATTGGTGAAGTTTGGAAGGACACTTACCCATGAAGGTTTTCATCGCATCTTTGTTCGTGGTTTCCATAGGATTAGCCCAATCGTCTGTTCCCTGCATCCCGGCACCCGCGCCTGCGCCTGCGCCTCAAAATGCTAACCCTGCAGCAGCGCGACCACCGGGTCAGGGGAATGCCGCCGGTCGCGCCCCGGCACAGCTTTCGGCCGCCGATGCTTCCGAAATCGCCAAGCTGATGGACCTACCCGCTTGGTCACAGAGCCTGGCCACGGGCGACTATTCCCACGGGCCTGCGTTTCCCACCGCTCCGGAGCTCGCAAAACGCGTTGGCGTTCCGGAAGGCAAGGTGATTGAGTTCGTGATGGACTCCTCTGAAAGCAAGTTCTATCCGGGCGTGAACGGAGCGATTCAGCGTCACGTCTGCGTTTACGTTCCTGCAGGATATGTTGCGGGAACAGAAGTTCCAGTGATCGTCTCGGCCGACGCCTACGGCATGCGGTACAACCTGCCTACGATCCTCGACAACATGATTTATGACCAGCGGGTGCCCGCGATGGCTGCGGTGATGATCGATAGCGGCGGCGCTGGACGTAGCCTGGAATACGACACGGTTTCCTCCAAATACGCGGAATTCGTGGAAGCCGAAGTTTTGCCGAGGGCGGAGCGGGAGGCGAAGGTGAAGCTCTCTAAAAATCCCGACGCCCGGATGACGATGGGTGGGAGTTCAGGCGGAGCCGCCGCGCTTACCATGGCTTGGTTCCATCCCGATTCCTATCACCGCGTCCTCAGCTATTCGGGGACCTTCGTCAACCTTCGCAACGGTCCAGAAGCTCCGCTGGGCGCTTACGAATATATTGAGCACCTGTTCCCCAACAGTGAGAAAAAACCTTTCCGCCTGTGGATACAGGTTTCCGAAAACGACAACGGCTCCAAGACTCCCTCAGAAGGCCGCCGCAATTGGGTCTTCGCCAACTCCCGGCTGGCCAAAATTCTGAAGGATAAAGGCTACGCCTACCAGTTCGTCTATTCGAAGGGAGGCGGGCACACCCAACGGAAGGTGATTAATAGCACCCTCCCTCAGGCGCTTGAATACCTCTGGCTCGACTACACACCGGCACGATAGCTGGCTAGTCTGAGCCGACAAGGAAATGCCGCGTTGCAAACTTGCCGCGACCCGTCGTTCTTCTCATTGGCTGTGTCATGGATCGGTTCGAGCAATTAGTCGAAGCCGTCCGCTGCACGCGCTCGGCTGCG
>JBDTUY010000182.1:0-9100 GCA_040007495.1 Acidobacteriota bacterium | reverse complement strand
TAGTTAGGCACCATAAATAATGCCCTGGAAAAAATTGTGGCCGGGTAGCTTGACGTTGCCGTGACGGAGACGTTTACGCCGCTATACACATTCGTCGTGGCGTCATAGACGAACGACCCCGATGCGGTGCCGCCGTCGGCGAAGGTCACACCCTGCAGATACCATGTGATGGGTGCCGCGCCAACAGTGGGAGAACCCAGCGTCATCATCACCAGAGCCGCAGCTCCCAACCAAAGCTTGTTCATTTTCCCTCCGAGGAAATCGAGCGCCTGTCCAGCGTCCTTTGGATTGTGAAGTGCCGGGGGGGGGTAAATCAAGTACTGGCGTGGAAATCGGTACTTTGGGCCGCGAGTTTAGGGCTAATTCCTGGGATTGGGCGCAACTACAGAGGCGAAGTTTCATAATTATGTGCCGATTGCACGCGGAACCATGCTGATCGATGGCAGGGAGTAGAATGGTGTCCATGGGATCCGCAACGCTGGTTCGCGCCGAGGAGTATCTGGCCACCACCTTCCATCCCGACTGCGATTACGTAGACAGCGTGATTGAGGAGCGGCATGGGGGACAGAAAGATCACAGCAGCCTGCAGACATCCCTACCCATTTGGTTCTGGGCACGCCGCAAAGAACTCCGCCTAAAGGCGTTCGTGGAACAGCGGCTAAAAGTCACGACCACGCGCTTCCGAGTCCCCGACGTTTGCGTGGTGGATCTGCCCGCACCAGAAGAACAGGTGTTTCACCAACCGCCCTTTATTGTCATCGAAGTGTTGTCCCCCGATGACACAGTTCCAAAACTTCAGGAGCGGTTGGACGACTACTTGTCGATGGGGGTCGTAAATCTCTGGGTACTGGAGCCGGCATCACGGCGCGCGTGGTGGATCACTCCCGACGGCCACTTCGAGGCTCGGGATGGCGTCCTTCGGACCACCGACGGTCGCGTCACCCTGCCGATAGGCGAGCTTTTTGGACTAGACCAATAAGCAAGCATGCAAACCTACGCAATCGGTATCGACCTGGGCGGCACCAACCTTCGCGCGGCTGCATTCAGTACCGACGGCAAACTGCTGCGCAGAGTCTCCGGATCAACGCCAGTCACCGCCGGACCCGAGGCTGTAATCAGTGACATGGTCCATTCAGCTGAGCGGTTGCGCACTGAATTTGGCCGCGATGGTCTGGCCGGAATCGGAGCCGGAGTACCGGGCAACATCGATATGGCGACTGGCGTCGTGAAGGGCTGGAACAACGTTCCGGCCTTCAACGGCTACCCGACCCGTGATGAACTATCGCGCCGTCTGGGAGTGCCGGTGCATCTGGAAAACGACGCCAACTCCGCGGCTCTAGGAGAGTATTGGCAGGGTGCAGGCCAGGGCGTCAATGACTTAGTCATGCTAGCACTCGGCACTGGCGTCGGCGGAGGGATCATCAGCGGTGGCCGCATCCTGCACGGCTACGTCGGCATGGCTGCTGAACTCGGACACATCACGGTGGTCCCGAACGGTAACCCCTGCGGCTGCGGCGGACAAGGCTGCTTAGAGAAGCACGCATCGGCGACCGCAATTGCCGCCATGGGTCGCTTGCTAGGGCTTCAGCCGGTCGATGCATCCGCAAACGCAGCATCGAGGGAACTAACCTCGGCGGACGTTTTCGAGCTAGCCGAGCAAGGTGACCCCCGCGCACAGGCCGTATTCCAAAGCGTCGGCCAATCGCTCGGGATCGCGCTCGCGTCGCTGATCAACATCTTCAATTTCCCCCTGTACCTGATTGGCGGAGGAGCCTCAGCCGCCTGGGACAGGTTCGCCCCGCCGATGCTGGCCGAAGTCGAGCGTCGCAGCCTAACCTATCGCCTGACAAAGGAAACCACCCGGATTCAACGAGCTACCCTAGGCGCGGATGCAGGCCTCTACGGCGCAGCCAGCCTGGCACTGCGTTAGATTCTGTCTACCTCTAAGGTTCCAGTCCTCTCCACCCACCGTCGCGCCACGTGCCGACAGCACCGAACCGTGCGCGTCAGCAATCGGGACGTTCGCAAATGATACCGCTACAACCCCGCGCTCACGCACGGGGCTTAAAGCCGTCGGCGTAAGCCGGCAGCCTGGCGCTCACATCCAATGGAAGGCGGGTTCAAAGCGTTCATAACCCGCGCCGGGAACCTTTCGCGGGCTGCCCCACGACAAACCCGATACCAAACAGGCCTTCCGCGCATCTGATTAATGTAGCTATGTGAACATTTTAGGTGTTTTCCGTTGCTGTACTGCTTACCGGCGCGACGTTATACTTGAAATGGAGAATCTTGTGTCCTTTTCCCGCTTTTTGCATTACCAAGCTCAGTTGCAGTTGATGCCCGTGCTCGAAAGCGGCGAAGAGCCGACGCTGGTGGGCGGTCAGGCTGTGCTGGAAGGCGTGATGATGCGCGCCCCGCATAGTTACTGTGTCGCCGTGCGCAAACCGGACGGCCAGATTGTCTGTGAAGAGCAGCCTGTGGGCCGGATGTCGGAAAAATATCCAATCTTCAAGTACCCCGTATTCCGCGGCTTGGGCACCCTGGGGCAGGCCATGCAGTTGGGCTTCAAGGCTCTGAATTTCTCGACCGCCGCCTTATTGGAAGAAGAGCTCACGCAGGACGCGATCAAATCCGGCAAGCCTCTGGTGGATGGAAAAGCCCCGGAAGCCCCGAAGTGGATGACCATCCTGAACGTAGTGTTCGCCGTTGGCTTCTTCCTGGTGATGTACAAGGTCATACCGCTGCTAATCGCCGAGCGTTTGGGGACCAGTCGGCTCTCCATCAACATCTGGGATGGCGTGATCCGTTTGGTAATTCTGATGTCGTTCCTAACGCTGCTCTCAAAGATGAAGGACATGCGCCGGATGTTTGAGTATCATGGCGCGGAGCACAAAGTGGTCTTCAACTTCGAATCCGGCAAGCCCGTCACTATCGAAAACGCGCAGAAGTTCGTCACGTTCCATCCGCGCTGCGGGACCAGTTTTCTGCTGGTGATGATGGTGATCGCCATGATGACCTATATGTTCCTCCCCCTGGACGGATTCTGGGAAAAGCTGGCCGCGCGCATCGTGCTGCTACCCGTGATCATCGGCATGAGTTATGAGTTGATCCGCTTCGCCGCCAAGCGCCAAGGAACGATGATGGGATTGCTGACGGCTCCGGGCCTATGGTTGCAGCGCGTCACCACCAAGCCACCAGATGACGCCCAAACCGAGATCGCGATCCGAGCTTTGGAGCAGGCGATGGAGTTGGAAGCCAAGCAAGGCGGCCAGTTAGTAATCGCATAGCGTTTCTAGCGTTCTAACGGAGGGCGGCCTTTAGGCGGCGCAGGGCTTTAGACCTGCCATCAAGCGATTCGGCTGGAATTAGACTGAGGTTGGAGACCCGTGCAATATCAACAAAGATTAGATGACGTCGAGAAGCGCTACGAAGAACTGTCTTCTCAGATGGCCAACCCTGACCTGATTGCGGACCCGCAGGAATACCGCAAAATCAGCAAGGCCCAGCGCGACATCCACGACATGGTGACCACCTACCGGGAGTGGAAAGCCGACTACAAAAACTTTGAAGAAGCTCGCTTGATGCTGAATGAATCTGATCCCGAACTGCGTGCCATGGCCCTGGAAGAAACAGCCAAGCTGGAGCCGGAGTTGGCTCGCCTGGAAAATGAACTGAAGGTTCAGCTACTACCGAAAGACCCCAACGACGAGCGCAACGTGGTGCTCGAAATCCGGGCCGGAACCGGTGGCGACGAAGCCACTCTATTCGCGGCCGAAGTCTTCCGTATGTACACGCGCTTCGCCGAAACCAATCATTGGCGCGTGGAGATCACATCTTCGAGCGAATCAGCCGCAGGCGGCTTGAAGGAAGTCATTGCGCTGATCAGCGGTGAGCGGGTATTCAGCAAATTGAAGTACGAAAGCGGCGTGCATCGTGTGCAGCGCGTGCCAGAGACCGAACAGCAGGGCCGCGTCCACACCTCCGCAATCACTGTAGCCGTGCTCCCCGAAGCCGATGAAGTCGAAGTCAAGCTGGAAGCCAAAGACGTTCGCGTGGATACGTTCTGCTCTTCGGGACCCGGCGGCCAGAGCGTCAACACCACCTATTCCGCAGTCCGCTTGACGCACCTGCCGACCGGCACGATCGTATCCTGCCAGGACGAAAAATCGCAGATCAAGAATCGCGCCAAAGCCGAACGCGTGCTCCGCTCACGCCTGTATGAAATCGAGTTGGACAAGCAGCAACAGGCCATCGGAGCCGAGCGCCGCAGCCAGGTCGGCACCGGCGACCGCAGCGAAAAGATCCGCACCTACAACTTCCCGCAAAATCGCGTAACCGACCACCGCATCGGCCTGACGCTGCACCAATTGAATCTTGTAGTCGAAGGCCGCATGGAGCCGATTGTCGACGCCCTGGAAGCGTTCTACCAATCAGAAAAGTTAAAGAGCGAAGGCGAGAGCGCAGCAGCGTAATTAGTCGGAACGCGCCAGTTACTGAGCCGCGACCACAGGGAGCGGTTGGCGTCCCGGGCAGATCCCTGTGACCATCCACACCGCACTGCTACAGGGCCGAAAGCTGCTAGAGCAAGCTGGCATCGACGCACCTCGCCTGACAGCCGAAGTTCTTCTCGCCTACGCCACCGGTCACGATCGGGTCTGGCTCGTTGCCCATTCCAAAGATGAACTGCGCGAGGTCTGGTGGATTCACTTCGGCCGTTACCTGCACGAACGCATGCAGGGCCGCCCTACGCAGTACATCACCAAACACCAGGAATTCTATGGTCGTGATTTTCGAGTAACTCCCAGCGTCCTGATCCCTCGTCCGGAAACCGAACACCTGATCGAAGCAGTAATACAGCTGCAAGTGACATCAAGGCAGACAATTCTCGACATCGGCACCGGCTCAGGCGCGATCGCCGTCACTCTAGCGCTAGAAACAAGTGCGAACGTGGTTGCTTGCGACATTTCTTCCGCGGCGCTGGACATCGCGGTGGAAAATGGCAGATGGCTGCAGTCCAGTGTGCAGTGGGTGCTCTCCGATCTAGCCTCCGCGTTCGCCGCCGAATCATTCGACATCGTCGCGTCGAATCCTCCATATGTCGCACAGCGCGACAAGGCCACCCTCCAACGCGAAGTCCGCGACTTCGAGCCCGAACTAGCTCTCTACGGCGGTGAAGATGGTCTAGATATCTATCGCCGCCTGATCCCCGACGCGTGGCGAGTACTCAAACCAGGAGGCTGGCTGGTGATGGAGATCGGGGCGAGCCAGGCGGACGCTGTTCAGACCCTGCTTGCCTCTGGGAACCAGTGGATTGACGTGAGCGTTCGCGTCGATTTAGCGGGCCTGCCTCGTATAGCGTTGGCACGGAGAGTGTGATGTTAGATGCCCCTGCGTCAGATCGTGCACGCTACACTTCCACGGCGCGCCAGCCAATGAGACAATTATGGCCAAAGAGCAGATCATGCAAGACAGTGAGCAAGAAATTCCACCAGTCGCCGCAGGGAAGAGCAGCATTGTGATACAGATCCTGTAGCCAAGCTTCGGCTCGGCTTGGCGCAGGCAAAGGCTGAGCTTGGCCGTCCCGTCGATGATGTTTTCGATGACTTAGAGCGCGAACCGTGAAGCTGTAGCTCCAGTACGGCATTTGTGAAAACCTACTTCCATCTCGACATGGACGCCTTCTTCGTCTCCGTCGAAGAGCTCTTCGACCCGTCGCTCAAAGGCAAGCCCGTGGTCGTCGGCGGCAAATCGAACGAGCGCGGAGTCGTCTCGGCTGCTTCCTACGCGGCTCGCAAGTTCGGCGTCCATTCTGCGATGCCTCTGCGAACTGCTTACAAGATGTGCCCACAGGCGATCTTTGTGGAAGGCCATCGCGACCGCTATCGTGATTATTCGCAAAAAGTCTTCGACGTACTGCAACGCTTTTCGCCCAAAGTCGAAATGGCGTCCATTGACGAAGCCTATCTCGACATGACCGGAACCGAGCGCCTGCATGGCCCCCCGCTAGAAGCCGCTCACAAACTACATCAGGCCGTACATACCGCGACAAACTTGAACTGCTCCATTGGAATCGCCGCGTCACGCATGGTGGCGAAGGTGTCCTCCGATCAAGCGAAACCCAACGGAGTTTTGTGGATACTGCCAGGCCAGGAATCCAGCTTTCTGGGACCGCTCGATATCCGCAAAATCCCCGGCGTCGGCAAAGCGACCGAGCAGCAGTTGCGCGAATGCGGCATCCGCAAGGTGCAGGATCTCGCAAAGCTGGACGACTCATTCGTCGAAAAGCGCTTCGGCAAATGGGGCCTAGCCCTTGCCGGTAAAGCGCGCGGAACCGACGCGGGCGCATGGTATTCAGGCGAGGTCGGCGAAGGCGGTGGACCGAAATCCGTCAGCCATGAGCATACGTTTTCCGTCGACACAGCCGACGCGAAGCAGATCGATGCGATGCTGGTCCGGCTGTCGGAGATGGTCGCGCGTCGCCTGCGAGATCATGGCGTGTGGGCGCGAACCGTGCAGTTGAAACTCCGCTATTCCGACTTCTCCACCTTCACGCGATCCCGGACCTTGGAACACGCTTCGCAGCTCGACATGGAACTGGCCGAAGCCACACGCGATCTCTTCCACAAATCCTGGAACGGGAAACCCATTCGCCTCTTGGGCGTCTACGGACAGAATCTAGGGGTGGAGGAAGCCCAAGCCAGTCTCATCGGCGAATCACTATCCGACGCGCGCAAGAAGGCTCTAGCCGCTGTAGACAAGGTGCGCGAGAAGTACGGCAATGATGGCATCGTTTCCTTGGCGGCGGGAATGCGAGCCGGATTTCGAGCCAGGGTGCATGAGAATCCGGAGAACCTGCCGGGCCAAACGCCCAAGAAGAAGTAACGCATGACGATCAAACGCATCTGGGCAGGGCTAGCTCTGGGTCTGTTACTGACCGGAGGAGTACACGCTTTCGCGGCCAATCGCTGGGCGAAGTACGAGCACGAAATGCAGGACCCCATCAACGATCCCGCCAACGCGAACGTTGAAGCCGAATTCACCTTTGGCCGCATGCGCTTCCGCTCCCCACGCGATAGCCGAGGCGGACGCATGCGCTGGGGCACCGACGCCAACAAGAGCGAACGCCAGTTCATCGTCGCGCTCCGGAGGCTTTCGGTAATTGACGGCAAAGCCATCGAGCAAGTAGTCGATATCGGAACCGATGAAATCTTCGACTATCCGTTTCTGTACGCCGTAGCTGCAGGCGACTGGGAGTTCACCCCCTCAGAAGGCGAGCGCCTAGGTAAGTTCTTCGAACGCGGCGGATTCCTGGTCGTCGATGACCTGCACAACGAAAATGAATGGGCCAACTTCATGCGCGGTCTCAACCTCGCAATGCCGGGCCGTGAATATGAGGAACTGAGCGAGCAGGACGCCATCTTTCACATCGTTCACGACCTGGATCGCAGCGTACAGATTTCGGGCTACAACATCGTCTACGGCCGGCCCTATGAGCGAGGTGGCATTCTCCCCTATTGGCGCGCTTTGAGGGATGAGCAAGGCCGGATCGTCGCCGCAGCCTGGATGGACCAGGACCTGGGCGATGCTTGGGAATGGGCCGACGCTCCGGAATATCCGGAAAAGCTGGCCTCGCTCGCCTTCCGCTTCGGCGTGAACTACGTCACGTACGCGCTAACCCACTAGCCGAGTTTCTTCTTTGAAGGAAGGCGGGACGCCAGTCCTGCACTGAGGCGCTGCTTCTAGAGTTCACACAGGGCCAAGGGGGCGAAGCAGAGGAGTTCACTGAAACTTTCCCCGCAAAAATAGAAAGCGGACCGGAGTTGCCTCCGATCCGCTCGTAACAACTTAAGAGACGACTTGGAACTACCGCTTCATGCGCTTGCGTGCTGCGATACCCAGGCCCACCAGTCCAAGACCCAACATGGACAGCGTTGCCGGCTCAGGCGCCGTTGTCGAGGAGAAGTTCTGGTCGAAGGACGAAAGGTGATCGTTACCGGTGATGTTAATATCTTTCCAAATGAAGATCGTCGTCTGAGGGGCGAAGCTTACTGTACCTGACGCTGGGGTCCCGATAATGTTGGTTGCCGTGTTGAGGGTCGCCAACTGCGTGCCTAGGCAGAGCCCCGAAGCGTTTACGCCCACCGAATCGCAAATCTTCTCGCCAATGGCGGAGGTGCCGGTTCCGGTTGCGCCGTCGAACGCATACACCAGACTCAGTGAGCTGATGGGGCCAGTAACTGAGAACGAGAAGTGGATGTCGTTCAGCACCGAAGCGTCCGTCAAATTCGGGTTAAAGTTCAAGCCGACACCGCTCACACCCGGATTGTTGATCCCCGTGATCCCGACTTGGCCGGCGGAAACCGTAAAGGTGTTGAAGGTGAGTGTGCCCACCGTGCAACCGCCTCCCGCGTTCAGCGTTGTCACATCGACAACAGCTGTGCTGCAAACCGATACTGCGAATGCTGTGCCGGTCGAAAAGGCCACAGCTCCCATGAGCAGGGCGAAGGTCGAGAAAAATCGTTTCATAATTGGCTTGCTTCCTCCGAAAGTCTAACCGCTGTTGCCCACTCTAGGCGGACTTTGCACCGAACTCGCTGCATCAAGTTCTGGGACTCTTTCAGTATAGTAGTAGGACTAAACAGTGTCAATGACATTTAAACTCATAAAAGTACTGAGTGATCTGCCTCCTGTTAAGTAAGGGCTATCCCTACCGAAAAGGAGATAAGATTATATATATCTGTATCTTAATGGACGGCCTAGAAGCGCCAAAAAGCTGAGCCAGCTGGCTCAGGGCTAAGGGGTTTTCTTAGGCGCAAGTTGGCTCAGGCCGATCGAGGTATTAGTACTTAGCTTGGAAGGTAGTACTTCTACGGGTTGCGCTTCGAGGCAGGAGGTTGTGTGTTCGACCAGCGAGATGTCGTCCAAGGCTAATCTGTGCTTAGGCGAATCTCGCCGACCCCGCCCTTTACGTCCAGCCGGATTGTGACCGGGTCGTTCTCGTGACCTGGATTGATCCAGCGTCCGTTCTTCTGCACCAAACCCTGGACATCGATGCTGCCAATCCCGCCCTGCGCCGAAGCGGAGATGCCCACGTTCTTGG
>JBDTUY010000181.1:0-9108 GCA_040007495.1 Acidobacteriota bacterium | reverse complement strand
GGTAATCGTTGGGCAGGGTCGCAAAGATTGGCCCCCCGACCGCAGCTTCCACGTCTGTCTCTTTAACTCGGCCACGCTCCCAACGATTTACGATGACTCGAATCTTCTCTGCTGGAATATCGAACGCTTCCAATTCTGATCGGCGCAACGATGCCAGCTTAAGAGATGCTAGCTCTGGTTCACAGATAATGAACACGCCTCGTGCACATCGGGCCACTTCCACCGTCGCCGGATTGATCACCTCCGGTAAATCCGCCACGACGTAGCTATACAGAGTTTGGATAAAAAGGAGCAATTGGTAGTAGTTGACCCAGGATGGAAGTGGTCCCGGTTTGGACGGATTCGACAGGAGCAGATCCAACTTGCCAATCGAAACCAAATAATTCCGCCAAACCATTCCCGTTAGATCGTTCGATAGGCTCAACACTTCAGACAAGTGGGCGCGATCTTCAGCATTCAGGTTGATAGACAGAACGCCGGAGCGCCGGTCCGTTTCGATAAGAAGCGTAGGATGATCCAACCGATTCGCTAAAGCAGCTGCTGTGTTGACAGCCACCGTTGAACAGCCACTGCCCGCTTTAGCCGGTAGGAAAGCGAACGTATTGGCATTGGTTACGCATCGCCGCAGATGAACCGCCCTGTAGATCACGGCGTCGAAATCCGCAGGCGAGGATAGCTCAGATAAGAGCCCCACCATTCCAACCCGCTCAAAGGGTGCCTGGTCTTGAGGTATCTCCCCTGAGCACAACCCCACAATTGCCATCTGTGGATTGGCTTGGCTCAAGCGAGCGACGGTATCTGCCTTATACTGCCAATCTTCGATGTCAAACAAGATCACGTCGGGACGGGTTTTCGATAGCGCCCCGAACAGTTCGGAAATTTGCGGAATCGGACAAGCAGAATAAACACACTGGCAAAAACCGCAATGCTGCGCGCTGCGCGCAACCTCCACCCCCGCAGTGCGGCTGCTAACCAACATGGCAAAGCGAATCATCGTGTAGGGGAAGCTCCGAGACCAATCTCGCCTATTCTAGCCTTTGCGATTCGCAGTGCGAAGCCTTGGCGGAACTACCGCGAACCGGGCCGAGCCCGCCAAGGCCGCAGTCTCGCGGCGGTTGAGGCACCCCAACTCCGGCATCTGCGCCAACATACTCGCGCCGTTTTTCGGGCCGACGCCGGGTCCGGGCCAGAGTGGTGCGGCGGGCCTGAGCCGGAGCGGCGAGCGGAAGTCGCAGGGGACCTTCATTCGAGCAGATTGCCGCCCGGCCTTCTGTGAAAATCGATTCTCAGCATCACAATAGCGTCAGGATTTTGACTCAGAACTAGTCCCAAATCGGATTTTCGTCTCATCCTCGGGTCTGAGGAGCGCCCGCGAATCGCTATATGACTCTGCTACTGGGTCTTGTCCCATCCGCTGAGGAGTCGATAACTGGGCGGTATCGTGCCTGATGCTTGGTAAGGAGTAGTCCCTTATGACCGTAGCCGCGTTCGTGCCCGCCAAAAGCACCAGTGAACGAGTCTGGAACAAGAACGTCACATTACTGGACGGGACGCCCCTTTATGCGTACACGCTGGAAAAGTTAGCGGCTTGCCCATTTCTCGATCAGTTGTACCTCGACACTGAGTCCGAACCGATGTTCGACCGCGTCCGCGAGCTTCCGATTCAATGGATGAAACGCGACCCAAGCCTGGCCACGAACGCGACCGACGGTCACGCACTGTTCATGAACGAAGTCCGTCAGGTCGAGGCTGACATCTATGTGCAGGTGCTTTGCACCAGCCCGTTCATCGAACCCGCGACGATTGAGAAGGGAATTCAGGCGGTCGCCAGCGGTGAGTTCGACTCTGCCATTCTCACCAAACGAGACAAGCTATACACGTGGCGCGACGGCAAGCCGGAGTACGGTACCGGCCGCATTCCGAACAGCGTTGACTTGCCGGAAACTCGCATGGAAAGCATGGGTCTGTACATCGTAAGCCGTGCTGCAGCCATGAAGGTTGGCCGACGATTCGGGGATAGCCCTTATTTCCTGGATGCTAAACCGATTGAAGCGATCGATATCAACACGGCAGACGATTTTGTCTTGGCCAACTACATCGCCTCGGGGAAACGTGAAAAGGATCGCTTGCTGATCCGGACCCTGCAACCGTTGTTGTCGAGCCCAATGCTTTCCGACATCCTGGATGATTTCGGATGTAAAGGCGTCGTCCGTTATCTGCGGCCAAACTTGCCGACTGCGAAAATTTTGGGCCGTGCGAAGACCATGAAGTTGCGAGCCCTAGCTCCGGATGAGGATTACAAAGGCATTTACGACGCCCTCAATACCTACGAGTCCGTGATCCCGGGCGACGTCATTGTTGTCGAAAATGAGATCTCCGAGTTCGCCTATTTCGGGGACTTGAACGCCCGCCTGGCGCAAAGATCCGGTGCAGTGGGTGCGATCATTTGCGGGGTTACGCGGGATAGTACACGGGTATCCGAACTTGGCTTTCCGGTTTTCGCACGAGGGTCCAGTTGCAGCGATGTTCGACGCCGAGCAACGGTCGAGAGCTGGAACGCCCCCATCCAGATCGACGGTGTTTCCGTGCGACCGGGCGATCTAATATTTGCCGACGCTGAAGGCGTGGTCGTGATTCCGCGTAAGATCGAAGCAGCTGTTCTGAACGCCGCCATGGCTGTGGTTCGGAAAGAAGCGTCCATCACGATCGATATCGCTCTCAACAAGGCGCCCGAATCGATTCTCGCTGGAGCCGGCGAATTTTAAGCTCGTATGCGCGTACTATTTCACGTTGAGCCTTTACTGTTCCACGGGCGACCTCACCACTACGCCGCGCTGCTGGACTTCTTTATCGGGTTGGGCGATTGTCTGACCACTCGCGGTCGTCTTTCACACTCCGCTTGGGAGGTCCGCTTTCTGACGAATCCGGCGCTGGCTCAAAGGGCTGCCGATCATCACGGCATCCACGCCTCCAAACTTTATGCGATCTCCGAACGAGAGTTGCGTGAAGCGGTCCCGCTGTCATCCATCGATACGATTCGTGTTTTGCAGGCCGCTCAGGATGCCCAACTCCTAAGAAAAATGGCGGACCTCTATGCATCCGTCGTGTTCGATTATCGACCGGATGTAATCATAACGATCAGCCCGGCACCTTATTTGAAGTTAGTATTTCCAGGAGCTACCATCCTCCACGTCGACGGCGGATTATTTTCCCGCGATCCTTTGCCGCATGTATTTTTCCTCGACCCCTCGGGTCTGTTTGCCAACTCTATCATCCATACGCGAGCGGCGGAATTGCTCGCATTGGAGGCTACATCAGAGGATCGGCAGTTGCTTGGCAACCTGCAAGCGGAGTTCAGGCGTCGAGTTTTGAACGGCTCGCCATTTTTCCAAATGGAGATGGAGGCGCGGGCCAATTTCCGAAGGCTGATGCTGCTTCCTTTGCAATTCGCGGGCGAGTTTGGCTTCGACCTGCACTGCAGTTATGACCGGCAGGGTTCCTACTTGTTGGACGTGGCCCAGCGGGTGTCGCCGGATACGGCAATCATTGTGAGCGAACATCCGACGGCGATCTGGCTGGGTGATGTGATCGACCCACAGACCCGCGAGTACATAGGCCGCGAGTATCCGAACGTGATTTTTGCCCCCGGTGCTCGCGAAGGTTTGCATCATGTGGGCCAGACCCTGCTGCACCATGTCGACGCGGTGGCCTGTGTCAGTTCGTCGTTGGGAATGCAAGCGGTATTCTTTGAGAAGCCGTTACTCGCACTGGGGAACAGTCAGCTGGAACATTACGCGACATGGCACAGCGCGGAAGAATTCAACCGCGCCACTCCGGAGGCCCGAGACTTTACGGCGGCTATGGCATGGATGATGCGGCATTACTACATGCCTGGTTGCCTTGCACAGCAGGAAAATCGCTTAGCGTCCTACGTGCGTGCGCTGGCTGAAAAATTGGTAGACAATGACGTCGCCCAATACCCGGCCTTCGCCACCGATGATCTGCTGTTGGACGCATTGCTGACGGCATCCTCCATCAAAGCCGCCTAAACGACACGTGCTTTGCTTAGGGAAGCCACGCTCTACTGCCCCGTACAGCGTCATATACGCCTTGCGCACCGGCGGGCGATGTTAGAAGTTGTGGTTCCTACGTGCTTGCTGAACTGTGACGCCACCGCCCGGTCGCGTCACGCTGGAGACATATAAGAGATTTAAGTTCGGATGCCAGCAAGGATCAAGCAAGTTGCGAGGCAAGCCACGTCTTGGCGAAATCCCAATCCCGTTTCAGTGTCGCGATCGAGATTCCAAGCACTTCCGCCGAATCCGCTTCGGTCAGCCCGCCGAAAAAGCGCAGCTCAACCACTTTCGCGGCACGTGGATCGAGACCCTCCAGTCGAGCGAGCGCTTCATCCAGAGCCAAGAGCCGCTCATCCACGTTCACGGCAGGGGCGTCGGAATCCCCCAGCGAAAGCTTGACGATGCCGCCTCCTCGTTTCTCACTGTGGGCGCGCCGGGCATGGTCCAGCAACACGCGCCGCAGCTGCTGCGCGGCGACCGCGTAGAAATGGGCGCGATCATTCCACTCGATCGGTTCGGAACGAAAGATCCGTAGATACGCTTCGTGCAGGACGGCGGTGGTTTGCAATGTATGCTCGCCGTGCTCGCGGCGCATTGCACGCTCAGCGATCCGATGCAAATCGTCGTAGACCAATTCAACGAGCCGGTTGGCGGCCTCCACGTCGCCGAGCCGCCATCGGTCCAGCAGGCCGGTTATCTCATGCGTGCCGCCACCATTTTGCATGTTCACTACACTCAATTGTGAGCTATTTTGCACGGGCGTCACGCTAAGCTTACCGGGAGGGCACGAGCCATGACGCCTCAAAAGCTTGGTCGAGTCCGAAGTATCTACGAGCAAGTACTGCCTCTGAGCGGTTCCGCCAGGGAAGAGTGCATCCATCGAGAATGCCAGGAAGACCGGGAAATTCGCGCCGAGGTTGAGCGGCTGCTCCTCGCGCACGACAACATTCCATCCTGGATGGAGCGGCCAGCTTTGGGCGCTGCCAAACCGTCTGCCGGGTTCGAGCCTCCGAAGCTGGAGGGCCGCAATCTCAGTGGCTACACGCTGATCCGCGAAATCGGGCGAGGAGGCATGGGTTCCGTCTATCTGGCCGAGCGTTCCGACGAAATGTTCCACCGCCAGGCCGCGATTAAACTGATTTTGCCGCCCTTCGTTTCTCCGCAGGTGATCTCCCGTTTCCGGCAGGAGCGCGAAATCCTCGCGTCGCTGGACCATCCGAATATCGCCAAGCTGCTGGATGCGGGCGTGACGGAGGAGGGCTGGCCGTACTTCGTCATGGAGCTTGTGGATGGGCAACCCATCCACCGCTGGTGCGACGAGCATAAGCTCAATATCAGCCAGCGCGTGGAATTGTTTCGCGGCGTGATGGATGCGGTCGGCTACGCTCACCGGCATCTGGTTGTCCACCGAGATCTGAAACCGGGCAACATCTTCGTCACCAAAGACGGCGTCGTGAAGCTTCTCGACTTCGGCATCGCCAAGGTGGTATCCAGCAACGTGGCCGGAATAGCCGCCGAGACGATTACGATGGCGAGAATGATGACCCCGGAGTACGCGAGCCCCGAACAGGTGACCGGCACCGCCATCACCACGCAGTCCGACGTCTATTCGCTTGGCGTGGTTCTCTACGAGTTGCTGACCGGACATCGCCCCTATCGACTTTGGAGTGCCGCCATGCATGAGATCGGACGGGTCATCGCGGAGGTCGAGCCGGCCCGCCCCAGTGAGGTCGTCACGACATCGGCACGCACTTCCGACGCGAATCAGGTCACGCCCGAACAAGTCAGCGCCGCCAGGGAAGGAGATCCCAAGCGCCTCAGCAAGCGCCTGCGGGGCGACCTGGACGCCATCCTTCTGATGGCGCTTCGAAAAGAACCGGAACGCAGGTACAGCTCGGCGGAGTCTCTCGCGGACGATCTCCAACGGCATCTGGAGCAACGAACGATCCACGCCCGGGAGGCGACTCTCCGGGAGGCACTCGTGCTCTCGTGGTGGCGAAACCGCGGTGGATTCGCGGCGGGCTCCGTGATTGCGTTTCTGTTCCTTTATGGCATGGCCGCGGTGGTTTTGCAGTCGCACCAAAACATTCAGGGGGCCATAGTGGACTCGAGGGTCGCACCATACCCTAAACCTTTTTGGATCTTCGCTTTTGGTCTCGCTATCAGCGCACAGATGTCTGCCGTGTATTTTTCGCGGGCCTTCATGCCGCAGCGCCTTATCGCGAAGCGGGCCGGCGCTTTCACCGGCGGACTGGTTTGGGGGCTGAGCATGACGGCCAGGTGGTGGATCGGACGTGATCTGGGCTGGTGGCAAAGCAGGATTGCGGGAAAGCCGGATCCGCTCATGTTTTTCTCAAGGTCGCCGTTGAGTTTCTTAACCTTTTGGATCAGCGGGAATGCTCTGGTGTTGGTGCTGTTCATGATCGGACGCCGCCGGTTCGGATGGAAGGGGCAGGCACTGGTTCTGGCGCTGGTCGGAGTGGGCCTGCCGTTCCTCGAACGTATCTGGTTCGGTGAGTTCATCCCGGCCCTTCAATTTGCGCCGCTGGGCCTGAACCCGTTCCTTGCTAGTGCGGGCATGTTGATCGCCACCGGGACGATCGCCATCCTCATCATGCGTCTCATCGGTGGGCCGGACGCTCCGAAGCCTGCCCCCCATTAAACGCGCCGAGCCGGTAATGCACGAGAGTCTTGTCCTGGAAAGTGAAATGTCTGGGCCATGATCCTCACTTACGAACTGAGCGAGGAAACTTTGAGCTACTCCCCCATCAGAGGCCAGCTGAAGCAGGAGAGATATTGTCTCTCTTCGCGACGGGCACCTGTAGCAGCGAAATATCGCAACCTCGCCGTAGTGCATTTGATCCTATTGGTGAGCAGATGAAGCAATAACCGTCCGGGAGTCGGGTTTTAGGAAGTTATTGTTCCCGCCTGACGATTTTAATCGTGACGCGACCGCACCGTCGCGTCACTTTAAAGACAGATAAGTGAGCGAGGGCGGTATAACTCGGCGGGGCGTTGGCAGGCCCCGCCGTGAACCCACGCTCGGCGGCAGGGCCCAAGGGCTATTGAATGCGAACCCCAGCAACGGGATAAACTGCCGACGGAAACGTTTCCGATTCGGGAGTAGATAGTGTGGTTGTTGAGTAGGGGCTAAGCGGCCTGGGAGGCAGCTTGGTTGATGACCCGGGCAACCGATTCCAGCCGCCACGCGGTACCGCGCCGCGTACGGTAGCCCGTGGCGTTCAACTGGACCGCGATACCCCGAAGCGTGGCACCTGCCATGCGCAGTCTGCGGATTTGCTCGACCGCGTCCTGTTCCCGAGGATCGGGCTCCAGCAGCTTGGTCTCGGGAATCAGTTTGTAGCCATACCGAATGTTCCCCACCCGTTCGCCCTTGGTCTGTTTGTGCCGTAGGGCGTCGCGGGTGCGTTCGCCGATGGCTTCACGTTCCCATTGGCTGACAGCGCCCATGATGGTGATCACCAGCCTGCCAGCTGCGGACCCCGTATCGAGCGATTCCGCGACCGAGATCAACGCGACCTTGCGCTTTTCGAGCAACTCCAGCAACCCGCAAAGGTCCTTAACGCTGCGAGTCAGCCGATCCAGCTTGGCGACGATAATGGCCTGGACCTTCCCGGCGTTCACCATGCCCATCAAGCGTTGCAATCCTGGCCTGTTGAGGCTTTTGGCCGACTCGCCGCCGTCCACGATTACTTCGAGCAGTTCAGCGCCCTGCACCGTGGCCATAGCGCGCACTTTGGCTTCCTGCGCTTCAAGTGATACGCCCTGCTCCGCCTGCCTATCTGTTGATACCCGTACATATCCAACTACCAGCATGTGTCAGAGCATAGATCGGGTTTTGCAGAACATCAACGAATCTTGCAGCAAATTCGCGATTATTGTTGCGAGGCCGCTTCTAATTGCCGCTGGCGGCACAAACGCAGGATTTCGGCGATGGTTCGTAGACTACCATCAGCATTGAATCGCCCTATTCGGGCTGGCTCCGTATAAGGCATGCCAGCGGCCAACAGGCGACGTTTGCGGCGTTCACGCAATAGCGCTGCGGGATTGATGCGTCCGTGCGTGCGCTCGCGCACAGCGCGCGCATTTTCGATTTTGGCCAAACGCCTGAGGATAGTTTTCATAGTTAGCGTCTGTTAGCGAACGGTCGTCGATTCTCACGCCAGCGCGGACGACTCTGAACACCGCCTTGGGCGATCTCAAACGTCAGCGTGTCCGTTATCTCGCCTTCTGACGTCACAGCAAGAACCCGGATGAACTTCTTCGGTTCTGGAGGCACAAACTGGGTCTCCAGGTTTTCCAAACGTCGAGCTAAATTTCGGGTGATCATACGACCTCAATCGGGAAGCTTGCGACAAAACGGTCCAATTCATTCTGGCTGAGCCCTTCCATACCGCCATCCAACTGGACCAGTTCAATCAGAGCGCCATTGTTGCAGCGCGTTCGCCAGCACTTCGATGTCGCTAGATTCGCCCTACCTACAACGCACCGGCTGACTACCCTGATGGACGCTTTCGCGGCGGCTTGTGTTTGGTGTTCCAGCTGGCTCAACCTACGTTCGATGCGACGAATCATTGCTCCTCGGTGCCCTTCGCGGTCGCTTCCAACGCTGCCACCCGAGCTTCCACGTCTTCAATCTCGATGGCCTTCGCCGTATGGTTCAGAATGCTATCTGCAGCGCGGAGCCTTGTAGCAGCAGGAACGCTCTGATCGACCATGATCTTGCCTAGCGTCGAAACTGCCGCGCCGGACATCTGGTGAAGCCTAGCCACAGATTGGGCGAACGCCGACCGTTTAGCATCACGAAAAGCCGCATCGAACTGTGGCTCCTTCATCCAGCGATACAGCGTACGCGCGGGCACATCGGCTGTTTTGGCGGCTTCCTCGACGGTACGCGAGGTCAGCAGAGCCAGGACTGCAGCTTCTTTCTTGTTGCTGAGGACTTCCGGAGATTCTGTCATACGTCGCCAAGCTCCGCCGTCCGGAATGCATGCAATCCGTTGGTCTGCGA
>JBDTUY010000180.1:0-9153 GCA_040007495.1 Acidobacteriota bacterium | reverse complement strand
ACCTGCAGCGCGATCTGTTTGACGAGATCAAGCGAGGGCTTGCGCCGGGTGGCATCGCGATCGTGATCGTCCATTTGGCGATTCCTGATCGCTCGTCCAAGTTCAGTCTGCAACCTGGCGAACTGGCAAGCTTCTTTTCCGACTGCGCCATACTGCACGTGCATGAAGGAGTGCCGACGGGTTCTGAGATTGGCCGTCCGGTTGCAGAGGTTGTGATCAGACATGAATAGTACTGTTCGATTTTCGGTGCTGGACCTTGCGTCGGTTCGTGCAGGGGGTACGATAGCGGAAGCGTTCCAGAACACACTTGCTTTGGCGCGGCATGTGGAAGCGCTTGGGTTCACGCGGTTCTGGCTGGCAGAACACCACAACATGCCGGGCGTGGCAAGCGCGGCGACCTCTATTCTGATCGGTCATGTTGCGGGCGGGACATCGCGGATTCGCGTCGGGTCGGGTGGCATCATGCTCCCGAATCACGCCGCATTGATGATTGCCGAACAGTTCGGGACCCTGGAAACTCTGTATCCAGGTCGCATCGACCTGGGCGTCGGACGAGCACCAGGAGGCGATGGTCTAGTGGCGCATGCTCTTCGCCGAGGTTTGAATAACTCGGTGGAGGACTTCCCTCGTCAAGTTGTGGAACTGCTCGCGTATCTGGAACCGGAGCGTCCTGGTCAGCGATTGCGCTCAGTGCCGGGTGCCGGGACGAATGTTCCAGTATGGCTCTTAGGGTCGAGTACGTACAGTGCTCAACTAGCCGCGCAGATGGGACTTCCCTTTGCTTTCGCCAGCCACTTTGCACCCGAACTTCTGTTAGAGGCTCTGCAGATCTACCGTCGGGATTTTGAGGCATCCCAGTATCTGGATAAGCCTTATTCGATAGTCGGTGTGCCAATCATCGCGGCGGAGACTGACGCTGAGGCGAATCTACTGGCGACGTCGCCTAAGCTCCGCTTCTTGAAACTAATCAGAGGAGAGCCGACCTTCACCCCACCGCCGATTGAGACGCTGGAAGGACTCTGGTCGCCGGAAGAACGCGCGGTGGTTGAATCTAAGCTAGGAGTCGCAATTGTGGGAGGCCCGGAGACCGTGGAGCGAAAGCTTGCTCGGTTTCTGGAGGACACACAGGCCGACGAAGTGATGATCACGACTGACGTATACGATCAAGCGGCGCGATTGCGATCCTTTGAGATTGTGGCTGCTATCGCGCATCGCCTGGGAAGTCAGAACCCAGACAGATAAGGGCAGGTGACTGGTTCGCCCTGCCCTCATCTGTTCTACTTACCAGCTTCTACTTGCCAACCACAAAGATGGTGAACGAATCAGGCGTCACTTGCGGGCGGCCCTGCTTGCCATCCTTCATCACGCCAGGGGTCGATTCCGCCGCGGGGATGAACAGATGATGCGTCTTCGGATCAACACCGATGGTCCGGCCCGTGCGCTGCGACTGGGCGGTTTCGAGTATGGTCCATTTGCCGCCCTCCTGGCCAACCACCGTAATCGTGCCGTCGCCGCCATTAGATGAGAACGCCATTCCGTTATCGAACGCCACACCATCGGCACCCGCGCCGATGACCAGATTCGCAAGCACTTTGCCAGTGGCTGGATCTGAGACGATCATCATCTTATTGCCGCAGACGGAGAATAGACTCCCGGACTTCGGGTCGCGCGCCAGACCACTCGGCTCTTCGCAGGGCTCAATCGAGTACTTCTTGTTGATCGTAGCCTTTGCGGCGTCGATCTCAACGATTTCGTGCGTCGGCTCCAGGTTTACCCAGATTTTGCCCTTGCCATCGGTTTGTGAAAACTCCGGTTTCTGCCCCAGCGGGACCGTTCCAACTACCATGCCGGTCTTCGCATCGATCGCCGTAGCGTCAGCGCTGCGGCCATTGAAGGTGTAGACGCGTTTGCTGGATGGCTCATAGATGATCGAGTCCGGGTTCATGCCGACCGGAGTCTTACTAATAGTCGCCAGCGTCTTGGTATCGAAAATCGTTACGCTGTTGTCGCGACCGTTGCTGGTGTAGCCGCGGTTCAGATCTGGGGCGATGGCGATTCCATGAACACCAGTAGTGTTCTCAATCTTGCCGGTCAACATCATGGTCTTCATGTCGACCACTTCCACCTGATTGGTGTGCGACACGTACAGCCGCTGTGCGTCGCTATCGACGAACACATAGTCCCAACCACCCGCGCCGCCGATTTTCAATTTACTGAGGACCTTATATCCCGGTGCGGCGGCGATGGCCAATCCGGCCAACGTGAGCAGAGCGAGCGCGGTCAAAAAGTAACGCTTCATTTCAAGTACCTCCTTGGTACGGTTGCAAAACTGGGCTCTCAAGCTTCAGAGTTCACGGTAGTGTGACAGGCGCATGCTTGCCGCTGGCCATGAAGTAGTGTACTGCTGGTGTCACGATCAACGAAAAAAGTAAGGAAGCGATCACGCCTCCTGTTACGGCGATTGCCAAAGGCTGCAACATCTCCGATCCGGCGCCCAATGCGAGCGCCAAAGGGACCATGCCGGCGACCGTTGCCAGCGCAGTCATAAGAATCGGACGAAGGCGACGTTCTCCGGCCAGAATCATCGCATCGAAGGCCGATGATCCCGCTGCGCGGTAGCGCTGCTCGGCATCCAACAATAAGATGCCGTTCTTTGCCACAATCCCGACGACCATAATCAGTCCCATGAAAGAAGCGATATTGAATGTCTTGCCGGAGATCAGCAGGGCAAGAAATACGCCGGAAGTAGATAGTAGCGCGGAGGCCAGAATCGATACAGGGGCTGCGAAGTTGCCGAATTCAAATAGGAGCACTACGAAGACCAGAATGATGGCCAGAGATAGAACCAGCACCAAATCCCGGAAGGAACGCTGCTGTTCGAGATAGAGACCTCCGTATTCGACGCGAATGGTAGGTGGCAGGCCGAGCTTTGCCATCAGCTTTTGTATCTCAGCCATTCCGTCTCCAAGGCTAACGCCTTCCAGCCTGGCTGTAACCACCACATCACGCTGTAGATTCTCACGGCGAATCTCGTTCTGGCTTGGCGATTCGATGATCTTCGCCAACGACCCGAGCGTCGCCGTCTTGCCGGTGGAACTGATCAACATTGTATCTCGTATGGCGTTGACGTTCGCCCGCGACGCCTCCGGATAGCGCACGCGAACCGTGTAAGGCCGATCTTTCAGGATCACCGGTGTTGGCGCGGGTTCGCCCTGCAGCAGTGCGCTAATGTCGAGCTCGACCTGTTCTACTGAAAAACCCGCGCGGGCGGCCGCCGCCGAGTCAACCTGGAATGTAAGGGCCGGACCGCTGATCGTATTCTCGATCCCGTCCATGACATCGACGATACCTTTGACCTTCTTGATCTCATCGGCCACACGAGGCGCCCATTGGTTAAGCACGTTCTGGTCTTGCGAAAACAGCTTTACCTCGACCGGTTCAGGAGAACTTGTCAAGTCGCCAATCATGTCGGACAAGAGCAGAGGAAACTCGACGTCCAGACCAGGCAGTTCGTCATTGACCTTCTCGCGAATTTCAGAGATGACCTGATCCACCGTGCGTTTGCGATTCGCCTTCAATTTCACTGTGAAGTCGCCGCGATTGGCCTCGGTCACCTGTGCTAGACCCAGTTGCAGTCCCGTGCGCCGCGAGGTGTTCTCGACTTCTGGAGTCTTACTCAGAATTTCTTCGACCTTCAGCAGCATCTTATTGGTCTCGGTGAGCGAGGACCCCGCTGGGCTCAGGTAATCGAGAATAAAACCGCCCTCGTCAATCGATGGAAGCAGATCGGTGCCGAGCAAGGAGTAGCAATAGGCCGAGCCCGAAATGGCTGCGACGACAAACAAGGCGAACAGGAATCCGTGAGCGACTGTGGTGCGAAGCACACTCTCATACCCGCGGACGACGCCACCCAGGAAGCCTGCTCGGTCGTCATGATGCTTCTTGAAAGCGCCGTCCTTACGGCGGATCAGGTAATGGCTAAGTGTGGGTGTCCAGGTCAAGGCCAGCAGCAGGGAAGTCAGCAGCGCCACGCCGACCGTGACCGCCAGCGCGCGAAAGAAAACGCCAGTCACACCGGTAATCGAAATGAGCGGGATGAAGACCACAATCGGAGTGATTGTGGAACCGATCAGCGGCTTAGTGATTTCCTTGAGCGCACTGCGCACGGATTCCGACCGCCCTTGTCCCGAATCGCGATGCATCACGATGTTTTCCACCACGACGATCGCATCGTCGATCACAAGCCCGACCGCTGCCGCCAATCCTCCCAAGGTCATCAGGTCGAAGCTCTCTCCCATGACCCGCAGAGCGATAAACGTAATGGCGACCGTTGCCGGGATCACAAGGCCCGCGACCAACGACGTGCCCCAATCGCGCAGGAACAACACCATGATGATCGATGCCAACGCGAGGCCGATCAGGATCGCATCACGCACGCTGCGGATGGAATCGTTCACGATTACGGACTGATCGTAGAACGGTTCCAGATGCACGTCGGAGGGCAGCGTTTTCTGGATGTCTGCAATCTCCTGATGGACTTCGTCGGCGACCGTTACCGTATTCCCGTCAAGCTGCCGGTTGATGTTCAGCAACACCGCGGGCTTCCCGTTCGCCGTGACCATCGTATACACGGGGCGCACGGAATTCACCACATCGGCTATATCGGCGATCCGCACAGGGAGTCCGCTGGACGTGGTCTTCACTGCGATCTGTGCGATCTCTTCCGGAGTCTTCGCCAGTCCACTTACCAAGCTGAGGACCAAGGAGTGGTCACTCTCAATTAAGCCGGGTGAGTCGATCATGTTGCTGCGGCGAAGGGCCTCCAGAATATCGGGCACCGTGACTTGCGCTTGTAGCAGTTTCGCCGGGTCTATGCGAACTTCAAATTCCGGCTCCTGTCCGCCTTGCACCACCACCGTTGAAACCCCGTTGAGCCGATTGAGGCGAGGTTTCATCTCGTAGGTTGCAAGTTCCCACAATTCGGTCTGCGGACGCGTGGGAGACGTAAGGCTATAACCCAGGACTGGGAAGGCGGCAAACGTCAGGCGTTGTGTGACGAGCCTCGTAGTTGGCGGTAGGCTCGCCTGTGCGCTCGCGAGCGCCGCATCCACTAATTGCAAGGTGCGGAACATGTCGACGTTCCAGTTGAAAAACAGGTTGATCTCCGCCGACCCCCGGCTGGTGGTGGACTGCACGCGTTCCAGACCCTGTACGCCGTTAACCGCCTGTTCCAGCGGTCGCGTGACCGTGACAAACATCTGGTCGATGGGGACGACGCCATTGTCGGCTCCGACCACGATGCGCGGAAAATCCGTTGCGGGGAAAACGGCGACCGGGATGCTGGCCGCCAAATAGACGCCGACCCCGATCAACGTCAAGATGACGAAGATCAACGGCTTGCCGTGACGTATACTCCAGTGCCCGATATCTTGATCAGGTTCGGATTGCACTGTTGGCGGACTGACAGGCGGGGTTCCTTCGGCCATTATTTCTTGCCCCCGGCCTTCGCATCCTTGGAGTCGGTAGCGCCCTTGCCCTTGGCTTCATCGGCATTGTCTTCATCGTCCTCGTCTCCATTCTCAGGGACTTCGATCTTGACCTTCGCGCCATCATCCAACCCCAAACCGCCTTCGATAACAATCGCCGTGCCCGGCCCGATGTCATCCCCCTTTGCGGGAATGATCTGAACCTTATCCGCCCCACGAACTCCAACTTCGACCTTATGAGCGTGGGCCTTAGAATCCGGACCCACCACCAGCACTGCCGATCCGCCCTCCTTGTACTGATACAAAGCGCTCGGCGGAACCAGGATTGCGTTCTGAATGGTGCCTGCGACGATGGCCACGTGCACCGTTCCGCCCGGTCGCAGTTTCTCGCCAGGATTCGGAGCTTCTACCCACACTTCTACGGTCGTACTCTGCGGGTCGACAGATGGGCTGATGACGGTGATTTTGCCATCCACTTCGGCTGATCCATCCGTCGCCACTACGCGTGCCGATTGTCCTATTTGTACGTTCTTTGCTTGCGACTGCGGCACGTTCACGCGCGCAATCACGCGCGACACATCCATGATGGTCATTAATGGCGTTCCCACAGTCGCCATTTCTCCGGCGAACACCGGTCGCTCGGCCACGACGCCTGCGATCGGACTATGAACCTCTGCGTAGGAAAGTTGGACTTGCGCAGCATCCAGTTTTCCTTTGGCCGAATCGCGTTGGCCTGCTGCCGCATTGATCGATTCCTGTCGTGCAACATTGCTGAACGACTCCAGATGCTTTTGCGCCGTATCGTACTGACTCTTCGCCTGCGCCTGCGCAACCGACGCTTCATCCACCAACCGTCGAGCCAGGGCTCCTTCGCGGAACATTTGCTGACGGCTATCGACCAATTTCTGCGCAGCGTCCAGAGTTTGACGCGCGGCGTCGACATCGGATTGCGCCTTGCCCATCTCCTCCACAACCGATGACGCCGAAACCGTACGGAGCGCCGCTACGGTCTGATCGTAGGCACCCTTAGCGTCCGCAACGAAAGCGGAAAGGTCCGCGCTTTCAAGGACAGCGATCAATTGCCCGGCCCGGACATGATCACCCTTGTTGACCAGAAACCGCTTGACCGGAGCACTGATCTTTGCGGTAACGGCCGACTGGTCCAAAGCTCGCAAAACACCGTCGACGGCAATGATGTTCTGAATCGAACCCTTCGCAACGCCCTCTACCTGAACCGGGCGCGGCTCTTCCACCTCCTCTTTTGTAGCTTCCGCTTCCTTCTTCGCACACCCACTCACAAGCAGGCACAGCAGGCCGATGGATATTTGGCGCGTCATAAGAATTAGAAAGTCCCCGTCAGCGTTTGTAGATTGACCACTGCTATGCGGTAGCGTGACAGACCCGTATCGTACGCGTCTCTAGCCAGCGCTGCGGTGTTTTGTGCGTCCACAACCTCTAACGCCAGCGCCTCTCCGCCTTGGTAGCGAAGATTCGTCAACCGCAGATTTTCACTCGCAGTATCCATTGATTTCTGTAACGATCCGATCTGTGTCTGAGCGACTCGCACCTCTAGGGCTAGCGATTCCAGCGTTGCGCGAACATCGCGCCGAGTTTGTTTCAGATCGATCTCCGCTTGTTGTCTCTGTAACTCCGCGGAACGAATCCGGCTGCGGGTGGCTCCCCAGTTCCAGACCGGCAGAGTAATAGAGGCTACAACGGCGGTACCGATATTCAGTTGACCGGACGAGTTGTGAATCCCGACGACATTCGAATCCAGGCCGTAAAATACATCCAGCGAGAGAACCGGGAACAATTCTCCCCTGGCCGACTGCACGCCATGCTGGGCCTCGGTGACCGTCCCTTCCGCGGCCCGGATATCCGGGCTGTTGACCTCCACGAGAGCACGCATGCCTTCCTGCGCCCCTTCCGGCAACGGGAGGTCCGCTTTCAGATCATCCAATACGCTGAAGGCTTGGTCGATGTCTTGGAAGACCAAAACAGCCAGTCCGATTTTCGCCTTCTCAATGCTTACCTCGGCCTCCAACGTATCTCTTTCCCGCTGTTCGCGCTGGAGTTGTGCTTTGACCACGTCGGCGCGAGCGACCTCGCCCCCGCGTTCCTGATTTTGCGTCAGTGTCTCAAAGCGCTGGGCTTCAACCAAACTATTGCGGGCGTTCACCAACCGGCGTTGTGCCAGCAATAGAGCGTAGTAGTTCTGCGCCACGGCAACCACAATCCCACGTGCCGCGATGTCGACCCGCGCGCGTGCGGTCGCCTCAGCGGCGATTGACTTTCGATACTCCGCACGTCGCGTTACCGAGAAAATATCGGAGTGGACGGTCGCTTGTTCAATATATTCGTGGGTGCCGTTGTTGGCGACAAAGACCCCCGCGTCCGACCCGTTGGGCTGCGTGAGCGCATACTGACTCAGCAGACTTGCAGATGGCAACAAGGCAGACTTCGCCTGCTTCCGAAGTTCCTGCGCAGCCGCTACCCCGACGGTTCCGGAAAGGAATTGTTGGCTATAGACTTGCGCCCGGCGAACGGCTTCCTTTAAATCGATCGACACGTTGCCAGCCACGTTCGAGCTCGCGGGAGGTGCTTGTCCGAAGGCCGATGCGCCGGCCACCAGGACTACAATCAATATCAATCGGCAGAGGGGAGAGGACACCACTTCATAGTAGAACCGACAATACTGAAGATTGCATGAAAGGCGTCATAAATAACATTGCTTTACACTCGTATACGAGACTGCGAAGTTCGGCGCGCGAGATCGTCTAAATGGGATTCAAAGTGTTAGTCATAGAGGACGAACCGCAGATGGCGGGGCTGCTGAAGCGGGCCTTGGTCGAGGAAGGCCACGCCACTACTGTCGCGAAAACCGGACTGGATGGATTGAGTTTGGCCCTTAGCGAATCGTTCGACGTCCTTTTGTTGGATGCGATGTTACCTGGTATGGATGGTTGGACTGTACTTCGACGCCTGCGGAATACAGGTAGCCGAATTCCGGTTTTAATGGTGACTGCGCGGGACGCAGTTTCAGACGTGATTCAGGGACTGGACCTTGGTGCCGATGATTATTTGGTTAAGCCGTTCTCACTGGAAGTACTTCTGGCGCGCGTCCGAGCTTTGGGGCGTCGAGGACCTGCGCCACGCACGGTGCTGCTGCAGGTCGCGGATTTGACGATGCATCAAGGGACCCGGGATGTCGCACGAGCAGGCAGGCGAATTGTTCTGACGCGAAAGGAGTATGCGATTCTCGAACTGCTGATGCGTGAGACACCGCGCGTAGTTACCTATGATGCGCTATTGCAGACTGTCTGGGGCGGGTCTGGGGATATCGAGTTGAATACGGTGACCGTCTTCATGCGTCTGCTTAGATCGAAAATTGAAACGGATGGCGAACCCCGATTGCTCCACACTCTTCGAGGCGTGGGCTATGTTGTCAGGGTCGAGCCGTAGCCGTATGCGACAGCTATCCATTCGCTCCAGATTGACGGTCTGGTATGCCGTTGTACTGTTGGCCGGCCTGGTTCTATTCGCGTCCGGGATTTGGCTCACGCTGCGCCATCGATTGCTGGACAATATCGATGCCGCCTTGCAACAAAGAGTAGAAGGGCTCCGCACGGTCGCGCAAATTGAAGGAGAAAATGTAACGCGTGCGATT
>JBDTUY010000179.1:0-9157 GCA_040007495.1 Acidobacteriota bacterium | reverse complement strand
CGCCGGCGGCCTTCTTTTCGGCGTACTTCTTCACCCAGGCTTCGAAGCTGCGCCCATCCGCCATATCGCGGCCGCTGAACGTCAGTTCCTCGATCTCCATCTGTTCGACCGTAATCTTGCGGCTTTCCGTATCAGGCCCAGCATTCTTCAACATGATGCGCAATTTGGCGGTGCCGGAATCGGGCGAACCCTGGCGATCGTACACGTAGCCTTCCACCTGATTGCCGGACTTTAGCTTGATCGTCACGTCGCCGCGATAGTCGAAGGCTTGCTCCACACCCTCGGCCAGCGACTTCCCCGCCCGAGCCGTACCTTGCAGCGTTTCCGTATGGCCCAGCGACGCTAGATCGATCTGCACCAGCGGCGACACCGGCTTCTCTGCATCCAACATCTTCAGCGCCTCATCATCCCGATACAGCGGAGACAGCATCGACTTCACGGTTGCGATGATGCCTGGAATGGTGAACGTGTAGTGGACCGCAGTTGACTCGTAGCCGGAATGCAGCATGCAATTCTCGCACTTCGCGTTGCCAGACTCGTAACCGTACTTGCTCCAATCGGTAGCGTCCAACAATTCCTGATACGTATCCGCGTAGCCGTCCTGTTGCAGATAGCAAGGCTTCTGCCAACCGAAAATGCTGTACGCCGGCATGCCCCACGGCGTGCATTCCAGGTTGCGCTTGCCCATCAGAAATTCCAGAAACAGCGCCGACATATTGAAGCGCCATTTCGGGTCGCGATTGGATAGCAGCTTCCGGAACAGAGTCTGATTCCGCTCGCGTCCCGTAAAGTGCTGCTGGTCTGGAGCCTTATCGTACGAATAGCCCGGCGAGACCATCATCCCCTCGACGCCGACGTCCATCATGTCGGTGAAGAATTGACGGACTGACTTGGAGTCGATCCCGTCGAAGAGAGTCGTGTTGGTAGTCACGCGGAAACCGTGCTTCACAGCCTTACGAATTGCTTCCAGAGCGATTTCATAGCCGCCTTCTTTGCAAACTGAAAAATCGTGGTGATCCTTATCGCCATCCATGTGGACCGAGAACGTCAGATACTTGCTCGGCTTGAACAGGTGCAGTTTTTCCTTCAATAGAAGCGCGTTGGTGCACATGTAAACGTACTTCTTGCGCTCCACCAAACCCGCGACGATCTCCGCGATCTGCGGATGCATCAGCGGTTCCCCACCAGGAATTGCGACTGTTGGAACCCCGGTTTCGTCCACCGCGTTGAAGCATTCTTCCGGCGTCAAGTTCTGCTTCAGCACATGCCCCGGATATTGAATCTTGCCGCACCCCGCGCAGGCTAGGTTGCAGCGATACAACGGTTCCAGCATGAGGACGAGCGGATACTGCTTGCGGCCCTTCATCTTCTGCCAAAGCACGTAGGTCGCAACCGTCCACATTTGGGAAACCGGAATAGGCATAAACTTAGAATACACGAATGCGAACTCGGATTCGCGTTTGACGGTAGACTAGAGAAACCGCCTATGACCGCCCCTTCGGCATCTACTCGACGCGCGCCCCTGCAGGTCCGCAGCAGCGAGACCGTCAAAGCGATCCTCGACGCTGCATCCTCAGTGCTGGGCAGCGTTCCCTTTGAACAGGTCACCACAAGCCGAATCGCCGAAGCCGCCGGACTATCGGTCGGTGCCCTCTACCGTTTTTACAGCGACAAGCAGGAGATCTACGACGCTATCGCCGTTCGCGAGCTAACCGAATTCCGCCAACAAATCGAGCAAACAATTCACGCAAGGCAGTTATTGTTCTCACCGCGCAAGTCTTTGGATCGGATCTTGGACGCATATGTCGGCTTCCTCGACACGCGACCCCACTTCAGGGAACTGGCCCTGGGCCGCCACATCAGCCCGCAGACCCGAGAGAATCAATCCGACCCGAAGACCGGTCCCGGCGGGATTCTGCAAGACCTTCTGGTCAAGAAATTCGGCATCAAGCCCGGCCGCCAGCTACAGCTGAAAATTCGTATCGCAGCCGAGGTCGGGGACCGCCTGATCGCATACGCCTACAGCCAGCCGACCGCTAAGGATCGCAAAGAAGTGTTGGATGAATTGAAGGAAATGCTCGGGAGGTATCTGCTCAGGTTGTGATGGAGGGTGGCCTTCAGGGCGCGCAGGACTTTAGGCCTGCTGCCATGGAGCGGACCTAAAAGTCCACGCGGCGTAAACGCCACCCTCCTTCTTGTGCGGAACCTTTCGTTCCTATGCGACGTATCTTTAAGCGGAGGTGCGCCGTAAAACTTTGCTTACTTTCCTGTTGTGGTGCTTGTTGCTGGTTTTCTGTTGGCCGCTGGCGATCCTCGCGTTGGTGCTCTACCCGCTGGTCTGGCTGTTCCTTCTGCCGTTCCGCATCATCGGCTTCGCGGTCGAGGGCGTGCTCTTGCTGGTGTGGGGCATAGTAACGCTACCCTTCCGGTTAATTCGTCGCATTGCCTGATCGCTATCGGAACAACTTCGGCACGAAATCCGCCAGATAGTCACGCCAGTTCCGCCACACGTGACCCTCGCCACTCACCGTGAAAGTATGTTTGATTTTCTTCACTTCCAGCAATAAGTGATAGCTCTTGTTTGAGTCGAGCAAGCTGTCCTGATCGCCAACATACAGCGCGAATACTTCCAGCTTCTTATTCATCGCATTGGGGTCGGACAGCGCGGCTTCCTGATCCCGCTCAACCGTTCGATTGTAGATTACCGGGCTAAAGGCACCGATAGAATGGAACAAGTCTAAATGGTTCAAGCCGATTTGCAAACTCTGATTGCCACCCATGGACAGACCGGCAATGGCACGATCATCCGGTTTGCCCGTAATCCGGTAGGTTTTCTCCACGAACGGCAGCACGTCCTCGACCACATCGTTCGGGAACGCGTTGACGCCGGTCGGGTTCTGGACTGGCTCCAGGGGCGGCACGAAGGGGTCCATGGCTGGGGATTCGCCTGGACGTCCGTAGGGCATTACGACAATCATCGGTTTGGCTCGGCCAGCGGCGATCAGATTATCCATGATTACATTGGCGCGCCCCGCCGTCACCCAACTCGACTCCGTTCCCGCAGCGCCGTGCAATAGGTACAGCACTGGGTATTTGTCCCGGTTAGATTCGTAACCCGGTGGCGTATACACATAAACCATGCGTACCGCATGCCCGAATTTCGCAGACGAGTAATAGTTGATATGTACCGACCCATGTGGCACATTCTGCGGACTATACGGCGCAGCCACCGAACCCTTAACTTCGAACATTGAGGACCCCGGACTGCGGTCCGCCGTGGCCACCATAGAACTAGCTGGGTCTAAGGCGCGCACACCATCCACCAGAAATACATACGTATACAAGGCCGGACGCAGGGGACCAATCGTAGTTGTCCAGAAGCCGTCATCACCCTTAGTCATCGTTTGCGGGTTATCGGCGAAGTCGCCTGACAGCTGAACCAAGGTGGCCGATGGCGCCCGGAAACGAAAGGTCACCGTACGGTCGGATTGGGCGTTGTAAGCAGGACCGGCAGGCGTGCCGCCACGACCGACGGGTGCTGCGTTCGCGGGTTGCGACGGACCATCGGGCCCTCTCCCCTGAGGTTGCGCGATCGCCAGTAGGCCCAAAACAGTGGTGAGCAGAAAAAAGGTGCGCATGGCCGATTGTATTGTGGTTCCGGGTACAGGGTCAATCCGGCCATTGGCCCTATAATCGATTACACGTGGCCTCGCCGCTGAATCGCATGATTGCCGACGAACAGTATCTCCGCCAAGCCCTTCAACTGGCGCAGGCAGCCGAGCAAGCCGGGGAGGTCCCGGTTGGTGCAGTAGTTGTGTTGAACGGGGAGATTATCGGCCAGGGAAATAACCGCACGATCCGAGATAATGACCCCACGGCCCATGCGGAAATACTTGCATTGCGGGAAGCGGCGAAAGCAACTAATAATTATCGCCTGGACGGCACTACGCTATACGCGACGTTGGAACCGTGCGTCATGTGTGCCGGGGCACTGGTGAATGCCCGGGTGAAGAGGCTGGTATTCGGAGCGCGCGATCTTCGCTTCGGCGGCGTCCGCAGTAAGTTTCATCTCGCGGACGCCGCCGTCTTGAATCACCGGATTGAGATCGTTGAGGGAGTTCTGGGAGCGGACTGCACAGAACTCCTCCAACTCTTCTTTTCGTCCCGCAGATGATCTCTCAGTAGCCCGGAAACGACGACCGAGTCAACACCACCCCCCCGGACGTGGCCTAATGCGCGCCGAATTACATCGCGTGGCTGCGGTGGGTAGCAGAGAATCGTTATGCGTCGCCGTGCGGTGCCATGCGCCCTTCGCTGCCCGACCAATGGTCGGAAATCGAAGCGGTCCGGCCCAGAGTGGGATCACATCCACCTTACTGGCTTTCGTCGCCGGAGGCCCGATGCGCGACGGACCGTGGAAGTAATCGTCCAGAGGGAACAGCGGGTATGGTTCCAACTCACGGAACGTCTTGCCCAGCTTCTGCTCGATGCGATACACCGCATGAAAGAAATTCCCGCGATCCATACCCAGCTTACGGCTGCACAGCTTCCAGTCAGCACCCAGCAGGAAGTGATAGCGGAACAGGCGATGCTCTTCTTCGGTCAGCGTCCGGCGGGCCACCAGCGTGAAGTCCGCAATGTACTCTTCGTCCTTGCGACCCCACCCGCCAGGGCGATTCCGGCCCGCGTGCGGTTCCAGAGATACTTTGCTTAAATGCCGCTCTTGCTGCACACATTTCTCGAATCTGGAAAAACAAATGCGGAATATCGTCCGCAATACGCAGTTGCAGGGCGCAAGCTCGCCCTTCCGCGCCAACCGTAGTCCAGCACCATGACACTGTGCGCATGAATGCATCGCCAACGCCAATGTTTCCGATCGATTCCACTCCATAACGGCCACATCCTCCTTGATGTTTTCCGGTCGACTACCGCCCGTTTCTGAGTCGGACGTTTGTTGCTTTGCTGGGGGCCACCGTGAAGGCCAATATCGATATATTACGCTCGACAAATAAATAAGTCAATAATTAAATGAGATTTATTTGTCTTTTATCTTACTATTTAAACTTGCCTCAATTCCGAGGATGCACACTACAGGTGCATCGTTCGCCCAGTAGGAACCTCCGCCTTATTTGGCATTTATCCACATTCACGACGCCGGAGCCGCATGCACGAGACGCGCACAACTAGGGGAAGGCGACTATTAAATCAAATATTAAACCAGCGGATTTAACCGGATAAACAACATGAGCCAGGCAGGCTCCGCAACTGCAATCGACTCAATCGGATCCAGAATCAGCTGCAGCCCATACCAGTTGGCACAGGGGACTATGGTGCAAACGAACTCCCGCCCGCTAAAGAGTGTAGTGTAGAGATATGGACAAGAGAGCCGCCAAGAAACATAAGCGCCAGGTCGCGCGAGCCCAGGAGAACAAGAAGCTCTCCGAGCCCGACGTCCGCACCCCGGAGCAGGTGAAGGCAGCCCGAGAAGCAAGCAAGCCTACCGGAGCACCCAGCACAGGATCAGGATTGAACGCGGCTACAGCTTCGCGCGGCGGACGGGCAATGGGCACGGGTAGTGCCGCAAAAACCGACGCCTAGCCTGGGGAAGTAAACATTCGCAGCGGACCTCCGTTGTGCGTGGCGGTATTCAGACGCACTAACGTAAAAAGGAAGTCCGAATGTTTTCAAAAACCTGTCCGTTTTGCCGATCGACGGCGTTTCGCAGCGTCGGCGTGCGCAACAAGATGGAGCAGGCCATCCATTGGTTCATGCTGCCATTCCGCTGTGAACTATGCGGCCACCATTTTTTCCTGTTTCGGTGGGCCGCGCCAGCCGAAGAAGCTGTCTAGGGCCTGGTGGCTGCCAACTTGGTGACTACCAGAGCACGCGTTCCAGCGCCTCAACGAAGAAGTATTCTCCCCACATCACGGATTCATCCACGCCCAGGCCCTTGTTGACGTGATACACGCCGCCTTTGAGGATGCCCTCCCAGTCGGGATCGGACTTTGCGAGATGCTTTTCGCACAACGCTTTAAGGATGTGCACGGCCGTCGACCAATACAGGTGTCCCTTCAACGGATCGGGCGTCAGGCGGCACAGGCGCAGTAGCCCTGCAGCGCAGATGGCGGCGGCTGAGGTATCCGGCAGCATCCGATTCTCAGCAGGCGCGTTAAAATCCCAGGGCGCAATGCCATCCGGCGGGGAATGGGTGATGTAGTAGTCGGCGCAGGCCTCGGCTGTGGCAATAAAGTGCGGATCGCGGCTGTATTCGTAGCAAGTCGTGAAACCATAGAGCGCCCACGCCAAGCCACGCGACCAGCAGGAATCGCCGCGATACCCCTGATGCGTCGTCTGACGCAGGAATTCGCCCGTCTCGGTATCGAAGATCCCTTCCTGTGCCGTGGACCCGTCGCCGCGCACCAGCACGCGTCGGGTGGTGTAGGCATGGCGCAGGGCGATATCCCGCAGACGCCGGTCGCCCGTCTCGCGAGCCGCGAATAAAATCAACCCGACGTTCATCATGAAATCGATGAAGATCGAATTCTCACTCACGAAGCTTCGGGCATAAGCGCCCTTATCGCGATAGCGAAGCGCCAGCGTCTTTCCCGCTTCGATCAACGTGTCGCGATGTGCGGGGTCCTGGGTTAAACGCCACCAGCGATAGTACGTCGCATAGAACAGGAAGCCCAGATCGTGAACATCCTGATCGTGCTTGCGAATCTCCAACGGCACCGTATAACGCGTGGCTTGCTCAGTCCAGAACTTTGATTCCGTGGCCTCCTGCCCAGGTTTGGTTCCACCCTGCTTGGCAGAATTCTTAGCGAAGTTCCACATCAGGCCCGGCAGAAAGCCGTCGCACCAGTGCGTCCACACCGGACCATCGTGACGCCACAGTCCATTCTGCGTGTACATCGGATAGAACTGCGGATGCTTTTCGATGAGCTTCCGTACCTGTTTCTGCGCGTAGCTATATGCGCCGATGAACAGGTCGCTGGAATCGTTGGACAGATGAATCACGAAGCAGGACTCCCACTTTGAAGATTGAGTATTAACCCGACGGGCGCTTGCGACATCACTTTCGCGAATCCGCAATAAGTCAAAACATTACCCAGCACGCAGGCCTATATCAGAGCATGGCACGATCTGGGACCCGTCTGCGACCCGGTTTCCTCTGGCGTCGATTGCAGGACCGTGAAGTCCGTGGTAGTGTCTGCCAACGGCCTGCGCCGTTCAAGGCGCCTAATGCTTAGCAGCAGCAATCGCAGTGTTCAGAACCCAATCGGGAAAGATCCCGAGCACCAACGTCATGATGGCAGAGGCGTAGATCGCGACCTGTAACAACGGGTCTGCCTGCGGGAGGCCTTTGGTGGAATCCACCGGTTCCTTCATGTACATCACAACCAGGATGCGCAAGTAGTAGTAAGCCGCAACTGCGCTGTTCAGCAACCCAAGCACTGACAACCAAACCAAATTGGAATCGAGCGCCGCCTTGAAGATATAGAACTTTCCGAAGAAGCCTCCGGTGAGAGGCACACCGATCAGGCTCAGCAGGAAGATCGTGAGCATCGCGGCCAGGACCGGCTGCCGTTGTGACAATCCGGCGAAGTCTTCTACAGCAACGTAGCCTTCGTTCTTGCGAGCGAAGAACGACACGACGAGGAACGCGCCGATGTTGGTGAATGCGTAAGCCGCAAGATAGAACATGGCAGCAGCCGAGCCACCTACCGAATCGCTCGCAATGGCGACCAACACATAGCCGGCGTGGGCGATGGAGCTATAGGCCAGCAGTCGCTTGATATTGGATTGAACAATGGCCGCGAAGTTTCCGACGATCATGGTGGCGAGTGCGCAACCCCACATTACCGGTAGCCAGCGTGAGGAGATAGGAGCGAACCCGTCCAAGAAGACCCTCAGCAACACCGCGAACGCAGCGGCTTTCGGACCCACGGTTAGAAAGCCGGAGATCGGTGCCGGAGCGCCTTGATATACGTCAGGAGCCCACCCTTGAAAAGGAGCCGCCGAGATCTTGAACGCAAGCCCGACGAAGATCAGCGCCGCAGCCACTCCGATCAAGGCCTCCGAAGGATGCGCGCTTGAAGTAAGAGCCTGACGAATCGCGGAGATGTTGGTGGTGCCAGTGGCACCGTAAACCCAAGCGACACCGTACAGCAGGAAAGCGGTTGCGAAAGAACCGAGCAGGAAGTACTTCAGGGCCGATTCGTTGTTGCGAGGATCGTCGCGGAGGTAGCCCGCCAGAATGTACGATGCGATGGAGGAGATTTCGAGACCGATGAAGATCATCACCAGTTCATTCGCGGTGACCATGATGCACTGGCCAACGATGCTGAACAGAATCAACGCGTAGTATTCGCCGCCTTCCTGCTCCTGCCGCTTAAGATAGTCGCCTGAGCCAAGCACGACCAGTAATCCGGCAACAATCACCAGCACTCGGAAGAATGATCCCATGCCGTCGATCACTATCATTCCGTGAAATGCAGGACCTTGCGTCTGGCACCAAGCAGCAAATGCTGCTGCCAGCAACGCGACGATCGCAATGTATCCGAGCACCTTGCGGCTGCCCGTCATGATCGCTTCCAGGAACATGATCAGCACGCCGGCGAGGCTCAGAATCAGCTCCGGCAGGATGCGCATGTAATCGAGAGAGGTTGGAATGAAACTATTGAACATTCGCCACCTCCCCTGTGCTGGCCGCAGCCGGCGTCACTTTCGGAGCCTCAACACTCTGCACGTTCTTCCCTTGGATCTGATTCAAGATCACCACGTTTTGCGAACTAATCGCAGGCAGGAACGTCTGCGTGTAGGTCCCCATCCAGACCATCAGAATCAGAAACGGCGTAATGGCCGCCCATTCCCGAACCGTCATGTCGGACATATGATGTTCGACGTCATGCGAGGCTCGACCGTAAAAAACTCGCTGATACAGCCACAGCATGTAGCAAGCAGAAAGAATTACGCCAAGCGATGCAAACACCGCCCATGCGAAATTTGTTTTTGCCGCGCCCTGCAATACGAGAAACTCGCCGACGAAATTGTTCAAGGTGGGTAGACCAACCGATGCGAGCGTCGTGATCAAGAAGACGGTCGCCAACTTAGGCGCAACCGTCGCCACTCCGCCGTAGGCCGAGATCTCCAGCGA
>JBDTUY010000178.1:0-9176 GCA_040007495.1 Acidobacteriota bacterium | reverse complement strand
CCAAGCAAATTATCATTGGTTGTCTTTAAAAGGCGAGGTTGGCTCTCAGCGAACCTCATTCGCGACTACCCTAATTCAACTTCGCCATGCATCAGGTATCAAAGGCGAAAACTACGCACTTCTTGAAGTGAGGAATTCTAAATGACCGCTGGCACCGCCAAGGGACTTTTCTATTTATTTGCGCTTGCGGCCGTAGGGCCGCTTGTTTATGCGGACGTGACGCACCTGATCCAGGTACCGGTATTTTTTGAGCCGAATCATGGGCAGTTTGAAGCTTCGGTCCAATATGTGGGGCGTATGGCCGATGTCCCCATTGGACTGTTTGCCGATGGCGTTGGCTTTGAGGCAACTTCAAAGAAAACCAACCCCGCGCCCATCCGAATGCGGTTTCTCGGAATGGAGGGGAACGCCCGCTGGACAGGGATGGTCGCTTCGCCAGGAGTCAGCAACTATCTGACGAGTGCTGGTTCTGTCACTCAAGTCGAACGATATCAAAAGGCGCGTGCCAACAACATCTATTCCGGTATCGATGTCGAGGTTCATGGGGCAGGCTCGCAGATGGAATACGATTTTATCGTCCATCCCGGGGCGGACCCTTCGCGTATCCGGTACAGCGTGGATGGCAGCGGCGTCGATCTCGACCCAAAGGGCGAACTAGTGATGCACGCGGGCACTTTCGAGTTGCACAATCACGCGCCGCAGCTCTATCAGGAACTGAACGGTGTGCGGACGCCGGTGGAAGGCCACTTCGCGGTCCACGACCATGTGGTCTCCTTCAAGGTGGGCAAATATGACACGCGGCATGCACTGGTGATCGATCCGATTGTTTTCGCCAAGGCGATCAGCGCTTCAGGCTACTCATTCGCGACTTCCGCTACCACGGATTCTGCGGGCAATGTGTTCGTGGTCGGCTACGCCGACTCTGCGTTCGCGTCGACTGGTGCACAGAAAACCTATGGCGGTGGCAGCGTCGATGCAGTGGTCATGAAGTTTTCGGCAAGCGGCGACGTGGTCTGGTCGACATTTCTGGGAGGATCTGGCGCGGACTATGGGAGCGCGGTCATGATCGATAGCACTGGAGGAATTCTCGTCGCGGGCGACACCGAATCGACCAATTTTCCGATGGTGGGCAATTCCTATCAAAAAACCAACAAAGGGAAACGCGACGCGTTTGTCGTGCGACTGAATGCGCAGGGGTCGGCGGTGCTCTATTCGACCTACTTTGGAGGCACCGACGACGATTATGTGAACAGCGCGGTACTGGACGCGAGCGGCAACGTATTGTTGGGCGGAGCTACGTTCTCGACCGATCTGCCCACCGCTGGGACGACGGTGTTGCAAGCCGCCGCGGGCGGATCGGAGGACATGTACTTGTCCAAGTTGAGCACCCCCTTGACTGCGCAAGGACAGTTGATCCTTTCTACCTACTTAGGTCGAGCTGGTCAGGATGAGTTAAAGCGCGTTGCTCTGGATGCTGCAGGCAACATCTATGTCGCTGGATGGACCACGTCGACCACGTTTGTTGCAACGGCAGGGGCTGCACAATCGGCCCTGGCAGGCCAGAACGACAACGTCATCGTGCGGTTGAATCCGACCGCTACTACGATCCAGATGCTTACCTATCTGGGCGGTTCGTTGGCGGATGTCCCGAATGGCTTGGCTGTGGAACCCGATGGCAGCGCGATTTGGGTTGCCGGCATGACGAATTCCTCAAACTTCCCGACAACCGCCGGAGCACTGCAGCGCGTGCTTGGCGGCGGTGAGGACGGAACCTTGGTAAAGCTGGATAACAAAGGCGCGTTGCTTGCCAGCACCTTCTTAGGCGGACCTGGCGACGATGAGGGCGATGCTGTGGTCTCGCAGAACGGCATCCCGGTTTACGTCGGCGTGCTTACCACAGACCAGTACAATAAGGCGTCCGCTGACAGAGGGATTGAGCCGCGAGCCACCTCGACCCGCGCACAGCTGTCCTTCGAGATCATGAAGGCCGATCTTAGCGACACGACGGCCACGATCACCTACTCGCCGGACAACGCGGCGATCGACTATGTGGGCAGTGTGGACTGTCAAGCATCGACTGCCGATGCCAATAAGATTGTGTGTGGAGGCGCGGGCTTCCCTCTTAATGGAGCAGGCAACCCGCAGGGCGACGTCCTGGTGGTCTCTACTGCCGTAGCGAGCAGCGGCTCGACGGATTCCTTTCCCTTTGTGATACAGCAGCCGCGCCAGTATAAGGGCCTAGTGGCGGTGTCCGATCCTGTGGACGGCTCTACGGGCTCATTTTATGACACGATCACAGATCTGCAGTTAGGCGGACCGCTTCCGGTTCAGTTCGCGCGGTTCTATTCTTCGACGCTCTCCAGTGGCGGTTTTCTTTCGCCGCTGGGAACGAATTGGATGAGCAATTTCGATCTACGGATCGATGCAAACACGACCACTGCCCGCGTCCTGCTGTTCGGCGGCAACGTGATCAACTTCACGAAGAGTGGCTCGGCTTGGCAATTAGGGTCGCCGTTGGACGTCGCCTACCAATTGACGCAGTCCGCCAGCGCCTACAAACTGATGGACCCGACCACGACTCTGGTCTACACCTTCAATACAAAGGGAGCTTTGACCCGCATTGAAGATCGCAACGGGAACGCGATCACCGTTACGCAAGGCATCGATGGACCAGTTTCCGCAACCGATAGCGTGGGCCGCACGCTGAATTTCACTTACGCCAGCGGGCATTTGACGAAGGTCCAGGATCAGACGGGAACCAGAACTGTCTCCTACACCTACAACGGAAGCGCAGAGACATCTTCGGTCGACCTGCTGGGCCAGACAACGACTTACGCTTACACCAGCGCTGGAGCTCTGACCAGTCTGATGACGGCCCGCCAGTATCCGCTGGGCGCGCGTGTAACGCAGACCTACGATACTACCGGTCGAGTGACGTCGCAGACGCTGCCGACCAATAACAAAACCACCGCCATTGCATATGACGGTCAGGGCGGGACGAAGATCACCGACACCCTTGGCAACGTCACCAGCCAGAGCTTCGACGCAGGCGGCGACGTGATTGGATTCAAAGATCCCACGAACGCGGCCTTCACCGTCACCTACGATAGCGCCGGCCGACGCACCGGTTATACGGATAAGAACGGCGGTACGGTCACGATCACTTACAACACCGCATCGGGCAAGGTGGCCACTCGGAAGACGGCCGCAGGCTTGACCACCAGCTATACCTATACAACGCAGACGCAGGGAGGGTTTACGTTCTACCCTCTGGCGAGCGTGAGCTATGGCGACGGAACCAGTTCGTCTTACGTCTACGATGCGAGGGGGAACCTGACCCAGAAAACGGATCGCGCGGGTGCGATCACTAAATATGCGTATGACGCGTTCGGCAATCCCACTACTGTGACTCTGCCAACCAACGCGGTCACTACCTACACTTACAACACCGATTTCACGGTCGCTACGACAACTGACGCACTGAACAACACCAATACGTATGGCTATGATGCTCAGAAGCGTGTCAACAAAGTGACGGAGTCTAACGGCAGTGTCACGAACTATACGTACGACCTCGCTGGCGACGTTTTGTCCGCGCAACAGCCGATCGGCTCGACCAACACGACCACGTTTGACGCGGACGGTCGCCGCTCATCCTATACCTATGCGGGCGGCGGAACTTCTACCTTTGCCTATACGAAGACTGGTAACGTAGCCACGCTCACGAATCCGACCGGAGGCAAGCGGTCCTACACGTATAACGCGTTGGATCTTCTCGACACGATTCAAGATCCTTCTGGTGTCTCCTCCAGTTATACGTACGATGCCAGCGGGCAAGTCCAGCAGACTTCACTGGGAGGAGCCTTGTTGTACCGCTACGGTTATGACAAGGAAGGGAACGTCACATCGATCCTGGATGGAAGCAATCGTACCTGGACGTATAGCTTCGATGGCGACGGACGCCGCACGGGGATGACGCCTCCGGGAGGCGGCGTGTTCGGGTTGAAGTTCGACGGGGCGGGCCGCGTGATTGGTCAAACGAATCCTGCCGGCGGTTCAGTCAACTTGACGTTGGATGGAGATGGCCGAGTGGTACAGAAGACAGTGGCCAATACGCTGACGACCGCCCTCAAGCGGAACACGCGTGGCAGTGTGACGGAGCTTACCGATCCGAATGGAAATAAGTGGGGCTTCGGCTTCGATGCTTTGGAACGTCCCACCAGCCTCACCGATCCACTGGGCAACACCACCAACCTGAGCTACACCAAGAATCGCGTGACAGGTGTGACGTTGCCATTGGGAACGGTCACCCTGACGAACGACGCGAACGGACGAATCACGAAGCGCGCCTTCTCTGACGGCACCAACCTGAACATCAGTTACGATGCTCGGGGATTGATTTCAACTGCGGACGGGTTCACGGTGACGCGCGACGCCGCGGGCTTGCCGAACGCAACCAATGGAATCGCGGTTGCACTTGATCCGGCGGGGAAAGCCAAGTCGTTCACGTATGCGGCAGGCAAGGCGATTAGCTACAGCTACGATGCCGCAGGTAGAGTGACCGGCGTAACCGACTGGGTGGGGGGTACCACCGCTATTGAATATGACGGTGCAGGCCGGATCGTGGCCATCACCTATCCCAATGGCGTGCGCACTACCCAAGCCTACGATGCCAACGGCCGCGTGAATCGTATCGTCAGCGGCGGCCTTGCCAACATCACGCTGACCCGTGACGTCCTGGGGCAGATCACATCCGCGGAGCGTAATTTACCCACAACCCCGGCGCTTACCGTCGGCAGCACGACCAGCAGCTATGATGCTGCCAGTCAGTTGGCTGGCGCGACCTACGACAAGATGGGCCGCGCGACGTCGCAGAACGGACGCACTTATACGTGGAATCTGGCGTCGCAGCTCACGGGCTTCACGGCCAACGGTCAAAGTACGATGCTTACTTACGATGGCCTGGCGGAATTGGCGTCGAGCACCACAGGCGGTGTGACTCGCAATTACGTGTTCAATCACTTGCTCCACTATCCTGGGCTGTCGATTATCCGCCAAGGCGGCAGCGACCTCCGCTATTACGTCTACCTGCCGGATGGTCAATTGCTATACAGCGTGGAAGCATCCGGCGCTCGCCACTTTTATCACTTCGACGAAATGGGCAACACCACGTTCCTGACCGGCGATGACGGTAAGGTGACCGATACGTACGCGATCACCCCATTCGGCGACGTCGCAGACCACACTGGGTCGACGGATAATCCTTTTACTTATCAGGGTCAAGTCGGAATTCTGCAGGAAGCTCCGGGTCTATATTTCATGCGCAGCCGACACTATGACGCGACCACGGCGCGCTTCCTTTCTCGCGATCCGTTGGTGGGCGGCGACCCGGTTAGCGGCACTCCGTATGTTTACGCGGAGAACAATCCGATGTTCAACATCGATCCCTACGGAACCTTGGCGAACGACCAGGCTGCGGCTCTAGTCACTGCCTATCTCAGCCGTCCGACCTGCGCGCAAGGCGCTGATGACGATACTTGCATTACGGCGGAAGCCCGTCAGGCGATTTATTCGAAGCTTGCGGACGCATTAGAATCTTCTTACAGTAGGGGGAAAGTTGGCCCGTTCGAATATCTCACCGGGCGTATTTGGCTCTCCGTAGCCTACAACCATGCGGACTTGGATCTAACCGCTTTCTTCGCCATCGCATACCCGCCGGATCCGCCTCCGCCACCGCCACCTCCAGCCCCGGCAGTGACACCGGCTCCGGCTACGCTGCACGCTCCAAAACAGACAGGCGTATTGCTCGCGCAGCAGAGCTTGGGACCCGCGCTGTCTACCCTGCCGGGCAGATTGGTCAGTCCAACAGGTGCGCCCATCATTAGCGACAACAGCGAAGGCGTACTCAGCGATGCTGGCGGGAACGTGATCAGCAATGATGGTGGGACCGTGATCAGTAATGACGGCGGCACGGTAATCAGTAAGGGCGGCACGATAATCTCCCAGGACGGTAACAGTAAAGCCGCCCGCATAATTTCGCAGGATGGCAATAGCTTGCTTGGCACCTCTGCCAATACGGCGATCAGCCAGTAGGAAAGGGAACACAATGAAAAAACTATTTTCGATCCTATTGTTTGCGCAGCTGACCTTCGCGGCCGTTGTGAATTACACCTATGACACTGCCGGACGCTTGACCAAGGTGGATTATGGCCCAAGCGGCAACGTCACTTACACGTACGACAAAGCGGGCAATATTCTGAGCCGTGTGGTCGCCGCCGGGTCCACTGCAGCGGCCATCACGGCGGTAAAGGTGGCCTGGGGCGGCACCACGATTTCGTCCAACGCGTGGCTGGAGATCCACGGAAACAATCTGGTCCCGGCCAACACTCCCGCAGAGGGCGTCATCTGGAGCACCGCACCGGAGTTCGCCCAAGGCAAGATGCCGACCAAGATAGGCGACGTCAGCGTCACGATCAACGGTAAACCCGCTTACATTTATTTCTATTGCAGCGCGGTGACCTCAGCCTGCGCTACCGATCAGATCAACGTGTTGGCACCAGCCGCGCCGCTTTCCGGATCGGTTCCCGTGGTGGTGACTACCAGCGCCGGGTCCACCGCGCCCTTCAGCGCACCGACCGCAGCCGCGTCGCCTTCGTTCCTTTTCTTCACGCCTGCAGGCAACATCATTGCTCAGCATACCGACTATTCCCTGGCTGGTCCGGCGACCCTCTATCCTGGCGCGACCACTCCGGCCAAGGCAGGAGAGACGCTACTGGTTTACACGGTGGGCTTCGGCCTTCCGACCTCGACGATCACGGAAGGCTCCTCCTCCCAATCCGGGCAACTTGGATCGCCCACGACCTGCACCGTCGGCACATCCCAGACCACGCCGATCATGACGCTGATCAGCCCGGGTCTGTATCAAATGAATCTGACCATTCCGCTGGACGTCAAGCCAGGTGACAACCAACTACTCTGCACCTACAACGGGGTAACCACGCAGCCTGGAGCAGTTGTCTCGGTCAAGCCTTAAGGTGTCTTGTGAAGGTGTCGGAATGCCGTACCCACGCTTTTATCAACCAATCCTAACGGAGGATTCCAGCATCGCCGCTACTGTTTGGTGGCCTGGTTGGCGGCTTGGATCAGTTCCCATAGCAGACCGTTAATGTCGCGGACAAACACGTTGCCCGCGCCGTTGGCTCGCACGATCGGTTTGCCGCCCGTGGTGGCGACTGTGCCTCCGGCCTTGGTCCATTGGCTGGTAGCGGATTCAATATCGCGCACCACCATGGTGAATGCTGGCGAGCCCGGGTCCCTGGCTGACGACATCACCTTCTCCCGAGGAACACTCGAGTATGCGATCAGCCCAAAGTCGCCTGTCGTCCCGGGAATTTTCCCGTGCGCAAGCCGCCACTGCGCGCCCGTCAGGCCGAGCAGTTGGGCCACAACCGGCAGCGTGCCCAATGCCGACACCGCTCCGGCTTCAAAGCCGACGGCCTCATGCAGGAACGCCGCGGTTTTTTCGGCATCGGCCACCGAGAGCTGAATCGACCCGCCGACGATATCGCCCGTCACGTTGGGCATCGGATCCGGCTGCAGCAGTTCAATGAAGAAGCCGTCGGGATCGCGCACCATGATCTCGCGGAGCGTGCTAGTCGGGCCACGGGGGTTGACCAGTTCTCCGCCGGTGGTGACGATCACCGCGCCGGAGGCCTTCACCTTCGCCAGAACGCTCTTCATGTCGCGAACCTGCAGGGACAACGTCGCGGTCCCGATATCCTGCACGTTGGGACGCAGGGTCGTGCGCGGGGCGCCTGTGAACTCCGTCAACTCAAAGCCAAAGCCGGCGTTCGGGATGCGGAACGTCGCCGCGCGAAAGCTCATACCCTGCGTGCCAGTGAACTTCGACATATCGGCATCGAGTTTTTGCGGTTTCTGGCTGAGCGGATCTCCGTTGACCGGCAGGCCCAGCACATCGCGATAAAAGGCCACCGTCTTATCCAGAGATTCGGTGGAATGGGCCAGGTTCTGCAAGCGGACGACAGGGGTGGATTGCGCGCACGCCAGCGCTGCAAACAGGCCTGCGGCAACAGAGAGTTTGAACGGCATGGTCGGATACATTTTCTGTAGTATATCGCCACGCAGCTCAGCGCGGCTTCCGCGTGCGGGGGCAATCGAGATACATTGGATAGTCGGGCAGTAGGCCGGTACGCTGCGGAGAGATGCCGCACGGAGGAGACCAATGAGATTCATCACAGCCAAGACCAGCCGTGTCCTATTGATCGCCGCTGCCTGTTGCACGACCGCGTTAATCGTCGGGTACCCCGCTGAGAAACCGAAATTTGGCGCGATTAATCGCGAGCGGTTGTTGCGCGCGGACAAAGAACCTGGCGAGTGGCTGACCACCGGCCGGGATTTCGGCCATACCCACCATTCCGCGCTAACGGACATCAATCAGCAGACAGCCAGCCGCGTGGGCTTTGCCTGGGAGTATCAGACCGGCACCACGCGCGGTATGGAAGCCACGCCCATTGTGGTCGACGGCGTGATGTACACCTCCGGCCCCACGGGCCGCGTCTATGCACTGCACGCCGACACCGGTAAGGAAATTTGGAAGTTCGACCCGCAGAGCGACGGTCAGGTGAACCGCTGGGCCTGCTGCGACGAAGTGAATCGCGGCGTCGCCGTCTGGGATGGCATGGTCTACGTCGCAGCGCTCGACGGGCGCATGTTCGGCCTGGATGCGGGAACCGGCAAGGTGATATGGACGGCTGACACGGTGGTCGATCACAACAAAGGCTACACCTCCACTGGGCGACCGGAAGTGGCCGGCAATGTGGTGGTGATCGGCAATGGCGGCGCCGACTACGACGCGCGCGGTTATGCCTCGGCCTACGACATCAAAACCGGCAAGCTCAAATGGCGCTTCTTCATGGTCCCGCGCGATCCTAAGCTGGGCCCGCAGGAAAATAAGGACGTGGAACAGATCGCTCTGCCGACCTGGGATCCCAACAGCCGTTGGGATGTGGGCGGCGGCGGTACGCCTTGGGGGCCGATGGTCTACGATCCGGAGCTAAACCTGCTGTATCTGGGTTCGGGCAATGCGGCGCTGTTCAATTGGCATGAGCGCAGCCCGTCGGGTGGCGATAACCTGTTCCTCTGCTCTCTGTTGGCGA
>JBDTUY010000177.1:0-9190 GCA_040007495.1 Acidobacteriota bacterium | reverse complement strand
CCTGCAGTTTCACGCTCCGCATCTTCCAACAAGCTCAATAGCGGCGCACCCAACCTGTCGCGTCTTCCAATCGCCGACAGACGAACACCGTTGGCTACGCAGCGGCTGGTTTCCTGCACCAAATATCGCCCCAACAGGCGCATCAACGCCGACACTTCGCGTGGTGGCCGACTCCAATTGTCTTCGGAGAACGCGTACAACGTCAGAACATCGATGCCGAAGTCGGGTGCAGCTTCGATCACTCGCCGAACCGCGTTCGCCCCTTCACGATGACCCGCTACGCGAGGCAAGCCCCGTTCCTGCGCCCAACGACCATTGCCGTCCATGATGATCGCCGCATGAATTCCTTCGGTCCGCACGATTTTCATGCCTTCGACTCCTCGTTCCCCTTGGGACCTCGCATCGCGTGGATCAACGCCTCCATATGGTTCAAATATTTCTCGAACGCCTTGCGGCCGGTGGACGTCAGACCGTACTCAGTCCGAGGCGTGCGCCCTTCAAACGATTTGGAGCAGGTGATGTAGCCCGCATCCTCCAGCTTGCGCGCGTGAACGCTTACATTTCCATCGGTGGTATCCAGAAGGCGCTTTAGCTCGCTAAAGCTCAGTGGTCCGGACGCTGCAGCCAGCGCGCTGACGATACCCAACCGCATCCGTTCATGAATCAACCGATCAAAATCCGGGACTGCGGCTTGCGAGGTTTTCGCCTTTGGGCGCGACGCCGAGCCGGCTGGAGGTGGAGTTGTTTGAATCAGGGCTTGTTTTGCCATAGCTGTCTTTCTTTATCGATATCTCGCTTGGAGATATCGCTCTTATCGATAATCGCTTGTACTATCCGCCGTATCTGCGCGCGATCATGGTGCCGAAAATTACGTGCAGTCCGCCGAACCCGGCGCCCAACCACAAATCAGCCCATGTGGACCAGCTCGCGCCCATCCCAGGTAGCAACAACACAGCCAGGATTCCTTCCACCAGGAAGCAGGCACCCATTACCGGTACCGCCTTGACGGAAAACGCACCGCCGGTGATGATACCCACGCCGTACAGCATCAGCCACGCGCCCGGAATCGCACTAACGGCACCCGCCTGCCACAGCACAGCGGTTAGAACCGCGCCCGCCAATAGCGGCGGAAGAAAACTGAAGGCGAATTTTCTAGCAGGAGCCGAAAGTACCGGTAGACCCGCGGCACTCGACTTGCGCCACATCGCCAACACACCGATTCCAATCGCCAGTACTGCCTCGCTTAGCCAGATCGCCAACCATAGGCCGCGTGTTTGGGCGTGAGAGGCGAACCCGGCGGCTGCCAACGCCGTTACTCCCATCAGCACGCCGCCCCAACCGGGAACGGCCGTGAAGGATTCGGCGCGCTCCATGGTCTGCCGGATAAACCGCAGGTTGTCGATCGCATGCTGGTGCATCTCTAACGGCTCGGATGGTTTGCGTATGGGTTGGGCCATAGGGCTGGTATCTCAGGCGAGGAGTTAGCTCGAAAGGACTCTGCGTACAGAGTAGCAAGCTGGTGGGCTTACGTCAAGTACTTTGTTGCAACAAGCCGCTAGCTTGGACACGCAGACTGCCAGACTCTTTCGGCCTGAACCCGCAGTGGATTGGTACGATGGTCACTGGTAATGAAAGCCCTTCTAGACACCTTGGCTGGTGGAACTTCGTCGTTGGAACAATCCGAGCTTGGCCTGGCCCGCTTGATTGACTCAAGCCGCATTCCTCGCCACATCGCCATCATCATGGATGGCAATGGCCGCTGGGCTCGCCAGCGAAATTTGCCGCGCGTCGCTGGGCACAAGGCCGGAGTAAAGTCCGTTCGATCGGTCGTCGAAACATCCGCCCGGATGGGTGTTGGCGCACTGACGCTGTACGCGTTTTCTATCGAGAACTGGAAGCGCCCTCGCACCGAAGTCGACATGCTGTGGCAGTTGCTGCGCATCTATCTCCGCTCCGAACTGTCGCTGATGGAGAAACACGACATCCGCTTCAACGCCCTGGGTCGGGTGGAGGCCCTACCCACGCATGTTCGACGCGAACTGGATGAAGTAATTCGCGCCACTTCATCCCATCGTGGCTTGCGTCTGAATTTGGCGATCAACTACGGAGGCCGAGCCGAAATTGTGGACGCCGTGCGGCGTTTAGTAGAGGACTCACGCACTCGGGACGTCGAGATTACGGAGGAGAGCATTGCGGCTCGCCTCTACACGTCGGACCTGCCCGACCCGGACCTGTTGATCCGAACCTCCGGCGAGATGCGGGTCAGCAATTTCTTGTTGTGGCAGATCGCCTACTCGGAGTTGTACGTCACAGAGACGCGCTGGCCCGATTTTGACCGATCGGAGTTCCTACGAGCCATCATCGACTTCCAGAAGCGAGATCGTCGCTTTGGCGGACTGAGCGCTCAACCCGATGTTACACACGGTGTCACACCTGATGTCACAGAGCAATTCCAGCCTAAAGAAGACGTGAGCGTTTCTGCTCGATGACGCGCATTCTAACCGCGTTGGTGCTGGTGCCAACGGTAATGTGGCTGGTCCTGTTTTCACCCCAATGGGCCTTTCAACTTGGCGCAGCTGCAGTAGGCCTGTTAGCGTTCCGCGAATTTGACACGATCGCCGCAGCGCAAGGAATTCCGAAGTCCGGTCTGATCGGGATGCTGGCAGGCTTGGCCTTGCTGCTGGCTCCGGAGCCGACCGCGCCGGTTGTGATCGTGATCGCCGTGGTCCTGATGGCAGCCGCTATGCGGGCCCCCGACCTACGCCAATCGCTCCCCGGGGCCGCAGTGGGATTGCTTGGCGTAGTGTATATCTTCGGCGCGTGGCGCTGCGCCGGATTGCTACGTGGCATCAGCGTTCACTGGTTGATGATTTCGTTTATCGTCAGTTGGGCGGGTGACACAGCGGCGATGTACGTCGGCAAGTCGATAGGGCGTCACAAACTGGCCCCTCGCGTCAGTCCAAATAAGACCGTCGAAGGGGCGCTCGGCTCAGTAGTGTTCGGAATAGCGGTCGGCGTTATTTACGCGCACTACTTCATTCCTGACACACCAATCTGGTTAGTTCTTTTCGTCTGCACATTGGCAAACGTTGCAGGTCAGTTAGGCGACCTGTGCGAATCGGCATTCAAACGAGGAGCGGACGTAAAAGATAGCGGCACGTCTTTGCCAGGACACGGCGGCTGGCTGGATCGAATCGATTCCAGTCTATTCAGCGTTCCCGTAGTCTATGCCACGTTGTTGTGGTTGCCGCGTTGAACCGCAATCCAAGCGCCTACGCGCGGAAGTTGTGTGGACTGAAGCTTACCCTGCATGATTGCAATCTGTACCTCAGCGTTTAGCCCGCATTACATTAGCTGAAGCGCAGTGCCGTGCTCTCAGCGAATAGCACCGAACCGCGACTGTGAAGGAGCGGACAGTTTTCCGCTGCCGCTCTTGCTGTCCCATCCACTCGGCAATCCATATCTTCCTCCCCTGCAACACTTAGCAACTTGGCGCGACATCCATCTTCCACCCCATCGCATATCCTCCAATCAAGGAGTAGGGGCGGTCAGTCATTGGATAGCCCTTACCGGCCAGGAGTTGCATTCCGGACACTGCAACAAGGGTCTGCGTGCAATGATTGTTTACTAATTAACGAGCCCCTAGCCGCCGTGGGTAAAGAAGTGGTCTTCCTGCTGTAGGAAGTCAAACGATAACAGCTCGGGTCGACCTTAAAGCATGCATCTTTGAGAAATCAGTGCGAAGAAGAGGAAGAAATTCGAGACAGGGCAAGCACAGCGCAACTACCCAAAACCTTTCAGAACATCTGCGTTCATCGGCGTTAATCTGCGGCTAATTTCTACCGCTTCTGTGCGACCACGCGACGCGCTGGAATGTGAATACCTGCTCCCATTTCCGCCATCTGCGGAATGCCAACCGGTGAATGTCCGGTAAACCCAATCTCGCCGAAAAGCGCCTTCACAACCGACAACTCCGATGGCGTCGCGGAACTGAACGGAGTCAGATACACGTCCACGGTGGGAAAGCGTGTTCCGATATAAGGATCGTTGAAGGTTGCCAGAACCACCGGCGGGATTCCCGCGATCAGCTTGTCCAACAGATGTCCCAGGTCCTTCTGCACGGAAGTGATGCTGGCGAAGTTAGCGATCACAATCGATGTGCAACGCAACGTATTTCCGACCTCTGCCTCAATCGCGGCCAAAGGCATGGTCGTATCGATCGACGCAATCTTGACCTTCGGCGAGCGAGCCTTGAACGCCTGTATGAAGCGCTGTCCTTGTTGCGAAATCCGCAGGCTGGTGACCGTAATCAGGCAGTGCGCACCGTTGGAAGCGAGCGGCACGATATTGCGCTGATTGCGAAGCAGTGTGACCCCTGCATCGGCAATCGCCTGCACATGCTCCGCAACATCCGGAGCCGCAAGCACGTCAGAGATCGCTTCTAAATCGACCGTCTTGCGCTCCATCAGCCCCAATCGAACCTTCGCCGTAAGCAAGCGCAGTACGCTTTGATCGAGTCGTTCCTCAGTCAAACGGCCCTGCTCAACGGCCTCCACGACGGCATTGATCGCCATCTCCGGATCTGGCGGCATCAGTAAAATATCCGCACCTGCCAACAACGATCGAACCGAACCCTCGCCACTGTTGAACAACGAGGCCAAGCCTTGCATGGTCATGGCATCGGTCACGATCAGATTCTTGAACTGGAGTTCATTGCGTAACAGATCGGTCAGGATCTTAGGCGACACCGTTGCCGGTACACCCGAAGGATCCAGTTCCGGTAACGCCATGTGCGCGGTCATGATGGAATCGACCCCGCTGGCAATCGCGGCACGAAACGGCTTCAACTCAATCGCATCCATGCGATCTCGCGAAAGCGTAAGTTTCGGCAGACCCAAGTGGCTATCGACAGCAGTGTCGCCGTGACCAGGAAAGTGCTTCGCGGTCACCAGAACCTGGTTGGCCGGATCAGAGTGCGCACCTTCGATAAACGCCGTTACGAAACGCGACACCTGCTCAGGGTCCTCTCCATAGGACCGCAGATTGATGATCGGATTCGCCGGATTATTATTGACGTCCGCCACTGGCGCGAACACCCAATGAATCCCCAACGCGCGAGCTTCTCGTGCCGTGACCTGGCCTTCGTAACGCGCAGCCTCAACGTCGCCGCCCGCAGCCAATCCCATACTCTGTGGGAACTTGGCCCCTCCCGTGATTCGGAACGATGCGGATTGTTCAAAGTCGGAAGACACCAGCAGCGGCAGGCTCGAAAGCTTCTGCATCTGATTCAGGAACACGGCCATAGTGTGCGGATTGGCATTCCGCGCGCTGCCGAATTCTACAGTGTTATTCACCATCAGGCCTCCTACGTGCAGGTCGGCTACCAAGTGGTGGTATTTTTCAAAATCTTCCGACTGACGCGCCGGAGCATCGCCGTTGCTGACGGCCACAATCAATTGCGCAACCCGATCGCGAAGAGACAGGGAGGAGAGGATCGCTCGGGCGGTGGTTTCCGAAGGCGAAACAACCGTGCTGCCTTCCTGTGCGAGCAGAGCCACGCCAAGGAAAATCAGGGGAAACACACGGCGCAGCAGCATGCTCTTAGCATAGCGCTCGATGGTTCAAATCGGAGTGGCTTGAGGAGGTTTTTGACGCGAGCGAAGTGGCAGCAGTCCAAGCGTCGGGTCTAAGAAGCTGGCTATGCCACGAACAGTCTTGCAGCGTCCGTTTCGTTGCGGCTGAGTTTCGCCGTCTGGCGGGACCGGAAATCGTCGCGCAGTAACTGTCCGGCACTGGTGGGCGCCACCGGCTTGGAAAATAGATAGCCTTGGCCCGCCTCGCAACCCAGATCGATCAGGAGTCCGAGTTGCGGCTCCGTCTCTATGCCTTCGGCGATCACCATCATCCGCAGTTCGCGCCCCAAGCCCAGAATGGTTTTAATGATCGCCCGGCTCTCGGCGTCCGTATCCATGCGCATTACGAAAGATCGATCGATCTTCAGCGCATCGAACTTGACAACGCTCAAATAGCTAAGGCTGGCATAGCCAGTGCCGAAATCGTCCAGCATCAGACCGACACCCATGGACTGAATCTCAGTCAGCACGGCACGCGCGGGTTCGCGTTCCTCAATCAGTGAGCTTTCCGTCAGTTCCAACTTCAAGCTCTCCGGCGGAATTCCCGTCGCTTCCAATGTCTCCCGCACCGCCGATACCAGGTGCGGATCGCGCAGTTGCCGTACCGACAAATTGACGCTCATCATCAACGGAGGCTCCATGGGACATTGCCTCTGCCACGCTTTCAATTGGACGCACGCCTCCCTCAGTATCCATTCGCCTGCGGGTACAATGAAGCCTGTTTCTTCCGCCAAAGGAATGAACTCGATGGGTGGTAGCAGACCCAGTTCCGGATGCCGCCAACGTAGCAGGGCCTCAAACCCAGAGATCCTGCGTGTCTTCAGATCCAGTTTGGGCTGATAGAACACCTCCAGCTGGTTCCGTTCAACCGCGTATCGTAAGTCGCGGGCGACGGTGGTACGAATCTTCTCGCGCTCCCGCATTTTCGTCTCAAAGGCGCACCATCGCCGGCCCCCCTGGGTTCGCGCCTCACGCAATGCGATGTCGGAGTCGTGCATGATTTCATCTGGTGTCGTATCTCCGGCTTGAGCGACTGCGATCCCGGCGCTCGCACCGATGGTTACTGTTTCCCATCCAACCGGCAGCGGAGCCGTAAAGCAGTTCATCAATAGTTCGCCGAACGCGGCAACTTCGGAGGCCGATCCCTGGACTCCGGGAGACAGAATCGCAAATTCATCACTGGCGATCCTTGCAACCGTGGACGCCGGCCCCAGTTCGTGACGAAGTCTCACGCCGACCTCAATCAGCAGTTGATCGGCTACCTCGTAACCCAAAGTCTCGTTGATTGCTTTGAATCTATCCAGATCAACCCGGGCGACCAACCAGCACTTCGTCGTGGCGTGTACATCAGGTGTCAGCGAGGCTTGGGCGAGTTCCAGGGTACTGGCCAGCCTGTCCAGCCACTGCATTCGGTTACCCAGGCCGGTCAGCGCGTCGATGGCTTTTCGATTCTCGATATCCGTGAAATCGCCGGAGATCCTTTGCAATTCTCCGTTTTCATTTTGTTCCGCCACGCCTCTGCACAGGACCCAACGATAATGCCCATCCCGGCATCGGAGGCGGTGTTCGCTGCGAAACTCAAGATTCTCGTGGTCCAGATGCGCCTTGAGCTCTCGCCGAACCCGAAGCAGGTCCTGCGGATGAACCCGATCCAGCCACTGGCTCAAGCTCTCGCCAATTTCTTCATCTTCTAATCCGAGTAAAGCTCTCCAAGGGGCGGAGAACCTTGCTTGCCCTTGTTCCGGGCCCCACTCCCATTCCCAAACCGCCTCGGCTGGGCTGAATGGGGTTGGCTTAGGTGTGTTCCTTCCGTCTTCCGCATGGCGCAAACCGTCTGCCAGAGCGCGCAGGCTGTCCGCCGTCCGGGCGTCGGCGCGCAATGCACGGGATCGCGTCAATTGGGCGTGAATCCGCGCGCTGATCTCCGGCATTTCCACCGGCTTTACTACGTAGTCGTTCGCCCCTTGTTCCAATGCTTCAACAATGCTGGCGCTCTCGTCGACGCCCGTCACCATAATCACTGGGAGATCGGTTTGAGAGTGCGTCACGCGCAGCAGCCGCAGCAGTTCGACGCCGCTCATGCCCGGCATCCGTTGATCCAGCAGGACCAGGTCGTAATGTTCCTGCAGGATCTTTTCCAGCGCGGCCTCGCCGCCGTCGGCTGTGTCGACGGCGTAGCCTCGCTTTATCAAACGCCGTGACAACGCTGTTCGTCCAGCAAATTCATCGTCCACTACCAGCAAGCGAGCTGGTGCTGTGGAAGGTGGGAGCGCTTCAGATGAGGTAGAGTCTGGCAAGGTGAACCTTTACCTCAGCCTTTTCGGCAAAACGCAGGGTCTCTTGAATGGGCGACCGCATACCCGGGCGTTGGGTGCTGAATTCTCTAAGGCTAGTAGAGTAGGTAGCGCGACCGGCGGACCGCAAAAGCTCGCAGAGCCAGCGCCATCGCGGGCTTGAATTGTCGGGGATCTTGCCCCCCACGCAGGGCATCGACCACAGTCCGGCTACCAATCAGGTTCCGGCAGGCCTGGAAGTCGATCTTGCCCGGATACAGCGTCTGAAGCGCGTGCGCCAGTTCCAGGCCAAATCCAACGGAATCAAAACTATCCCGATCTGTGACTTCAAAGCGGACCCCGCTCAAGCTGCGGTTTGCCAGAACCGACGAACTAGGTTGAAAGCGGGTGGCAAATACGCGGACCCCGGCAATCTCCCGACCGCTCAGGTAGGCTGCTAATTGTTCCCCGTCGATCCACTCCGCGCCCACCTGTTCAAACGGGGTATCCGTCCCTCGGCCCACGGAGTAGTCCTTGGCCGATTCCAACAAGGCGATCCCTGGATAGAGAATTGCGGCTCGCAAGCTCCGCATATTAGGCGATGGATCGATCCAGGGCTGGCCCGTTGCATCGAACCAATCCGAGCGTCGCCAATTCTCCAGCTTGACGACATGCAACTCCGCCGCCAGCTTGCGTTCAGCGTTGGCCATTGTCGCGAGCTCGCCCAACGTCATCCCATGACGGACCGGAAGCTCATAGCAGCCCACGTTGCTAGTTAGATTTGCATCCAGCAGGGGCCCTTCCACATGCAGACCCGTAACTGGATTCGGACGATCCAGCACATAGAACGGAATTCTGGCTTTGGACGCTTCCTCCAAGGCGAAGAGCATCGCGCAGGAATAAGTATAAAAACGAGCCCCTACATCCTGAATATCAAACACCAGCGTATCGACGCCAGCTAGCATCGGAGCGCTGAGTTTTTGGGTGCGGCCATCGCTGTACAGGCTCCGAATCGGCAAGCCTGTTGCGTTGTCCACCGCATTCGCTATGGTGTCCTGATCCTCCTTGCCAGTGATGCCGTGTTCGGGTGAATACAACGCGACCAAGTTCACCTGAGCCTGCAGCATCAGGTCAATGTTCCTGCGACCCTGCAGATCCACACCCGTCTGGTTGGTAATCAGACCCACCCGATGCCCTTTGAGCGATGAGAAGCCCTGCCGCGCGAGCACGTCCAAGCCAGTAAGCGTTCCTGTTAAGCCTGCCGTCGCGACGCTTTTCTTGACC
>JBDTUY010000176.1:0-9195 GCA_040007495.1 Acidobacteriota bacterium | reverse complement strand
CAGTAAATAAAATTTTGGGTGTTGGTAAAGCGACTGCGGCGCGACTTGCAGAAATCGTAGATCGTACGGCGAATGGCGGCGCTGAAATCGTTAAGCACTTGAAGACGGGTAGCGCCTACTATGCTCCGTCGGCGTCGGCCGTAGAGATGGTGGAATCGATCCTCAAGGATAAGAAGAAGGTTCTACCTTGCGCCGCATACCTGGAAGGCGAGTATGGGATCAATGGTATTTTCGTTGGAGTTCCGGTGAAGCTGGGGGCCAATGGCGTGGAGCAGATCTACCAGATTCAATTGACCGATGAGGAAAAAGCCAAGCTCGCCAAGAGTGCGGCATCGGTGCAGGAATTGGTCGACGTACTCAAGACAAAGATGTAATTCCGAACAGAGGCAGGCGATCCGATCCGCCTGCCTCTGTTCTCCGCCTTACTCTCTACCATTTTCGTTAACCACCTCAGGCCTCCAAACCGCTCCATTGACGTCTGTCTTTTGGATGAAAGAGGCCGAATGGGTTATTGACACCCTGAAAATCCAGGTGTTACACTCGCCGTGTTTCCAAGTGTTTTGCGGGTCGGCTCGGCTCAAAGCTCATTGGGCATTCTAGAGGAGATTGATTTACATGAAGAATCGCATGACTTCCATCGCGGCATTGGGTGTGGCCATCGTTGCTATGCTCGCAGTCGCATTGGTTCCCATATCAGCCCAACTCGCCAACTCGGGCGCTCCGAACGCTAAGGGTGCGCCAGGAGCAGCCGCCAAGGGCGGTGGAAAAGGCGGGGGGAAGGGCAAGGGCAAAGCTACGGGTGGCCCAATTCAGCACATCGGGACGGTCGATTTCGGCGGACAGCCGGATTTCGGTGGACCCGGAATGTGGAGCGTCCCCTATATCACGAATATGTCGGATCGCATTACGGCTGGCGGGTTGGAAACTTGCCAACAATTCCCGATGGGTGCCGGCGGCAACACCACTAGTTGCGCTCCGTTCACGGCCCTCGGCAAAGAGGTATTTGCCGGTCGCCGCAAGACGGACTCCGCGACCGACCCGGAGGGCTTCTGCTTGCCACCCGGTGTACCTCGTATGATGTACACCCCTTATCCGATGAAGATGATCCAGGAACCCAACATGGTTACGTTCGTTTTTGAAGGCGGTTCACACATCTGGCGTCCAGTCCCGATCGGTCCGAAGGGCTTTCTGCAGCATGAGCGTGATCCCAATCCGACCTACCTGGGCGATTCATTTGGCTGGTGGGAGGGCGATACGCTAGTAATCGACACGATCGGTTTCAATGACCGCACCTGGCTCGATTTCGCGGGCCATCCGCACGGGGAAAAACTGCACGTGATCGAACGCTTCACGCGTCTCGATACCCTGACCCTGCAGCATGTGGCCATTATCGAAGATCCGGATTACTACACGCAGCCCTGGACAGTGACGATTACCACCGGCTATCAACCGCAGGGCAAGATGCTGGAATATATCTGCCAGGAAAACGAGCGCGATTCCAAACACCAGTTGGAGCAGTTGCAGAAGCTAGGCATCTCTCGCGAATCCATCAAGTAAGCGATTACAGAAGTCCGCAGGACAAAGGGGTCTGCCTTCGGGCGGACCCTTTTTCTTTAGATCGCTCTAGCTGTAATGCGCGACGCCTCGAATAATCTGCCCTTGCCCATCAAAAAACAGCACCTCCGCAACATCGATCTCCGCAGCATTACGATATTCGATCGTTATGCTCTGCACTCCAATCCGCACACCCCGCAGCGTAAAGTGCAGAGGTTGATTCGATGCGAAGGAGGACAGGCCTTGCTTCCAATACGGACGAATGGCGTCCTTTCCGCGCAACACGCCACGGGACTCATTCCATCGCGATGCGATCAACGGTGACCACATCTCAAATTCATCGGCATAGTGCGAAAGCACTCGTTCCAGATCGTGCGAGTTCCAGGCCGCGATCCACTCTTCCGCAAACGCTTCTGCAGCGTCACGATCCATCACTTGTCCCCTTCCGCCTTGCGCGTTGCGATGATGCTTTGCAAGTCTTCTAACGATCCTGCCACCAATTCGGTTAATACCTCCAAGTCGATATCCGCCAACTTCTTTATGTAGAGGCAGGACTTGCCAATCTTATGTTTCCCCAACTTCCTCAGCAGCGCCGGGCGCAGGCCACCCATCAGATACAGCGTAAGATCCTGCTTTCGAGGCGAGAATCCTGCCGGGAACCAGTCACCCTCGCGCCCGCTGGCGTATTTGTAGTGGTAATCGCCGAAGCCGACGATGCTCGGCCCCCACAGTTTGCCCTTCGCTCCGGTTGCGCGCTCCATCAATTTTTGCAATGCGAGGCAGTCTTTCCGACTGGTCTCATCTGGAATCGCTGCCAGAAAGGCTTTAACACTCGCGGTGGTGGGTTGGGTTTTGTTCTCAGGCATACTTTAATGCAGGTCATCAGCCTTCACGTCAAAATGAGCAGTGTTGACGACACCCTTCCTTTGAAACTGCACCCAGACTCGATACGCGTGACCCGGACGCGGAAACACTACATTGAACTGAACCTCAGGTCCGCCGTCTGCGATGAACGGGTGGGTGTGGATCTTGTCGATCAGATCGTCGCTGGTCGCTAACAGGTGCCCCCACGTTCCTAGGTATGGCTCAAAGCCGTCACCCGGAGACAGTTTGAAATGCAGTTGGGTATTTGATCCCGCGATCGGATGCTCGGGTACCGTTGAGAATTCCACTTTCAGGTTCTCTGCGACTTTCGTCGAATAGTCCTGCGTCAACGTGACCGCTGGGGGCGGCGTGCCTGGAACCAGCAGCGTTCGCGTGATCATTTGCGGTGTCGACGCATCGGGAAAGAAGTCGCCCAGCACGCGGTACATTCCAGGTTCGGGCAATGTCAGGTTCTGGTAGTGAAACTGACCGTCGGGTGAGAACACCGGATGGTCATGCAGGAAGAATTCGAGGTCCTGGCCAACCACGAACATGTGGAACAGCTTCTCGTGGACCACTTGAAACTTGGTCACGGGGCGATCTTTCCAAGGGTCATGGATCGCGAACGCAAGATCGAAGGGCTGCGAAGCACGGAGCACTGCGGGCAGCGTACTCAGATCCATGTGATATTCGACTGGCTCTGGAAGTCCTGTCGCGAGCTTCATGCCGCAGCGCGGACACTTACCCGGCTCATGCGAGCGGACGTCCGGGTCCATCGGGCACATCCAGATGGTGTCCCCTGCAGTCGTCTTTGCAGAACGTTGCGACGACACCTGCTGCGATAGCAAGATACCAGCCAAGATCCAGACCGCAGCGGCAGCGAACCACACGGATCGGTTCATGCGGCCATCATAGCATCGTTAGACTATCGGGCCGCACGCTTTGCTTGCGCAGGCAGCAGGCGGATCTTCGCACCTGTTGGCACGCCCCGAATCACAGTTCCAGCCGCCAATCGTAGCGGCCTTCGAAGCAGAAACGGGTGCCCGAAGGCGACGCTGTAGTCTTGTATCCACAGCAGAGGCTCGATGCGGCCTTCGGGAAGTTCCGCTGTAATCTTAATGTCGGCTTTCGAAGGCACGATTTGCGGCCATAGTCCGTCGAGAGTGAAAGCCCGCGTGAGCCGCAAGTCGGCTGTCAGTAGGATCTCGCCCGGTAGCTTTCTCGACGATGCGGTTGGCGCAAGTTTCGGCACGGCAGGCATGTCCTTCGCGTCGCCTTCGGGAACTCCGCCTTCCGTCCAGCTTACGATCAGTTCCAATTGCTCCGGTGTCAGTGCCTGATCATTGCGAAAATCGCCAAAACCTTTTACGGCTCCCCAGGGTGGCATTTGCCGCTGCAGCGTCGCTTCTCGAATCGCGACCGCCCACGGGCGAGCATCTTTGTAAGTAAGTAACGAGAATGCCGAGCCTTTGGGGCGATGGCATGAAGCGCACTTCGCGTAGACGATGCGCGAGATCTCCCGCGACCACGTGACCGGGGTCGTGATAATGTCGTGTGCGGAAGCGAACTGAAAACAGAGGAGCGCCGTGAATATGATCGTCGCAAATCTGCGTTTATCTGCGTGCATCTGCGGCTAATGGAGCTTACCGCTGCCCATGATGGTCGGTGTTGGTCAACCGGTGCGCGTCGTCTTCGACACACAAAGCCGATTCGATCAGAGACTCTGTCGAAGGCTTGATCAAGCGCGCGGCCATCACCCACGGCGCGGTCAGAACTTTGGGATCTTCTACAGTCACCTGATACGCCAGGTTCGCACCCTGATGCCAGAATCGCTCCGTCACCTTCATCGCATCGGAGTGGAAATAGCCGCGTTCGCCGAACCAGGTTTTGTCGACGAAGTTAACGGCCTCGACTACCAGTTTGTCCCCATCCCAACTCGCGACGGAGTCGCCCAGAAATGACGGATCGGCATCTTCGTTGTGCTTGGCGTTAAACGGGATGATGCGATAGGTGTCGCCGGACATATCCTCGTAAAAAAAGATGATCTCTTTGGTCGACTGCATGATCTTACGAGGCGGACCAATACGGGGAACCCCCGGTTTGCCGCAATAAAACACGCCGTCGGTGTGGCTCTGATGGTCGTCCAGGTCTTTTAGCTTGCTCAATAGTTCAGGCTTGTAAGCTGGCGCGGCGGTCGAGGGCAGGGCGCCTCTGACAACTTCTTTTGCAGCCACGCGTCCACTGCGGTCGGGCGCATTGACCACCGCTTTACCGTCGACCTGCTGCCGCAAAGCCGTGCCGGGCAGATCGACCGAGTAGTTCCAGATGCCGCTGAAGTCGGGATGCGCTTTCTGTTGTGCGACCGCATGCTGCCCCGCGAATTGACTGACTACCAAACCCGCGAAAACTGCGCTGGAGGCTAGGCTCAACGTAAGTTGGTGTTTCATGATCTCCCCTACTTCGCCTTGGCCGCTTCGGCAGACGAGGTCGACTCAAGAAAATCGCCGTTGGCAAACGTGATCTTCAGCAAATATCCGTAAGCTGAGCCATCCTTCGCAGGATTGCCGTTCACCGTCACGCGCTCCCCGACGTGTTTTGCGAAGGACGCCTTGGCCGCTCCCACTCTGCGATACCAGGCAGGCGGGCCGCCTTCGACCTTCCAATCCTGTGCCGCACCTGCCGCGTCCTTCGATTTCATATGCAGAAAGATGTGCGGGTTGACCCATTCGACATCGACCAGTTCGCCAGCCAGAACGATCTGCTTTGAGGTATCGAACACAGCGGTAACCGAGTGGTGTGCCCACAGAGCACTGGCGGATAGCAGAGCCGCACCGATCCATCCGGCTCTCAAAATGGGAAGACGCATGCGGTTATTAATCCTTTCGCTCCGGGGTAAATATAGCATAGCCATAAATCGAAAACACGGGCTTGGCCGCGCCTGTAATCCTCGCATAGACTCGCATAGACTCGCCCATCCGTACTCGCGATGTTATGATGAAACACTCGTTCGCCCATGCAGCCTTCCCTCCGCCCCACGCGCGTGCGCCACGTCGTTCTGTGGATGACGGTCGCGGTTTACATGATCACGTATATGGACCGCGTGGTGCTTTCTGCGACCACGTCGGACATGCGTAAGGAACTCGGCTTCAGTCTGGTAACGATGAGCGCCATTACAGCGGCATTCCGCTGGAGCTACGCGCTGTTTCAGGTTCCTGGCGGATTGCTGGGTGACAAGATCGGACCTCGGCGAGCCTTAACCTTGATCGTGACCTGGTGGAGCTTATTCACTTCGCTCACGGCCACCGCGCTAACCGCCAATGTGATGATTGCGATTCGCTTTCTGTTCGGCATTGGTGAAGCGGGCGCATTCCCAATCGCTTCGCGGTCGTTGTCGCGATGGATACTGGCAACGGAGCGCGGCTTCGCGCAGGGCGTAACGCACGCCGGATCAAGGCTCGGGTCCGCGTTGACGCCTCCGATAGTTGCGTGGATGATCTTCCACTATGGTTGGCGCTTCCCATTCTTTGCCTTCGGCTCGTTGGGAATCGTGTGGGCCATCGCGTGGTACTTCTACTATCGCGACAGTCCAGAAGAACACTCGGGAGTCAATCAGGCGGAACTCAATCTGATTCAAACCGGCGGCGCGGTGCGGAAAGCAGCGTCGAGCTCTGTGCCGTGGGGCAAGATCCTATCCAGTCCAACGTTGTGGTTCTTGTGCGTGATGTACTTCTGCTACAACTACTCACTGTCCGTCTATATCGATTGGTTTCCCACGTATTTGCGCGAATCCCGAGGCGTGACTTTGACGCAAATGGGGTTCTACGCGAGTTTGCCTTTGTTAGCGGGAACCGCAGGAGATCTATTGGGCGGGTGGTGCTCCGATCTGGTTTTGAAGCGTACCCATAACGTGAACCTGGCGAGGCGTTGGGTGGCCATCGCCGGTTTCCTGTTATGCGCAGCCGCCACTGTTCCCGCAGCATTGACTCAGGATGTCCGACTTTCCGTCGCGTTCTACGCCCTGGCATTCTTTAGTCTCGAATGGACCGTGGGAATCTCCTGGGCTGTGCCCCTGGATATCGGCGGTGACTTTGCGGGCAGCGTTTCGGCGTTTATGAACATGTGCGGCAACATCGGCGGCGCCATCGCTGCGACAGTTCTGGGTTGGATGGTAGACGCGTTCGGGTGGAACGTGCCGTTCCTGGTCACTGGCGGGTTGGCCGCGCTTGCCGCTCTGCTCTATCTTAAGATTGATGCGAGCAAGCAAATCGTATGAAGATTGACCCACATGCAGATTGACCCAGCCAAGTGCGTTGCGTGCGGAAATTGCACTTACGTTTGTCCGGTCGGCGCGATTTCCATTGATCCCTCTATCAAACGAGCCGTGGTCAATCAGGATGAGTGCGTCGAATGCTACTCCTGCTTCAACGGGCTGAGCCAGGAGCATCTCAACCCGACCTTTGTCCGCACCGTGCGGCGCGTGTTTCAAACCTTGCGCCTGCGCTTTGACCCCGAACCGGACGTCTGTCCCACCGCCGCCTTTTCGCCCCAAGAACTAGTGTGGCCACGAGTCGTGCGTCGCGCATTTTCCGATCCTCGGGTGCCGCATGAATCGACCGGCGTGCATGGTCGGGGCACCGAAGAAGTTAAAACCAACGACATCAGTGGTCGGGTTCAGGCAGGCGAGGTCGGTTTCACGATTGAATTTGGCCGACCTGGCGTTGGCGTTTGGTTTCGCGATATTCAGGAGATGTGCTGGGCTTTGGCCCGGGCCGGCGTGGCATTTGAAAAGAAGAACCCCATAACTTCGCTGATGAGCGACGTGTCGACCGGCACTCTGAGGCCCGACATCATGGGCGAAAAGGTGCTGTCCGCCATCGTCGAGATCAAGGTGCCGATCAGCCGCACGGAAGAGATCATCCAACTGGTGCGCGAGGTTGAACCTCGTCTGGATACTGTGATCGCGCTGGGGGTTGGCGCGCGCTGCGACCAGGATGGCGAAGAAGAAACGGTCGGTCCAATTCTGGAGCGCTTGGGCTACCGGTTGGAACGCGCGAAGACGAATATCGGGCTCGGCCGAATCACGAACGCGAATCCGCTATGACGAACACGTTACATCGCTACGGCCCGTCCGAAAGTTTCCGCGACGACTACATCGTGTTTGCGATCGCCAGCAAGGGTCGCAATGACGAAGGCGCGCTCGAAAAGCAGCGCCGGTTCTTGCAATTGGCCCTGCCGTTTCATCCAGTGAACCTGGGGGACGCCCTGCACGGAGGCGCGCTGCGTCCGTCGAGCAACATGAATCCGTTGGACCACTGGTCGCGCGACGTTCGCCCCGATTTTCAAGCGGTGATTGACGGTCTGAACCAGGCGACCACGGTAGCTGCTGTGTTCGACAATCGCGAGGCTGCGGAGAATTTCGTTGCCGCTATCAAGGCTGAGGATCTCGGCCTCAGCGTCAACATCTCGACATCTGTGGAAGGTGCCGAGCAGTGCTGTTTGGCCGCTGGACTGGAACGCCACAGTGTCGGCTATTCCTTGGGATTTGAAGGTAAAACCGAGAAACTACCGGATGAACAGGTGCTGCTACTGTCCACGATGTGCGGACACGGCATGGTCAGCCACGCCCTGGCCCGCAAGATGTTGGATTGGGTGCGGGAAGGTCGGAGAACACCAGAGCAAGCCGCCGCCGTGCTGACCCGATTTTGCTCCTGCGGAGTGTTCAACCCAACTCGAGCGGCTCGGGTTTTGGCGGGGTCGGGGAATGCCGAGAAAGCGACCTAACAGGTTGCCAAGCTATCACCGAAAAGATTACACCCAGATCTTTTCGACGGGTTCTCCAGCCTTGCATTGTGAACAAGTGGCCGCGTCCGCATACCCCACATCGAGTTTCGCCAAATAGTAGAACGGTAGGGTGCCAAAGCTCGCGCAATTCGGGCGCGGTTCGTGAGCAATGACGGCCATCGCGACTACCTCGCCGCCTGCCGATTCCACCAGTTGCTTCATCTCCGATAGTTTCGTGCCTGTCCGGCAGATATCGTCGACCAACAGCACGCGCTCACCCGGGTCGAGCACTAGGTGTTGCCGGAAGCGGAGGGGTTCGCTCTGATTCATACGCTCCGCCCAGTAGACTTTGCTCGCGCGCAGCGCTTCTGCAACGCCGAAGGCGACCGGTAGGCCTCCGGTGGCCGGTGCGACCACCGACACGTTCGGCAGCATCGCGCGGATGTCGCTATTGGAACGCAGCTTGCGGCTCAGCGCGACGCTCAAGATCTTGGCCGCCTGAAAGTCGCGCATCGTGAGTGCGACCTGCAATGCTTCGCTGGAGTGCCACCCCGGCAGGTTCGGCCCAGCGGGATATTCAAAGTGTCCATTGCGCAGGCCGCCGGTGGAGCGTAGCAAGTCGATGACTTCTTCGGGAGTTGGCAGGAGTTCCATAGAGTTAATGCCTCAATCTTAGCCGCAGGTCGGCGTCCATCCGATGCGAAATTAGTGCGCTCCACGACCCAAGATCAGGGTGGGAATTGTCTTCAGAATGATCTTCCAATCGAGCGCCAGCGACCAGTTGTCAATGTACTGCATGTCGAGCCGCATCCACGTTTCAAAATCCACTGCATCGCGGCCGTTGACGGCCCACAGGCAGGTTAAGCCCGGGCGCATGCGCAAGCGGCGGCGCTGCCAACGCTTATACTGCTCGACTTCTTCAGGAATCGCAGGCCGGGGTCCGACCAGGCTCATGTCGCCTTTGAGCACGTTCAGGAGCTGCGGCAGCTCGTCGAG
>JBDTUY010000175.1:0-9221 GCA_040007495.1 Acidobacteriota bacterium | reverse complement strand
CGAGATCGCCCACCTCGTCCACGGTGGCTATCAGATGTTCCTCCGCACCCACTCCGGTCGCGAGCTTCCTGCGTTGGCACCCCAACTCAAAGCCCTGCACGCCTTCGACGAAGATCTGCGCGAAGGCCTCGGCCTTACCAGCCTGTACAACATCGCGCTTGGCACCACTAGCGACGATCATCTCTATGACCGCGTAGAGGGTCGGGACGCAGCACCGCATGCCCGTCCGTGGGAGAAAAAGGCTGCCCAAGTCTAGCCTGTGCGAACCCTCGGCGTAGTCGTCGCCGGTTGTTGTGCGTTTCTTCAGCTCTACGCCACGCAACCTCTGTTGCCGTTGTTGGCGCAAGTCTTCCACGCAGGAACCGTCGAGGTCAGCCTAACCGTCACCATGGCGGCGCTCGGCATCGCCGTATCCGCCCCCTTCATCGGAGTCTTAGCCGACCGCATCGGACGCAAGAAAGTCATCGTCTGGTCCGCCTTCCTGCTAGCGATCTTCAGCCTGATCGCCGCGAGCTCGCCCAATCTCAAAACCCTAATCTTCTGGCGCTTCATTCAAGGCGTCTTCACCCCCGGAGTTTTCTCCGTCACCGTCGCCTATATCAATGACGAATGGGCCGACGGCGGCCACGGCGCAGCGCTGTCGTCATACGTGAGCGGGACCGTCATAGGCGGCTTCTCCTGCCGCTTCATCTCCGGACTCATAGCTTCGCACTTCTCATGGCGATGGTCGTTCATCGTACTCGGATGCCTCAGCCTTGCCGGAGCCTTCGCCGTCGCCACGCTCCTCAAACCCGAGCATAAGTCCCCCGCCAACCGTAGACTCACGCTCCCATTCGGGCGAGCCATCCTCGACCATCTCCACAATCGCCTTCTGCTATCCACCTACCTGGTCGGCTTCTGCGTGTTATTCTCGCTGGTCGCGATCTTCACCTACGTCACGTTCTACTTGGCTGCCCCGCCCTTCCAGCTGCAACCCGCCGCGCTCGGCTCCATCTTCCTTGTCTATCTGATCGGAGCCGCCATCAACCCCTTGGCCGGAAAAGCCATCGACCGCTTCGGCCAACGCCGCGTGCTTGCCTCGGCCATAGCATCCGGCATAGCAGGCCTGGCCCTGACCTTCATCCCAAGCCTATGGGCAGTCGGCACCGGCCTAGCCATCTGCTGCACGGGAGTTTTCGCCGCCCAAACCGCAGCAAGCGGCTTCATAGGCATAGCCGCCCAACGCAACCGAGCATTAGCCGTCGGCCTCTACGCCACCTTCTACTACTGCGGCGGAGCCTTAGGCGCAGCCGTCCCCGGCTACTTCTGGAATCTAGGAGGCTGGCCCGCCTGCGCAGGCTTCATAGCGTTGGTCCAACTGACCACCGTGATCCTAGCGCTAGTGTTATGGCAGAACCCAGCCAGAGGCCACACAGAAGTAGACGACCCAATCTCCGTCTGACTCACAACAATCGGGGACTGTCCTAGCCGAGCAGAAGATCGCGATTTGCTGCAGTAACCACAAAAGAAGGCGTGCGGACTGTCCCCGATTGTTTCCCGATATCCTAACGAAGCCCAATGCTGGATGTGCCGCACGCACTAATGCGGCGTGCGCGGGTTGCCAAGTTCTCACACAGACTCACAAGTCCGGCACTGAGTCTTTAGAAACCGACCGCCAACGAACAAACCCACCCAAGTCCAAAATACCGACGAGCCGCGACGGCAGGGAGCGGAGTCCTCCAAAGTCCGATCAGCAACCTCCAGAACTCCCTCCTCCAACCCCAGGAGTTCCCGCCGCAGTAACAGTCCGATACCGTTAACCGAAGAGGAGCCTCCACCTTCAACCCGTGCGAGCCAGCCACCGCTCCGTCTCCGCGACTCCCGGATGCTCAATTCGTCGGCGTACTTCCAGCGCACGCGTGAACTCTGGTAAGCATTAAAACAATAAAGAAGACGCGCGTTTTTGAAGTCCAAAGCTCGAAGCTCCTGGGTTCCGCTTGTAACCAAGGCAGTTCCAGAACCCGCTAAGGCGTCTTGTTCAAGAAAGCCCTCCGCATGGTATCCCGATCAGGAGGGCTTGCGCCGACTGGAGCCTCCGCGCGGGAGTGGGGACTCGCCGCCTTTTATTTATCGACTTACATCTAGACCGGTTGGGCTATTACAATAGTCCTTATGGAAAGAACTGGAGCAACGACACTTAAGGGCAACCCGATGACGGTACTCGGGCCGGAATTGAAGGTTGGAGACAAGGCGCCCGATTTCGCGGCGGTGAACGATTCTTTGCAGCCGATGAACTTGGCGGGGACCGGCGACGGCGTGCGGATTTTCAGCGTAGTGCCTTCGCTCGATACCCCGGTCTGCGACATGCAGACCAAACGATTCAACGACGAGTCCGGCAAGCTGGAAGGCGTGACAATTTATAGCATCAGCATGGACCTGCCGTTCGCGCAGAAGCGGTGGTGCAGCGCGCATGGCGTGGATCACGTGAAGATGATTTCCGATCATAAGGAAGGATCATTCAGCCAGGCCTATGGGACACTGATCAAGGATTTGCGCATCGATAGCCGAGCTCTGTTTGTGCTGGACAAGGACAATGTGATCCGTCACGTGGAGTACGTCAAGGAAGTTGGCGATCACCCGAATTACGACACCGCACTGGCTGCCGCGCGCGAAGCCTCCAAATAAATCAGAAAGAGGCAGTTGGAAGAGGCCACGCGAGGCAAGCCATTGGGCACCCTCGCGGACGGACCTCACATACTTCCGATGAGCGATTCAACGTTTACAACTTGGGGACTGGATGAGAGTCCGGTCTCCATAGATTACTCCCTGGTGGTGCTGGAGGAGATCCGGCACGAAGTCAACCAGGGTTTGCAGAAGATCGCCCGCGGCGGCATCGAAGTGGGCGGAGTTCTGTATGGCGTTTGCGATGGTCGCAAGGTGCGGGTGGAGGCCATGCGCCCCATCGCCTGTTCGCATTCCCAAGGTCCCGCGTTTGTGCTTTCCGATGAGGATATGACCGGTCTGGAGACTCAGATGCGGGAAGACTTGCAAGATCCGCATCTGAAGGGACTGGTCTGCGTGGGCTGGTTTGTATCGCACAATCGCGGGGAGATGGCGCTTACTGAACGCGACGATGAATTATTTTTGCGCTTCTTTCCCGATTCCTGGCAAGTAACGCTGTTGGTGAGACCTGGAAGAGGCTCCGGCACCAAAGCCGGGTTTTTCGTTCGCGAGTCCGATGGTAGCGTGAAGCTAGACCATCCGTATAAGGAGTTTGATTTCCCGGATCGACTGGCTGGTGTGTTGGACCGCGTGGCAAAGCGGGAGCGAATGCCGGAAACCCGCAGAGGATTCCGTGAGTTGCCTCCGTTGGACGCACCGTCGGCACCGGTCAGTATTCGCGGCGCTATGCAGCAAGGTGGCTATCCGTACGATGCGGCGCAGTATGGGCAACCGTATTACGAAGGCCAGATGCCCATGCCGCAGCCTGGAAGCGGCACCAGTTCAAGTAAGATGTGGACGTTTGTCGCAGCGGCGGCACTTGCGGTGGTTGGCGCTGCAGGCGGCGCACTTTACTACAGCGGTATTTTGACGTCGCCTAAAGCAGAGACCCTGGGTCTGGTGGCGATGGCGGAACGCAATGGGGCGGCGCTGCAGATTGAGTGGAATCCGTCCTCGCAGGCGATGCTTACAGCCCGCAGAGGACAGTTGCACATCGTGGACGGCGGGCAGACCGAGGAAATACCGCTGGTGATTGGTGATTTGTTGAAGGGAGGAACTACCTACACTCGCAAGTCCGGCGACGTAGAGGTTCGCCTGAGTGTGGAGGGTGCCAACGGCACCCCTCAAACCGAATCAACACATTTCCTAGGACAGCCACCGGCGGCGGTTGTGGCTAAGGAAGATGCAAAGGTGCTGGACGATCGAAAAGCGGAGCTTGAAGCGGAGGTCGAAAGACTTAAGACCGCCAATGCGAGTCAGGCGGAGCGAATCCAGCAGTTGCAGCGTAATCTTCAAATTCTGCAAACGAGGGTGCTCGGGATTTCGCCAACGCCCGAGCCCCAGCAGTAGTTTCCTAACTTCTACAGCTTTAGTCCTGGCCGAGCCTTGGCGGCAGGCTGCGGCGCTTGATGAAACAGACTCTCCGCCTGCTGTTCACTGATCGCGGCTGAGAATTCCATTTGGTTGCCATTGGACGTGAAGGTCGGGGTCACAGTTGGGAAACCGGCGGGCTGCTGCATAGTTGCCAGACTACTCAGGAACCGCAGTGCGTCGGCCAGCGATTGCGCATCCTGGGCAGTCTTAGCTTGCACTGAAGCATGCAGGCTAATCTGCGAATCGCCGAAACTGATGCCGCCCGAGACCTGGCTGATGGTACCGAGCATGGTCTGAATCATCGCGGCCTGGGGATTGGCTTGCCCGGACTGGGCTGTCGGTAACGCGGCCAATAACTGCTGGATATCGGCAACCACCATCCAAGCTTGTGACGACGCCCCTGCGCTGGCGGCCGCCGCGCCCAACGCACCGGAGGAGGCAGTGCCGCCGATCCAACGGTCGATAGCGGCTTCCACCTGCGTTCGATCACCCGCCACGACCGTTGAGGCGTCGAGGAATGCCACTGCGAAAACCATACCGGCAACGGGTGTGACAGCGGCAGGATTCGGCGCCACAATTATGTAGATTCCCTTGTGAACAGTGGTGGTGGCTCCGCCGCTGCTGGCCAAGTTTGAGATTTTCGTAGGCTGGAAGGAACCGCGGCCAATTAACAGAACCGTACCTGTAAGCGGATTCGTCGGCGCGGCGGTCGGCATTGCGGTGGAGGACACGACAAACTCAGTCAAATCGGTACGGGGGTCGAAGCCGGTCAGAGTCTTTAACTGGTCCAGTTGTGTGGCCGGAATAGCAGCTTGCGACAACATATATTGGCCGAATGGTGAGTTCCTGGCCTGCGCGATCTGCACACCGGCCATGACCTTGGCATCGGGCAGCGAGAGCGCAATCAACTGTGGATCGGCGGCCGCCGCAGCGACGCCTGTCGCGAGCACTAGTCCTATACCTGCTTGATATATCCGGTTCATCATGAGTCCCCTAACTCCTTCTACGATCTTAGACGAGTCGGGGTTCCGGATATTACGGCGGACTCAGTAGCCGAGCTTCAGCATGCCGTCCTTAGCCCCTTGGACAGTACCTAGAGTTAGCCATTCGAGAGAGGCTTTAAAGAGTAACAGGTGATTTCTCTCCCACATGGCGTTGTGCGAGGAACAGGCGAGATCGACAAATACCTTCTCCTTGGAACCGATATCCTCGTACAGGTTTCGGACCGAAGTTGGATTCACTTGTTTATCATGGACGCCGCTGATCATCAGCGTGGGCGTTTGCATCTTGGCAACCACAGCCTGATTCCAACCCCAGTTGGTGACCGACGGTGCGCGACGGACTCCGGTACCCCAGGTTGCACCGACCGGATCGGACGCCAACATCTCAGACCAGACGGAACGGCTGGCTGCTGGGTCGTATTGATCGGGACAGCCGACCTGCCGATCCCAGTTTGTGGTGAACTCAGCCAAAGATTGTGTCGTGAACGCGGCTCCGCCTCCAGGAACGGACTTCGGAGCATCAGCGGTCCCGTTGCGATTATAGGCCGGAGCAAGGATCACCAACCGATTCACCTTCTCAGGATGCTGGGAGGTATAGCCGCCCGCTCGTGGACCGCCTAAGGACCACGCGACCAGGTTCAGTTTGTCGACATGGCGCAGGCCGCGCAAGTAATCCACAGCCGCATCGATATCGTGCCAGTCCGACGCGATCGTGGTCAGTTGCTTGGGGTAGGTCGCTGTGCAAGCCTTCTCTACAAATTGGGTTTGAGAGGCAGCCGACAGATTGCATGGGTCGCTCATTGCTGGAGGGCGCGTGGAGCGACCATAGCCGGTCATGTCGACGGAGAACACATCGAATCCGGCGCGGGCTAGAAACGCCATCCAGCTGTAATCCTGATAAGGCACGTCGAAGGAGACCTCGGCTGGGGTTCCCGCCCCGTGCACGAAGAGGACAACCCGGTTGGTGTTGACCGAGCTTCGCAGGCCATTGCCCGCGAGCACGACCTCGCGAACGTACAACTCGGCGTCCTGTCCTGTAATAGAGGGCACGGTGGACTTAGCTCGGACGTAATGGTCGATGCGCAGGAGGTTTGTGCTGTCGTCGGCTCGGAGGGCCGGGGGCGCCAGCACGAGCGCTGCGCCTGCGGCGAGTCCGAGTAATTTCAGTTTTGATAGTCGCATAAGTTTATTTGGTGGGAGGGCCACCGAAGACCGAGGTTGCGGTTCCAGTATTGGACGTCATGAGAATCCCTCCAGCATCGGTCTCCATCGTAATGACGTCACCCAGACTATCACTGATATAAACACGGTTGCCGTCCTGCGACATGGTCATCGCAGCACTAGCTGCAATGGTTGATGGCAGGCCAAAGCTGAATTGGTGGATGACCTTGCGCGTGGTGAGATCGAAGACTTCCAAATTGCCCCCCGAACTCCACAGCAGGCGCGTTCCGTCCGGATGAACATAAACCTGTCCAGCTGGGTTGAAGCCGCCGCTCTTGCCGGGAGTGAAAGTAGAGATCGTAAGGTCGGCGGTACCGCTCAGGATGTCGTAGTACGTGATCGTGGAGTCGGCATTCAACAGATAGAGCGAGTAACCGTCAGGGGCGGCAAGGATCGCGACGGGCTGAAATTTGAATAGAAGTGTTGAGGTAACTTTTCGATTTACGGCGTCGAAGGCTACAAGAGCCCCCTGATTACCGGATGCGTCAGGAGAGAAGAACTTCACTGCTTCAAAGGCGGTCTTTCCATCTTTGGTGAACACGATTCCCGCAGTCGCCAGACCTACCGGGAGTTGGGGTGTGAGGATATTAGTCACGACCTGCTGTGTGCCCAGGTCGGAAACGGTGACTGCAGTGCCTCCGTTCGCTACCCACACTTCATTTTGTGGAAGCGTGGCCGATGGCCGAATGCCTAACGGTCCGACCGTACTTGGAACAACGACGTTGCTGATGATCTGGAGGTTGGACATGTCCATAGCCATCAAGGTATTCCCCAAGCCATCCAAGAAAATCAGACGGTCATTCACGGGAGTACGCGGTGAGACGGTCTTCAAACGAGGCGAAGGAAGAGAAACGACATCCTGGGCGCTGCCGGGACTAGCAAAGGGACCATACTCCTCGCTGCCATCGGGGAATTGGCTGTAGAAGGCGGCTTCCACCGCGCCGACCGCAGAAAATTTCGAAAGCATGGACTCGTCGACGTCATTACATACCGGCTCGTATCCTGTGGCAAAAATGTAACCTTTCAGATATTTGCTCTTGATCGGCGGGTAGAAGCACTCCTTGACGTTAAAGAGTAGAAATTTGGTGTCCTTGATCAGGACGACCTCGTAGGTCAATTCATAGGTGACCGTTCCCTGGTAATATTCGTCCGTACCGAGGTTCATGTATTGCCGCACGCCTGGTTCGATCTGAGCGAACACGGGCAAGGTAAGTAGTGCCAGTAGATATAGGAATCTCATTGGATCACCACCGACTGACTTACCCAACTGGAGTTTAGTAACACACCGCTGGACCTCGTCGCTGGCAGGAATGTAAATGAAACCAGCTTGTTGACGCCAAGCGTTCCAATGATGAGTTCCGCGTACGATCCGTCGATCCGTCGATAGCTGAGCGGCAGATTCGCGAGGCTCTCGGAGGGGATGGTGAAGGTGGTGACGCCGGGCGCGGCGAGGCATTGGACCTCCACCGTGGAATTCGTGGAAGCTGCGTAGGCGTAGAGCAGAATGGCTGTCGGCGCAGCCGTGTCTCCCGGCGTGAAGTCGACACTCAAGGGAGCATCGCGCGGGACGATGATGATCGCATTCGGGCGGTTCCATGAAGGAGCGGGAACCGGGACAACCGGTACAACTACCTGAAGAGGACCCGGATAAACAGTAAGGCTCGCACCAGTCGAAGCGGGGTTCATCCCGGATTGCCAACCATTGAAGACTCCGCCAAGTGTCGCGACTGTCGGCAGGACGACGCTTGAGATGGGTATGGACTGGGTGCCGTTGTTATAGATCATGTCCGGGCTGTTGGCTGCGGATGGCGGGGTAGCTCCACGAAGAGTCTTGCCCAAGGACGCGTCGCCAGAGGTCTGGTGTACGTTGCAGGTGCCCGCAGGCGGATAGGAAAGATAGGGGTCGAAGGCGAATGGTTCGTCTAGGCGGACTGAGAAGCGGGAATAGAACTGCTGCAGCACCTTGGTAACCGGTTGGGGCGTATTGACGTTTTCAACGGTATCGACCTGTCCTATGTGAATGAAGGCTTGTATGCCAGGGGTGAGGACCAAGCTTGAGAGCGGATTGCCTGGCTCCGAACAAAAGTCCGCGCCGGTGGCGGCGATGGCCATGGTGGTCGCATTGGAGACTACGCCTCCTGCGGTGACAAGGACCGGCACCCAACAGCCGAGTGGGGCGGTATTCGGGATAGTAACGACAATTTGGTCGAGGCCTGAACAACACGGAGAGCGTCCGGAGTAGCCCACGATCGCGGTTTGGCCTCCGATGGTGACGCTAACGGGCGTTGAGACGTTGCCTTTGGTGGGCGCGACCGTGTCGGGAAACGGGACGGATCCGAGGCCAGTGCCCCAGATGGTGATCACTTGGCCGCGATAGGCGGGCGGTCCCGAATCGTTGACGGGTTGATTGTTGCCTGAGATGAAGTTTTGGATCACGCCGGGTCCGGCGCCTCCGGCTACGGTAAAGATTCCAGGCGACGCATCGGCGATTTGGATGGTGATCGCGTTACTCTTGCGGGTTTGGTAGGTGACGCGGAGGGTCGCGAGTCCCGCAGTAACGGTCGAAGGCATCACGGCATTGATCTGGGTGGCTGAGACATAGATGGGGATGGCGGCGGTGGTTGTCGTACCCTGCGTGACGGTCATTGAGACGTTCGCGAAGGTGGTCTGCAGGGGGAAGGTATTTACTTGCTGGCCCTGCGCGGGTCCGAGGTTTTCGCCGAAGGTGGTAAAGATACTGCCTCGGGCGATGGAGGCATTCGGAAGACCGAAGGGTGCGAGAGACGCGGCGTTGATGGTGCCTCGATGATAGAGAATAGGCTGCTGAGTGGGAGCCTGTGCTTCGGCTAGGCCAGAGCCGAGAACCAACATGCTCACGCAAGCGATCAGCGACAGAGTGCGCATACCTGTCAGTGTACTGCGCGA
>JBDTUY010000174.1:0-9255 GCA_040007495.1 Acidobacteriota bacterium | reverse complement strand
TCGTAGATCTCCGGAACTTCCTGCTCGAACAGACGCATGACCAACTCCGGCGCAGCGCGCGATAAGATCACGCCCGAATTCTTGCCGGTCTTTTCCACGGCTTTAATCACGCAACGAACGCGATCGCCCACGCTGAAGCTTTCGAGCTTGGATTGTTCCTTGCGCGGGATACGAGCTTCGGTTTTGCCCATATCGGCCACCAGATCGGGGCCGTCCGTGCGCTTCACCACGCAGGTGACCAACTCACCGACGCGGCCTGAGAATTCCGAGAACACGTTGTCGCGTTCGGCTTCGCGGACCTTTTGCTGAATCACTTGCTTGGCGGTCTGTGCCGATACGCGGCCCAGCATCTCGGTCGGTTTCGGGAAGCGTACCTGACTGCCGACCTCGGCCGCCGGATCGTAGCCCTGGGCCTCGGCCAATGAGATTTCCTTAATCGGATCGGCAACCAGTTCCACCACGTGGCGCACGCCGTAGATTTGAATCGTACCGGTTCGCTCATCCAATTCGGCGGCTAACTCTTCGTCGGTATGGAAATGTTTGCGCGCGGCCACCAGCATCGCGTCCTTCACTCCATCAAGGACGATGCGCGGGTCGATACCCTTCTCCTTGGCCAGGATTTCGATAGCCTGATAAATCGATGCCATGCTGCTCATAGTAGTGTCGTCTCTAAACTCGTTTAGCCCTGCTTCAAGAAGCGCGGCCGCGCTTACCATTCAAACTTCAAGTTGGCCTTCTCCACCTGGTCCAGCGGAATCTGCACGCTTTTTCCAGGCTTGGGTTCGAGCGTAATCGCCCCTTGCGCCACCTCGCGCAACGCCCCGATATAGGCCTTCTGATTCTCAATCGGCTGCCGCAAAACCACTTTCACTTTGTGCCCAATAAATCGTTCAAAATCCTGCACCCGGCTCAGCTTGCGCTCAACTCCCGGCGAACTAACCTCCAGCGTATAGTTCCCGCCGGGAATAATATCTTCCACGTCTAAAATCGCGCCGACTGCATGCGATATATATGAGCAATCGCTCAGCGACACGCCGTCGGTCGGGCCGCCGCTTGCCTCAATCGCCCCCGCATCAGCTGTGACCGTGCCTTCGGCCTGCGATTCAACTGCGTCGGCCTCAGCAACTACAACCGGAACCCGCAAATCCGACCCGGGAATATGATCGATAAACAACCGCAGCACACGGCTCCCGCCTCCGCCCAACAATTGGACGTCGACAATCTCGAGGCCGACGCTCGCTCCAACGCGCTCGGCAATCTCCCGGATTTTTTCAACTACGCTTGCCCGGTCCGCCACGATTTTCCTTAAACTGTTGTGTTACAGGCCGAACACCAATAAAAAAGTGGGCTTTCGCCCACTCCATAGGTTCGTCCCTGCTAACAGTATACACCCTGCCCAACGCTCTCTGTTTCTCAATCTTGCCAAGGATCTTTCACGCATACTGTACCCTCAAGCTCCAGTCCTAGAAAACCACCCCCCTCTGATCGCGGCTCAGAATCGGCACTCAGGGTTGACAGCTACTTACTGAGCCGTGACAGAGGGAGCGGGGGCGAGACCCAGGCCTCTAAGGCCCCGACCTTAGAACGACGGGATTGTTGCTCTAAGCCCGTATAAGTGCTTGGTGGGCTCTTTACTCTTAGGCCGAAAGGGACGATGAATACCCTATATGAAGTGCCTATTTTGCGGAAAGGAGCTCGCCCTTCTGAAGCGTTTGACGAATGGCGACGATTTCTGCTCAGAGGCACACCGTCGGAGTTATCAGAATCAATTCAATGAGTTAGCCCTTGGCCGCCTGCGGCACGTCCAGCAGGTTCAGCAGCGTTTTGTAGCCAAGGAACTGGCTCGCGATGAATATGGCGAAGTAGGCGTACTGGCTGACGGCGATCCGGATGGAGTTGGATCGGAATTCCCGGGGGCGTCATTTGTAATCGATATCTTTGATCCATTTTGGCCCGAGGAGTCCCAGCCGCAGGGTTGGAATCCGGCGGAGGTGGTGAAACTGATGCTCAGTTTGCCGTCTCGCGAATTCAGCGGAACCGTGCAGGGCAGTGGCATGAACACCGCCGTACCTGCGGCCAATTCGGTCCGATGGATTATGGCCGAACGGCCGATCCACTACCACCCAGTACCGAGAGGCCAAGCGCTGGAAGCGCGAGATGTCAGTCGCGCGGCCGTGGTTCCAGTCCTAAGGCCGGATGCATTTTTACATCAACGGGAGGTTTTTGTGCCTGTAGCTCATCACGAAGAATGTGAAGTCGAGATCGAGCCGCGCTCGCCTGTTCCGGCCAAGCCGTGGCGTGCCCGAGGTCCGGGTTTTGAACAGCTCGATGCGACCTTGGGCGGCTGGACTCGATTGGACAGTGCACCGTTTGGCTCGCAGGACTGGGCGCCGTCGCAACCGGCCACAGCGAAACCAGCGCCCAGCAGCAGATCCTCGGCTGAAGATTCGGCCCGCGTGACGGCCAACCTGGCAACGTTGGGATTGACTGTCTCGGGCAGTGGTGAATCGCTTGAAGCCAGCACAGCGAAGACGGAGAAGGCTCCAACCGAGCCTGAGCGCGTGGTGAAGCCGGTGCCGGTCACTCTGCACGGTGTTGGTCCCACCCCGGCCCAGCCGGCGATGGTGGCGTTGGGAGCGTCGCGTAACAGTGAGCCGAGAGTGCCCGTCGCAGGCGCCCTCCCGTTGCGGCCCGTCATGTTGGTCGGTCCGGCGGGAACACCGGCAAATACTGCGGAAGCGCCGCAGCCAGCGGCGCGAGTAAATCAAAATGTGGCTCAGCCAGCAGCGCGAGTAAATCAAAATGTGGCTCAGCCAGCAGCGCGTGTCGGTCAGGATGTTCGGCAACCGGCCCCTGCGAAGCCAAATCCGCAGACCGCTGCAGCAGCGTTCACCGAAGTCAAACCAGAGCGGGAGACTAAGCCACCCGCCGCGGCTCCGGCTCCACAACCCGTTGCTGAAGAAATGCCCCAACGGAAAGCCGCTAGCAAGGTTCGGCGCGACGTCCGTATTGTTCCCACGCAACCGGTGGGGCGTAATGCCACCCGTGAAGCGGTTGATGAACGGCCCGTACCTGTGCCGTCACCGGCCGTGAAACCGCAAGAAAAGCCGCCTGAGCCCGCCGCGAAAGCAGCCCAGCCGCCGCGACCCACCCACATGTTCGTCCCTGAGGTCACCCCGGGGCAGGCGCCGATTCAAGCGATCCAGTCGACGGAGACAGAAACGCCGGCGCTGAAGCTCGTGCCGCCTGAGAAGGGTTTCGCGGCTCTGTCGAAGAATGTAAAGTTGGCGCTTGGCGTAGGTGCGGCCTTGGCCCTGATTGTGGCGGGGTTCCTGGTATCCGGCGGGTCTGGGAAGAAAGCGCCCATCGATCCCAACGTGATCGCCGGGTATGATGTCGGATCTCCGGTTGTCAACATGGGCTGGATCGAAAACTGGGCTCCGACCGAGACCGGCAAGCGCATTAGTGTGTTCAAAGGTTCCCAGCAGTTGAGCGACTATCGCGTGGAGTTTACGGCCCAGATTCAGACCAAGGCGATCGGCTGGATGTTCCGCGGCATGAATCCGCGCAACTACTACGTCGCGAAGATCGAAGCGTTGAAGCCGGGTTTGGATCCAACCGTAGCTCTGGTCCGGTACGCAGTGATTGACGGCAAAGTGGAGGAGCGGAAAGAGACCATTCTGCCGTTCAAGACGCGTGCCGCGATGCGATACAACATCCGGTTTGAGGCCGTCCGCTCGCGCTTTACTGCGTGGGTAAACGACCAAAAGATAGACGAATGGCGCGACACGCGCATCGGGTCGGGTTCGGTCGGAATGTACGCGGAACCGGGTGAGGCGGCAGTGGTGGATGGAATCGTCAGTCTCACGGCTCTGATTCCGAAATAGGTGAGAAGTGTTGACGCCTGGCGTGCCAATTTTGCAGCTGCGAGTTTATCAAACAGGTTTATCAGGTAATCGTTATTTGGGTTAACCAAGGAGTTGGGCATGAGCGTCCAAAGTACACAGGAACAGGTCTTTGTTGTTGACGATGAGCTGGTGGAAAGGCTGCTGCGGGGTGACGCTCCAAAGCCCGGTGTTAAATCCGCCCAACATCCGCAGGCCCGGCCGGCCGCCGCGTCTTCTTTGGCCAAGGCCCTGCAATTAGCCACAGCGCACAACCTGGACGAGGCCGTCAAGGAACTATCGGCGGCAGCGTTACGTGGAGAGGACTCGGCTGAAGTCTACTCTGCTTTGGGCCACCTGCGATTTGAGCAGGAGCAATGGAGTCAGGCCGCCGACTGTTATGCGAAGGTAACGGCACTCGACGCGGCGGCAGCCGGCAGCCAACATAAAGCTGCTCCGTACAATCTTGCCCTGGCACTGGAGCGTCAGGGTAAATACAGCGACGCGGCGCTGGCCTTTGAAGCCGCAACGGATCGCGACTCGAAGTTATGGCAGGCCTGGACCGGACGAGGACTCTGTTTGTTGCGCACCGGCAAGGCGGATGCCGCGCTGTCGTGCTTCGACCGCGCACTGACCATCGATCCTGCGCACGAAAGGACGTTGTTCGGGCGCGCCGTCGCACTGCACAAGCTTGGCCGTTTGGATGAAGCTGCGGAGCTCTATCGCAAGCTGTTGCCGGGTAACGCCAATGCAGAGGAGCTATTGGCGAATCTCGTCTCGTTGTCCATCGCGAGGAAAGAGGATCAGAAGACAAAGGAATTTGCCGACCGTCTGTTGAAGGTTCGTCCACAGTCGCGTTCCGCATTAGAAGCGTTGGCCTTGCTCGCGCTGAATCGGGGCGACTACTCGGCGGCGATTCAACAGTGTTCTCAGTTGGTGAAGTTGACTGCGGAGCCGGGTTCGGACCACTATGCTGCCTGGTTCCAGTTGGCAACCGCCCAACAAAAATCCGGCAGGGCGGATCTGGCTGCGAACGCCTACAAGGAGGCGATCCGCATTCGCCCGAATCAGAGCGAAGGTCACGTGAATCTGGGAGCGATGCTGGAGGAGCGCGGGGATAAAGCGGGTGCTCGCCAAGCCTACGAGAAAGCGCTCGCGATCCAGTCCGACCTCCCCGGAGCGTTGTGGAATCTGGCCATCGTGCTGGAAAAAGACGGCCAATTGGAGAAGGCTGAAAAGAGATTGCAACAACTGGTTGCGGCTAAGCCGGATTGGGAAGACGCCGCTTATCGCCTGGGGTTCCTGCAGTTGCAGCGCGGCGATTATGCGTCAGCGGTCGATAGTTTTGAGACCTGCTTAAAACACCGCCCGGATTGGGTGGAGGCCCTGTTGAATCTGGGCCTGGCGTGTTGGAAGTTCGAGGATCTGGAAACGGCGGCTGCGACATTTGAACACGTGCTGCAACTTGAGTCCCACAACACGGACGCGCTGCGTGCACTTACGGCCATCGCGATTGAGCGGAAAGATCACAAAGCTGCATGGGAGTACTTCAAGAAGCTCACTTCCACGGGAGCGAAATCGTTTGAGCTGGCCTATAACCTGGGCCTATTGCTGCAAAATTCACATGAGCCCGCGATGGCAGTGGACGCCTACCGGCAGGCAGCCGAACAGCAGCCGAGCTTCGCACCCGCGTGGATCAACCTGGGACATGCGCTGAAGACGCAGGGTAAACAACAAGAAGCCGCTCAGGTGTGGAGCAAGGCCGTCGACGCCGATCCCGCGCTGGCAGCCAAGTTCTTCCAGTAAGGTCAAGCCTGTCTTCAGGATGGGGCGCGCGATTCATCGAGCATGGGGGCTTCAGCCTCCCAATGAGACCCCATGAGGCGCCAAAGTTCCTCTGCAGGTTTGACGTTCGCGCCGCATCCAGCAAGTTCCGTGTCTTTAGCCTGGAGAACACCAGAGTAATAGCTCTAAGTAAGATCGTCGAGCCAAAACTCCGACGTAAGCCTGGGTCACCCCTGTCCGATAGACGGTAGTGTACAGTGCATTCGCGTCCAGACGTACTTCGGATGTAGTCACGCATAATCCGGCAGGGGGTAGCCCTGCAGGGATGAATGCCGTAGGGGACCGCCGCGACCGGAGCGGTAGCCTCTTTGCGTTAAATCGTGGGCCATCCGAGCCCTCCACTCCTCTGTGGCGCACCACTCTAGTCGGAAACTCTCCCGCTATGGAGCAGATCGCCGATGTCATCGCGCGGGTAGCCGATCGGCGCGCGACAGTTCTGATTACGGGCGAAACCGGCACCGGCAAAGAGGTGGCCGCGCGAGCGCTTCACCTGGCCAGTCGACGGGCCAAAATGCCGATGGTCACGGTGAACACCGCCGCCTTGCCGGAGAACCTGCTGGAAGCGGAACTATTCGGCCACGTAAAGGGAGCGTTCACAGGAGCCGTCGGGCAGCGCGTCGGGAGGTTTGAGCAAGCGCACCGCTCCACTCTGTTTCTGGACGAGATCGGCGACCTTCCCTTGGAGATGCAGACCAAGCTACTCCGATTCCTGCAGGAACGTGAATTTCAGCGGGTCGGCAGTTCGGAGACCGTGCAAGTGGACGTGCGCGTGGTCGCGGCGACCAATGTAGATCTTCTGGAACGCGTGGCGCAAGGCAAGTTCCGCGAAGATCTGTACTACCGGTTGAATGTGGTGCCTCTGCGCACCCCGGCCCTGCGCGAGCGCCGCGAAGACATCGTTCCGCTGGCGCAACATTTCGCCAGAAAAATCAGCGAAGGGGAAGGGCTTTCTACGCGCAGCTTGTCGCAGGAAGCGATTGTGTATCTGTTGCAATCGAATCTGGCTTGGAAGGGCAACGTCCGCGAGCTGGAGAACCGGGTAGAAAGAGCGATCGCTCTGAGCGGAGATCGCGAGCTTTTAGTTGCCTCAGATTTCGCAACCCCTGCGACAAACAGCTTGCCCGGAGACGACCCGTTGCCGCCGAATTGGACTTCGAGCCTGAATCTACCCGACGCTGGCCTCGATTTCGAAGCCACGGTCGCCTCCATCGAGCGCCAGTTCATTCAGGAAGCTTTGCAGAGAACCGACGGCAACAAGACGGCGGCCGCAGAACTGCTGTGCCTGAAGCGAACCACCCTGTCCGCTAAAATGCAGAGCTTAAGGATGGATGGCCCGGAAGCCTCAGAGGCTCCTAAAGGACTAGCCGCAGCCAATGGCTTCTAACTCCTGACTGGCTTAGCTTAGCCAGTTAATTTAGATATACGAACCAGGAAGTGCTTGCTAGTGGCATGCCTCGTGATTTGTTGGCCATTGTGAATTCGCAGGGGCAAGCCCCAGGCTGACGCATGGGGCTGAGACCAAGCCACTTAGCCCCATGCGTCAGCTTGGGCTTGCCAACAGGATAAGCAGACAAATTAAACGGTCGGAGCACCAGTTGGCCCTTTTGGCTTACCTATGCTTCAGGAATTTCTCGGCGTTGCCGCGATAAATCTGTTCCTTCTGATCCGCAGGCAAATCCAATGCTTCAATCACGCGAATCGTCTCGCGAATATACAAACCCGGCGCTGGCTCAAACGGTACGTCTGAAGCGAACAGAACTTTGTCGACGCCGAAGAAATCCAGCCCGCACTTCGTACCCGCAAGTGCTCCGAATAAGGCTGTATCGGCGTGGAACATCTTGAAGTAGTCGATGGGCCGTTTTTTCATCGACTTCAATAGCGACACGTAGTCAACGTTCGAGGTTCTGGACCCCAGTGCATCCCATCCATAACCGACGCGGCCCTCAAAAAACGGGATCATCGCGCCCATGTGATGGGTCAACAGCTTCAGGTTTGGACGCTTGTCAAAGAAGCCCGAAAACACCATGCGAGCCATCGCCGCGCTAGTCTCATAGGGCCAGCCGAAGGTCCACCAGATTTCATACTGCGAGCGATCCTCGGCCTGATAATCCGAAAAATCCGCCCCACGCGTCGGGTGCATCCAGATGCCGATCTCGCGGCGGGCCATCTCATCGAAAAATGGAGCGAACTCCGGCGCGTCCAGCGCTTTGCCGTTCACATTCGTGAAAATCTGCACACCTGCTGCACCCAAATGGTCCACCGCACGCAGAGCCTCTTGCAGAATCGCATCCGGGTTATTCATGGGCAGCGAGGCGACGAACGTAGGGAAGCGGTCCGGGTGTTTTCGTACCAACTCCGCCATCCCGTCATTCGCCAACTGCGCGATGGCAGGCGTCTCCGCAGGCGTCCCCATCGCCTCAATCGGCGGCGCAGGTAATGAGATGACCTGCTGGTAATCTCCGAATTCATCCATCACCTTAAAACGAGCATCCAGGTTGACGATGGTCGGCATGGCAGCCACGCGCTTGCCGATGTCGGGAAGGCCTTTGGGACCGGCGATATAGGTGTCGAAGAATTTCTGCGGGAAGAGGTGATTAAAAATGTCGAGCTTCATGGCGAACCTCGATTATAGCTAGCGCGAGCTAGATTAGCCGATAGCGCCGTATGCCCGGAAAATTGTCAAATCCTTTGTCGAACGTCGCGATCCATTCGATTCCGTGGTTTCTCATGGTAGCGGCGTGGAGCGCATCCCGGCAGGAAATCGCTCCCGTTTGCTGCCGATGCGGAGAGTTATTCCCGTCACAGACCAAGTCACGCGCCACATCTGTCTCTGCCAATGTTATCGGCAGCACCTCGGGGCAGAGTTCCACAAAAGCATCGTAGACCCGCTGTGCAAGATTCAGTTTGGCAAGGGATGAGTAGCGATACAAAATCTCTTGCAGAACTTCGGTGCTGGTACAACCTTCCAATTCCCGCTCTTCAATTCGTTTCAGAAACTCCAGAGCGATCTTTCGGTTGGGATGATCCCCGCCAGCCACGTACATCGGAATGTTGGAGTCGATAAAGACTCTCACGCGCGGCCACGCTCGATATCACGCAGCATCTCGTCGATGTCGCCAGTTGGACCGTTGAGCTTGGACAATCTTGCAAGGGGACTTTCCGCAGTGGTCGCGGCGCCAAGCTCCAGCGAATGTTCCAGCGCCCGGCGTACCCATTCACCCTTCGAGACGCTTTGGCGTTGGGATGCTTTATCTAGCTTCTGGTCTAAGTCCTTGGAAATCAAAACCTGAAGACGGTGACTCATATGAGCATGCTAACATACTCATAGCCCCCCAAGGCGTTTCCCCAAACGAACCCATTTGCGCGATTCCAAAGCCTGCTTCTGCGCACGAAGCCGTTGCAGTTCCTGCTCCGCCAACACTTTGGCCAATTCGCCGCGTTCCACGAGTTCAAGATCGTCGCGTGCTGCTAATTCCGCAAAGACCAGATCACTGACTCCCATCTGATCGACTTCAGGTGTGCTGAT
>JBDTUY010000173.1:0-9267 GCA_040007495.1 Acidobacteriota bacterium | reverse complement strand
GGCATGAGCTGCGGGTCGGCGATCACGGCCTCGGCGTCCAAAGTCTGCGCAAGCGGCTTGCCAGTGCGATCGTAGATCGTACCGCGTCGCGCCGGAACCTGTGACGATTTCTGCTGCTGTTGATTGGCCTTGGCTACGAAATCATCGTGCTGATAGACCTGCAGCCACACCAGACGCGCGACAATCACGCCGCTCCACAGAACTAGCGTGCCCAGTAGCACGCTGAAACGGCGTGTTTGATTCAGCGGCTTCATACAGTCCTCGACTCGAATCGCCTATTGACCCGCTTGTTGTGTGCCAGTCGCCGCGAATTCCGCGTCGCGGTGGCTGCCCGGCAGGTAGACAACCTTATCCGGTGCGGGCACTTCAAAGGACTGAGCCTTGGCCATCCTCAGCATGTTGGCCGGGGTTGCGATACTCGCTTCTTCCACCGCCAGCGCTGCCTGTTCCGACGTCAGACGCTTCTCTTCCGCCCGCAACGATTCCAACTGACGTCCCGCCAACAGGCCGTAGGCGCGCGGCATCAGCACAACAATCGCCAGGATCGCCACGGTCACTACGCTCGCAAACGTTTTCCAACACGTGCCGCGGGACGCCGGATCGGCCTCCCTTACCACGCGCGAGTTGTCGATGCGCTTAATGTAAAAATGGATATCGTCATTCGGGAACGCGCGCAGACGGTTGACCGCCGCTTCCCGTGAAGCGAAGGGTGCTTCGCTCTCAACAATCTTCGTGAAAAACTTGCCAAATACGCCCGCCAGAGTGGCCATTTTAAAGATTCCTCAATACACCAACAATTGCTACAAACGCCGCTGCACAAACTTACTTCGGTTGGCGGCCCATCCAATGTGGACGGCCGCGTCCGCTTACGATGCAATCTCCAAAGCCCTCAGCTTGGCGCTGCGCGAAGGCGGATTGGAGCGAACTTCTTCTTCCGATGCCCTGACCACATGCTTGGTGAGCGTTATCGCTACGCCCGCCTTGGCCAGTGCCTGGAACTCCTGCTTGACCTTTCGGTCCTCGATGGAATGAAACGTCAGCACTACCACGCGTCCGCCCGGTTTTACCAGGCGTGGAATCAAGGCGAGCAGTGCGTCCAACTCTTCCAGTTCCCGATTTACGGCCATCCGCAATGCCATGAACGTCTGCGTTGCTGGATGCAATTTTCCCGTACGGTACGCGGCTGACTCGATCGCTGAAACCAATTGGCCAGTCGTATGCAAGGGCCGCGCACGCACGATTGCTCTGGCGATCTGCCGACTCCTCCTTTCCTCGCCCAACGTATAGATCAGGTTGGCGAGTTCCATTTCTGATTCGAAATTCACAAGATCGGCGGCGGTCCCCTGGACATCGCGACTCATCCGCATATCCAAGGGACCATCCACCATCAGCGAGAACCCTCTCTCGCCGCCCACCAATTGGTACCTGGAAACCCCCAGGTCTACCAGCAGCCCGTCCAGTTGTTTTATTTTTTCTGCTGCCAGCGTCTCTTCCAATTGCGAAAATAAACTCTGATGAAAATGAATACGGTCGATCGCCTCCGGCGCATTCGCCAGCACGTTCTGTTTGGCCAGTTCCAGACTCTCCCGATCCCGGTCGCAACTCAGTACCCGGCCCGTAGTTAATCGCCTCGCTATAGCCGATGAATGACCGCCCATCCCACAGGTCCCGTCCAAATACACGCCGTCCGGCTTCAGCGCCAGATACTCCAGGCACTCCGGCAACATGACTGATACGTGCATTCATAACCCTTTTGAAGGAAACCGCTTTATACAAAACCCAACGATTCGGCAACAGCCAAGTCCGTGGTCAAATGCTCGGTCGACAAGCCCATCCGCGCGTCGTAATCCTTCTGCGTCAAGATAGTGGCCGCACCCTGGTGAAACTCTAACCAGACCGACTGTTTTTCTAACTTCAACAACGCCCTCAGCTCCAACGGGAGCAGCAGTCGGCCCGCCGTGTCGATCGCTTCTTCGCCACCGTGTGCGCGGGCAAAAAACGAAAGTCGTTTGGCCAACTCGGCATGCTGAGGCACGCTAGCCAACAAAGCCTGATTTCGCCGCCAGACCTCGATTGGGTAAATCTTGGCGGTTTTTCCGTCAACTGATGTTATAAATAGCTTGGTGAACCCGAACTCTTTCAGGAACGAGATCGCTTCCACAGGGACCTGCATCCGTCCTTGCTTGTCCAAACTGCCCTTCAGGAGACCCGGAGGAGCGTTCTGCACAATCGAATTTAGATCCTGGAGCGACACTTTACAACTATTTTCCCCTGTTCTAGACTTTTGAGTGTAGCTCGACCTCTAAGTGAATGCAATAGGGAATGTTACGCGAAACCTATGGTTATTTGTATTTTCTCTTTTTGTTCTCTTTTGGACAAAGAGAGACCTACTGGCAAGCGGTGAAAACCAGGATTAGAGGGAGCGTCGGTTACGAGCGATGTGGGGTGGGCAGTCCTGCCTGCGAGTCGGCATCCGTGCCGATTTCTACGCCCGCAACGAACTAAAAACCTGATCTTAGCGAAGGTCGGCCCGACGAACACCGGATGTTCCACCGACTTTTGAGTTGTTCCTTGCTACTTCGCGTTCAGCACAAACGACAACGTCATCTCATCCTTCGTGCCGATCAAGCCGAGCGCAGCCGTCGGCGGCTTTAGTCCGAAGTCCGTCAACTTGACCGTCGCCTCGCCCTCGAAATTGAGCAACCCGCCCGCCGAACTCTGCAGCGTCACATAGACCGTCGCCGGCTTGGCTACCCCTCGAATCGTGAGTGTGCCTCGTACCACAAAGTGGTTGGCATTCGTTACTTGCACGTGCGCTGAAACAAACGTAATCTCCGGAAACTTCTTCGCGTCCAGCATATCTTCCAGCGCATACCGCTGGACCTCTTTGAAGTCCTTCTCTCCAAGCCACGTATCGGTCAGCTTGATCGAAGCAGCGCTCAAGTTCAGCCGGATCTGCGAAGCCTCAGGATGCGTCGCGTTGTATTGCAGAGTACCGTTGTATTTCGGGAACAGGAAAACGTGTACCTTCCCCCGATAAAGACCAGTCTTCGCCACGTGCAACTCAACCCTATCGGACGCCGCGGGTTCGATGATCAAAGTCCGAACCCCGGCTTCCTGAGCCTGCGCGTGAACATCAACAACACACATCACGACCATGATGACCGTGCAGATAGTGCGGTTCAAAAGTTCGTAATTCATACGTTCACCGTTCATAGACTATAGATGCAGCGTCCCTGCATTCTTGTTCCAAGAGTTCTACATTACTGAATCCGAAATTCACCCATGTCCGCCAAACCCAAATTGGCTATTTCATTCCCCGGCCAGTTCTTCAACAGAGCGGATTGGGAATTTCCATCCCAAGATCTGTCATTCTATCTGCAACCACCCTCATATACGATCATGCGACAATCCCATCAAGGCTTTCTGCCCTTCGCGCTTTTCCTATCGCTACCTTTGAGCGGTTTCTCCCAGAAGCAGGAACTAGGCCTGACCTTAGGCGGCATCGCACCCCAGGACCGGGGCTTCGCCCGCCTGAGTGGCGGAACGGCGCTCCAGGCCAACTACGGGTACCGCATCTGGACCAACGAGAAAATAGCCATCTTCGGCGAAGTGCACTTCCTCGCGAACGGCCAACGCAAGATCACTTCATCCGACCCGCGCACCACGCGAGACGTCGCCACGCTCTATGTCACGCCGGGCCTCCGAGTAAAGTTCGCGCTGAAGTCGCGTGTGTCGCCCTACCTTGCCGTCGGTGGAGGCTACGCGCTCTACGAACAGAGTCTCTTCCAACTCAGCGGCGCAGCCAACCAGGCCCCGCGCTTCCGCAATGGAGCAGCCCTGGACTACGGTGCTGGTTTCGATGTGAAGCTTCCTGAAAAGGGCCTGCTCAGCCGAGTTAACATGCGCGGCGAGGTCCGGGATTTCTACTCGGGCAGCCCGGACTTCAACGTCGCTGCGTTCGGCGGCAGGCAACACAACGTGGTGATCGGTGGTGGCTTCGTCATCAAGCTAGGAAAACGCTAGTATCCGTATTAAATCGCCGATCCGCATATTGAGGGACCCGAACCCGGTCACGCTATCATACAGTTAGCGTTCTCTTTATGGGTTTAGGCCACATCGCAGCATCGAAGCCGGTTATCGGAAGCAATAACAATCCGTTTCATTCCGGCTACACGACCGTTCCGTTTGTTGTGTTGTTTTGTGGCTTATTGAGTCCCTTCACGCCCGCGCAGTCGACGTCTCAATTCCCGACTAACCAAACAACTCCTGCGAAACCGCCGATTGCCCCCGGGACGCCGCGCAAGCAGGTGACCCCGCCGCCTTCGGCTACACCCGCACAAGCATCCACCGCCAACGGACCGCAAGTTCTTCAACTGCCGCAAGCCCTGGAATTTGAATCCGGCGGGCTGAAGTACAAGGCGCTGACACGCGGCAACATCACCGTGATCGTCGCACCCTTGCCGACACGCCTGCTGGGCTATGCTATCGTTCAAGTCTCCATCTCGAACGCGTCGGTCGATACCCGAGAAGTAGAATCCAACGACTTCGAGTTTCAACGCATGTCGGGGCCTCCTCTGGGACCATCCGGTGGCAACCTGACCTCGCCGCCGACTGCGCAAGGCGCTCCTACTCGAGCGCTGTCCGCCGACAACGTTGTGACGGACGTGCTGAACCGGGCCAGCAGTGGCGACGTGGGAAGGTTGATCACGGTTTACGAAGCGGCGCTTTTCAATAACGCAAAGGCCCATTCGACGAACGGCTATGAGGCTCGTCGAAAGTATGCAATGGCTATGGGCAACACGCGCATGCGGGCAGCATCGGCAGCCGCCGCAATCGTCTTGGGCCGGCACTCGCTTAGCCCCGGGGAATCGACCGATGGAGCAGTATTCTTTCCCAACTCCGGCCGACCGTTAGGCTACGGCCGCCTGCAAATCACAATCGGAGACGAAGCGTTTTCGATCGACCTGGACCCCATCACCACCAAATAACACTCGGTAACCCAGCCACTCAGCAGGTAAGAAGGCGGATTCGGAATCCGCAGCCGGTTCGCAACCGGCCCCCGCTCAACTCTGAGAAAATAGAATTGCCCTCCCCTATGCGCCCGGTTACCCGAGTTTTCGCCATAGCCATGGTAGCCCTGTCGCTACCCTCTGCCCGCGCTGCGGATTCTCCATCCCTGAGCGATCCTCTTTATAGCGGATGGCTCAAGATGTACGACCTGCGATTCGATGAAGCGCACCAGATCTTCGCACAGTTCCGACAGAGCCGTACTTCAGATCCGATGGGCTTCGTCTCAGACGCCGCCGCGTATCTTTTCTCTGAGCTCGCGCGTTTGGGTGCGCTCGAGTCCGAACTGTTCACCGACGATTCAAAGTTCCTGAACCAGAAGCAGCTGACACCCGACCCTCGCGCGCGCCAGCTCTTTGCGCAACAGATGGAACAGGCAGACCGTCTTACGGCAAGCAGTCTGCAAAAGAATCCCGTGGACCCGGCGGCTCTGTTCGCGAAAGCACTGTCATTCGGCCTTCGAGCCGACTATGCTGCGCTGGTGGACCATCAATATCTGTCCGCTGTTAGCTACACGAAAGATGCTCGCAGCATCGCCGAGAAACTGCTGGTGGTGAACCCTCTGGCCTTTGACGGTTACGTGGGACCTGGCGTTGAACACTATCTGCTCAGCTTGAAATCCGCGCCCCTCCGGTTGCTGCTGCGCTTGACCGGTTCCCACATCGATGCGGAACAAGGTTTAGCCGAGGTTCGCCAAACTGCCCTGCATGGCCGCTATCTGGAGCCGTTTGCGAAACTATTGCTAGCAGTGGCGGCCTTGCGCGACAAGCAACCGGACGCGGCTCGCAAGATCCTAACCGAGCTGCGCGACCGCTTCCCGCATAACGATCTCTACGTCCGCGAACTGAATCGCCTTCCGCACTAAAATAAGGAGGGCGGCGTTTACGCGGCGTGGACCTTTAGGTCCGCTTCTGCAGGGCTAAAGCCCACCCTCCAGCGTTAGCCGACCGTTGCCACCCTCGCGACCATTCCATCCACCCGCAGCTCAGCCCCGTCTTCGGCCAAAGGCCCCCGCAAATACGCCATCCCGACCGTCTTCGCATAACCCGGCGAGTACACGGCCTCAATCGACTCGCCCGCCGCCGCGCCATCCACACCCGTGATTGCCGAGCCCTTCGCTACCGGCTGATCGGTCTCAATCAAGACAGATTTCAACTTCCGATGCACCTGCCCCCGGCTGCGGACCCTCTCCACGATTTCCTGCCCCAGATAGCAGCCCTTAGTGAAGTGGACCGCCTGCATTTGCCCGGTTTCCTGCACCAGATAGCGATCGGTGATTTCATCGCCGTAACGGGGCCGACCAGCCTCAAGCCGCACCACGCGAGCATCCTCAGCTGTAGCTTGCGGGATGTGCGCGCCAGCAAGCTCTGCGATCAACAACGTCTTCTCGATAGCTGGGACCAGCACCAAAAACCCGCCTACGACCGAATCAGTCAGGTTGACCACGACCCGCTCGCCAGCCTCCGACGCTTCCCACACCAAATGAGAGAACTGTTGCTGCGGCACAGGCGCACCCAATTTCAACAGCACGTCCGCAGCCTGCGGTCCTGCGATCGCCACAGCCTGAATGTCGGAGCTTCGATCTTCTAGCGCGACGTCGTCCGCAATGATGTAGCGGTCCAGATGCTCATGAATCGTAGCGCGCAGCTCCGGCTCGGTTTCGAGCAGCAGATGGTCGGCGAAACATAAGATATTTGCATCGGCCAAAATTCGGCCCTGTGCATTTAGGAAGAACGCATAACAGCCCTGCCCCGGCTCCAATCCCTGAATATGATTCGAGCTCATGGCGTGCAGCAGACGTGCGCGATCCTCGCCCGAGACGCGAATCCGGCCTCGATCCGAAACATCGAACCACGCGGCCGATTCATGCAGCGCCAGGTACCCGGCGCTCAGGCCATGTTGGGCAAGTATCGCGGGCGTAATCGCAGAAAGGTTCACCGCGCCACCTCCCAATCGGCTAACCCGCCGAGCTTTCCCGTAAACAGCGAGACCATAGTCAACAACTCCACTATCGACATAGATGTTTCCAATGTTTCCAAAGATTTCCTCGATATCAGGGGAGCCACGGCCAACCATGCCGACTAGTGGCGATGCCCCACCAAGCGGCTCTGCGGAATCCGCGCTGTCTGAACTAAGGATTGTACCGGTTCAGACATACACCCTTCCGGTCGGCTTGCCTAGAGCATCATCACCATACCCAGAGTATACGTCGGCCACCTATATTCTTAGACGCGATTGAGCCGCCTAGGATTCTTTTGCCCGAGAACCCGCACCCCTGCCAGCCACCCTATATGCGCAGGAACGCAACTACAGAATCATGCTGACCCGAATCCAATCTGTGTTTGAGAAGCTCCGTCGAATTTGGACCTCCGATCTAATCCTGCGGCACAAGTTTCTGTATCTTATTGAGGAACTGGCAATCCGGCTCGGCCCAGGCTTTTCCGGTGGCGTGCGGACCTTTATTCTGAGCGATGGCTGCGTTGTCCACCTCCGTAACGACTCCACCGACCGCAAGGTGTTTGACGAAGTGTTCCTGGAGCGGATTTACGACGGCTTTGCTGAGCAACTCTCAGCCAGCCGCTCACCCGCGGTGCTGGTAGATCTGGGTGCCAACATCGGTCTCAGCGCGATCGCCCTGGCCCGCAAGCTAAACCTGTCACATGTGGTCGCGGTTGAGCCGGACCGAGAGAACTACCGCGTCCTAAGCAGCAATTTAGACCAGTTCGGACAAGGCGCTGATAACCGTCGCCCTACCTGTCGTGCGATCCAGGCCTTCGCAGGAGCCGAGCGCGGTTTCGCGCAAGTGGTCGATTCGGGCAATGGAGCCTGGGGCCTCCGCATGGGCACAACCGCAGTTTCAGCCCACCATAGCAACTCCGTACAGGTTCTGCCTCTGAACGACTTGGTCCCCCCGTCGGCCCCTGGAACGAAGACAATCGTCAAGTGCGATATCGAGGGAGCAGAATCAGGACTGTTTCGCCGGATTCTCCACTGGGATCATGCTGTCGATTTTATGATTCTGGAGCTGCATACCGAATTCTTCACCGCCCATCAGTTGCGTGCATCCCTGGAGCAGTCGCACTATCACTGGCAAATCCACGGAGAACTATCGGATGATGCGCTGTTGGCAGTTGTCGGCCTAGAACGCAGATGCACCAGGGCCACAACAGTAGTGAACGACCTGAAATCTCTTGCGCAATCCCATTCGTGAGCGCATTCGCATGGTAGTCCACACCCAATCTGCGCGAAACTGGTTAGGTGATTCATGAGATTATACCTGTCGGCCCGCTGCAATGTAATTGCTCTATCTTCGGCGATGAAACTACACGCGAGGCCATCGTCATCGATCCTGGCGATGAGATCGACCGCATACTAGCCATCCTCAAGAAGCATCAGTTGACGGTCAAGCACATCGTAATCACGCACGCCCACATCGACCACATTGGAGGCGCGGCCAAGCTGAAGGCTGCCACCGGAGCTCCGGTACATATGAACGCGGGCGATGCTGGGTTGTACGATCAGATGGAAATGCAGGCCGCCTGGCTCGGCGTGGAGAATCCGTCGCGAACCGAGATTGACACCGAGGCTCGCGATGGTGACACGCTGCAGTTGGCTGACGCGCAGTTCCATATCCTGCACACGCCTGGTCACACGCAAGGCAGCACGTCTGTGTGGATTCCGTCGGAGAACAAACTTGTGGCAGGCGACACTTTGTTCCGCGATTCGATCGGTCGGACCGACCTGCCAGGCGGCGATGGTAGACAGATTCTCCAATCGATCCACGACAAGCTGCTGCCTCTGCCGGAAACAACCATTGTGATCGCAGGCCATGGCCCCAACACGACCATCGGTCGTGAAAAGGAACGGAACCCGTTTCTGCGGGGGATGTAGTCTGGGCGCAATCATGCCTGCAAGGCAACGCCCTGTCAGGATTACGGTCGGTTGCGGGTTAGAGTCGGCTTAACAGCCGACTTGCAGGCATGACTGCCCACCCCACATCGCAGTTGCAGGCGATCCGCCCCCTACTGTGCTAATCCCGATGCGGACACACCCTGACCGTTGGTCAACGTCACACTGACCGACGAAACTCCCGCCGTATTCCCCTGCACCGCGAACGGCACGGTCAAGACAAACTGACCGCCGGTCGCATTCGAAGCTGAATTCTGGAACCACGAGGCGAACGCACTGGTCAGAGAC
>JBDTUY010000172.1:0-9280 GCA_040007495.1 Acidobacteriota bacterium | reverse complement strand
GTAACTGTTCGTCTTCTTTGGCGAAATCCTCGCCCACCACGCCCACGATGCCGACCTTGGTGAAGTAGCTGGCAGCCAGCGAAATATAGGTGGCCGCGCCACCCAACATGCGGTCCACTTTGCCATGCGGCGTCTCAACGCCATCATAGGCGACCGATCCAATTACGATTAGCGACATTTTTCAATTGTAAGCGAAAATCCTGTGAGGCGTTCAGGCCCAAGCAGCTTGCGCTACCCGACCTGCAGCACCCTCTAGAACCGCGTCTCGGCTGGACGAATTGCGATTTAAGTCTTTTAGTACCAGTACTTTTCAAGTTTTATCCGTCATCGACTTGAAACCTTCAATTGTTACCATCCGGGTTCATTCTTCCGAAGCTCCAAAGGACTCATAAACAGACAATGCAGAATAAAAGTGTTCGCGCAACTACGATTCAATTCAACCGGTCGATCATCGCACTGGGGATGCTTGTGGCAACCCCAGCGTTTGCCGGTCTCATCTTCACCACAGGTGACCTGGTGGTCAGTGTCGAGGGCAACGGCTTCAACACGGGAAACTACGGCGACAATCAAGCCGCACCGCTAGGCTTTTATCAATTCACCACGGCAGGAACCTTCGTGAACTCGTTCATACTGCCTCAGATCGCATCCGGCGCGAATTTTGCCGTGTCGGGCGAGTATGGCTCGTCTTCGGAAGGCAGTCTGCAATTGTCCGGTAACGGTAAATACCTGACGATCGCAGGCTACGGCATCAACGCGAATACATTCAACGCGAACCCGGGCGCGTACGGTCCGAACGCGGCGAATACAGCACTGGCGCAGTCTGGCAGCGTGCAGGGTCAAGGCTACACCGCCGTGCCTCGGGTCGTCGCATTGATCGACTCCGATGGGAATGTCGACTCTTCGACGGCGCTGTATGGTGTATTCAACACGAACAATCCGCGTAGCGCTTACACCGCCGACGGAACCAAGATCTATGTTTCGGGCCAGGGCGCGGGCAATGACCATACGGGCGGTGTTTTCTACACGACGCGGGGGAGTTCCTCAGCCACTCCGATCACAGGGGACGACACCACGGGCAAGACCTTGTCGCAGGACACACGTATCGTTCAGATCGTGAACGGACAGCTCTACGTTTCCGTGGACAGCAAAGGCGGCTCGAATTCAGCACGCTCGTTTATCGGGACGCTGGGCACAGCGGGCAATCCTCCGACCAGTCAGGCAAATAGCGGAAATGGTCCCACGCAGATTCCCAGCACTGGCACCACCAGCACTGGCAAGTTCACGATCACCGCCGCCACCACGAACGGGGTGAATAGTGTCGGTCAACAGATCAACTTGAGTCCGGAAAGCTACTTCTTCGCGGATGCCAATACACTGTACATTGCCGATAGCGGCAACGGGAAGCAGGATTCAGCCACCACCCATCTTGGAGCCGGCGGCTTGCAAAAATGGACGCTGGTCAATGGTAGCTGGGTGTTCCAGTATACGATTGCTGCAGGCTTGAACCTTGTGGCGAACACCGGCGCGGCCGGTACGACCGGGCTGTTGGGGCTGACTGGCAAAGTGGTCGGCAACCAGGTGCAATTGTTTGCCACCAGCTATGTGATCGGCGATCTGGACCCAACCTTTCTCTACGGCCTTACCGACATTCTCGCCGCGACTGCGCCTGCCGGTGGCGAAGCGTTCTCACTACTTGCCTCAGCGCCCACCGGGGCCAGCTTTAAAGGTGTGTCCTTCGCCCCGACAGTGGACCCCGTGCCCGAACCATCCAGTTTGGCGTTGATGGGGCTGGCGCTGGTGGGATTGATGGGCGTAAGCCGCTCGAAAGCGAAGTCGAACTAAAGTAAAACGGCAACAAGCCCCGTGCCTAAGCGCGGGGACAAACGGCAGTGAATCAGCGTACCCAACCTTCCAGGAAAAATCAGGTTGCTGGAAGGCGCGGGATCCAGCAGCCGGTGCATGATTTTCATAACCGGCTGGCCGGTGTCCCTCAACAGCCGGGAATAGTTCCCGGCGCGGGTTTCCGAACCCGCCTTCCATCGAATGGAATTTCGTTAACCGGGGTACTCGACCTTCACCAGGTACAACCCCCTCGCCGGAGCCGTTGGACCCGCTGGAATTCCGTTCCCCGGTTGCAATCGACGTGTCACATCATCGGCCGCAAGATTGCCCTTCCCGACCTCCAATAACACGCCAACAATATTGCGAACCATGTGCTTCAGGAAGCCGCTGCCTTGGACGCGATAGATAAGCCGGTCCGCTTCGCGCTTTACCTGCGAGTTGAAAACCCTCCGCACCTTGCTGTGACCCAGCGAGTCTTTTTCATCGGCGGCCGCGAAGGTGGTGAAATCGTGCTCCCCCTCCAGCAGTCCGGCACATTCAACCATGCGAGCTTCGTTCATCGGATAGGGGAAGTGGTGAACCAAGTCGCGCTCGAACGGCGGACAAATCTCCGCCCGCAGTATCCGGTATTCATACGTCTTCGAAATCGCGTCGAACCGGGGATGGAACTCCGACGGGACCTCCGCCGCGTCCAGCACTCGAATGGATCGGGGCAAACGTCGATTCAGTACTTTTTGTAGATTCTCTACAGGAATCGGATTGGCGATCGTAAACGCCGCGACCTGCCCCAGCGCGTGAACGCCCGCGTCGGTTCGCCCGGAGCCAGCGACGCTCACTTCGCTCCCCTCCAGTTCCGACAATGCGTCTTGGAGTTTCGCCTGAATCGTGGGAAGCCCCGGTTGGACCTGCCAGCCGTGGAAGTCCGTGCCGTCGTAACTTAGACTGATTCGGATTCGTCGAGCCGCCGTCGCTACCTTTCCCACTCTTACTTTCTCGAACCGGGCTTCACGGCCGGCAGCCCTTGCGCGCACAACGGACACTCTTCCTGTTTCCAGGTTTCGGTTTGTAAAGTGACCAACGCAACCCGTGGGACCCCGACGTCCGCCTTGCCGCCGCTCCGGTCGATGATCGACCCGGCAGCCAACACCTCAGCACCTTCCTTCTGTAAAAGCTCGACGACCTCGCGTGTGCTGCCCCCGGTGGTCACCACATCCTCCACCACTACAAACTTTTCGCCGGGAGCAATGGTAAAGCCTCGGCGAAGAGTCATCTTGCCCTCCGGATCGCGTTCCGTGAAAATAAATCTCGTCCCCATCGCCCGGGCAACCTCGTGCCCGATTATCAAGCCGCCCAAGGCGGGAGACGCGACCGATTCGCCGTTTGGCATACATTTTTCAAGCTCGACGGCCAAGGCTTGCCCCAATTGTTGGGCAATGTTAGGGTTTTGTAAAACTAATGCGCTTTGCAGGAACGCATTGGAGTGCAGGCCGCTGGTGAGCCGGAAGTGGCCGGAGAGGTAAGCACCCGCCGTTTGAAAGGTTTCTAGTGTTGTATTGGACACGATTCCTATATAATAGAACCGATCCGATCGTTCCAGATCCTTCCACACCAAAGTGGACGTCGCGCCACCCCCGATGTAACACTTGGCGTGCTTGGTGTCGTCATCTCATATCGGAATCCAAAAATCTGCTCTGGAGTAGTTCATAGATGAAACGTTTCGCGAAATGGATTGTAACGCTCGGTGTGCTAGGTGGGATCGGCTACGGAGCCTATCGATACTACGCTGCGCCAGCCGAGATTAAGTTCATCAAGGCTGTGATCACCCGAGGCTCGATCGAGTCCGTGATCTCCGCCACCGGCACTCTGTCCGCCACGCTTTCTGTGAACGTGGGCAGCCAGGTGTCGGGCAACGTTTTAGAGATGTTAGCGGACTTCAACACGCCGGTTAGGAAAGGGCAACTGATCGCGGTCATCGACCCTTCCACCTATCAGACCAAGGTGGATCAGGCCCAAGCCAGCTTGAACAGCGCCGAAACGCAAATCAAGACCGCGGAAGTTGCCGAGAAGCGAGCCGACTTCGACATCGCGACTGCGGAACTGGCGATCGTCAATCAGAAAGCGTCCGTGAACCGGGCGCAATCCCAGGTGGCCGAAGCCAAGCGGCAGTTGGAAATCGCGAAGAATTCTTATACCGGCGGATTTGGAACCAAGGACGCGCAGGATAGTAAGCAAGCCACCTACGATCAGGCTGTGTTGAGTGTGGACTCGGCGATCGCCACCCAGAAAACTTCGGAAGCCAGTTTGGCTTCGACCAAGGCACAGAAGGAAGTGGTCCTGACCCAGAAGACCACCGCAGCTTCCCAGGTCACCAACGCGAAGGCGGCGCTGGAATCGGCTGAACTGGATTTGTCGCGCACCAAGATTTTGGCTCCGGTCGACGGCATCGTCATCGCGCGCAATATGTCGCCCGGACAAACCGTGCAGGCCTCCACCAGCGCGCCTCAGTTATTTGAAATCGCGCAGGACCTGAGCCAGATGCACGTTGACGTCAATATCGATGAATCCGATATCAGCCGCGTTCAGATCGGCCAGCAGGCAAGCTTCACCGTCGATGCCTACCCGGGACAGACGTTCCGTGGCGATGTGCTCCAGGTCCGCCATTCACCGACCAACGTGCAGAACGTCATCACCTATACGGTTGTGATCCTGGTGGACAACCGCGACATGCGCTTGTTCCCTGGTATGACTGCACAGACACGCATCGTATCTGAACGCGTCGAGAGTACGCTGCGAGTTCCCAGCGCGGCGCTCCGTTTCCGTCCTCCGGCCCAGCTAGCTGACAAAGTCGTAGGTGACGTGGGCGGCAAGGGCAAGGGGAAAGCTGGCAGCGCCACCGACAAAACCGGTGATGCGACGAAGAGCGGCGCAACTCCCGCGTCCGGCAAAGAAACAGGTTCTACCAAGGCGGACGCTCCGGTAACCGCCCGGGTAAAAGGCACGGCCCCGCAGGCCAACTCCGAGGTCGCTTCGACCGGTGACGACGGTACCGGCAAGCGGCGACGCGGCCGTGGTGGTGACGGCGGTGGTGGAGATGCCAGCGTTCTAGCGGATGCCAGTGGTGGAGATGGCACGGCCAAGGCTTTCGACCGCAGTAAGTTTCAGGGTAAGAATTTTGACCCGAGCCAGTTCAAGGGACGCAATGGCGGCACCGGCGGCGGCACCGGAAAAACCTTTGATCGTAGCCAGTTCCAAGGCAAGAATGGCGGTGGTGCTGGCGGTCGAGCTGGTGGCGCTGGCGGTGGAGCCGGAGCCGGAGCCGGCCGAGCTGGTGGTGGTCGCAGTGGCGGTGGTCAAGCCGGAGCGCCTGCCGGTGGTGTTCGCGCAGTCATCCAAACGCAAACCGTCTATCGGATCAATGATAAGGGCGAACTGGAAGGGGTCCGCATCCGTACCGGAATCAGCGACGGCACATGGGCAGCGCTCATGAGCAATAACCTGCAGGAAGGCGCGGAGCTGGTGACAGCGGTGGAAGGCCTGCCGGTTATCACCAACACCAAGGCGAACGCACCGGGCTTCGGCGGCAACAACAACAACAACGGCGGCTTCCCGGGTGGCGGTGGTGGCGGCAGGGGCGGCAATCGCGGCGGCTTCTGAGGTTTGGCTAAGGATTTAGGGGAAAGTCATGTCGAACGTAGTCTCGGCTGAAACAAGGGCGCCGCAGAGAATGGTACAACCGGACGCCTCGTCGGCGCTCATCCGGATTGACCATATGCACAAGACCTATCACATGGGTGATATGAGTGTGCATGCTCTGCGGGGAGTAACCCTCAACTTGGAACGTGGCGGTTTTACCGCCATCATGGGTCCGTCCGGTTCCGGTAAATCGACCCTGATGAACATCATCGGATGCTTGGACAAACCGAGTCAGGGTCACTACTATCTGGATGGCGTGGATATCGGCACGCTGGAGCGTGATGACCTGGCCGAAATTCGCAACAAGAAGATCGGTTTCGTTTTCCAGCAGTTCAACCTACTGGCCCGCACCTCGGCGTTGGAGAACGTCGAACTGCCTCTGCTGTATACCTTCGACGACCGCAAGCATTTCAAGGATCGCGCGATGGCGGCGCTCGCATCGGTCAACCTTGGCGACCGCTTCGATCATCATCCGAGCCAGCTTTCCGGCGGTCAGCAGCAACGCGTCGCCATCGCGCGTAGCCTGATCTGCAACCCGCAATTAATTCTGGCCGACGAACCCACCGGCGCGCTGGACTCCAAGACCAGCGTTGAAATCATGGGGATCTTTCAGAAGTTAAACCAGGAAAAAGGCATTAGCATCGCCATCGTCACCCACGAGCCGGATATTGCCCAGTACGCCGACCGCATCATCGTCTTCAAGGATGGCCACATCCTGACAGATGAACGCGTGCCGGAACCGCGCAATGCAGCCCGCGAGTTGGCCGAGTGGAAAGACGAAGAATATCAGGAAGAGGAGTCCTAGGCATGAGAAAACTGATCCAGAGCATGAAGATCGCTTTTCGCGCATTGCGTGTGAACAAGCTACGCTCGGCACTCACCATGCTGGGCATCATCATCGGCGTCGGCGCGGTCATTGCGATGGTCTCGATCGGCAACGGTGCCACCGACCGCATCCGGCAGCAGATTTCGTCGATTGGCAGCAACGTAATCATCATTCAGGGCGGCAGCCAAAACACCGGCGGCGTCAAGTCCGGCAACGGCAACTCGCAAACCCTGACGGAGCAGGACGCTACCGCCATCGGCGAGGAACTCTCGGCGGTTGAGCACGTTTCTCCGGTGCAATCAGGGAACCAACAGGTCGTGTTTCAAAGTAACAACTGGCAGACCAAATTAACCGGTGTGTTCCCCGATTACCTGGCCATTCGAGACCTCCGCATCGAAAGCGGTGTGTCCTTCACAGACGAGCAAATGCGGTCCACAGCAAAAGTCGCGGTGTTAGGCAAGACGGTGGTCGATAATCTGTTTGCCGGAGCCGATCCGGTGGGACAGATTATCCGCGTTCGCAAGACCCCGGTTACGGTCATCGGGACGCTGGTGCCGAAGGGCCAATCCTCCAGCGGTCAGGATCAGGACGACCTGATCCTCATGCCGATCACCACCGCCAAGCGTAAAGTGATGGGTGGCCGTCAGAATAATTCTGGACAGGTCGGACAGATCATGGTGCAGGCGCGCGAAGGCCAGACACAAGCGGCGCTCGGCCAGATCGAGAGCCTGCTACGGCAGCGGCACAAGCTGCAGCAGAATGACGACAACGACTTCCAGGCCCGCAGCCTGGAAGAGGTCGCGGCAGCACAGGAAGAGTCCTCCAAAGTGATGGGCTACCTATTGGCCTGCATCGCGTCCGTGTCCCTGTTGGTCGGCGGCATCGGCGTCATGAATATCATGCTGGTATCCGTGACGGAACGAACCAAGGAAATTGGTCTGCGACAGGCCATCGGCGCCAAGACCTATGACATTCTTTCTCAGTTCCTGGTGGAGGCCGTCACCCTATCGGTGTTGGGGGGTACCATAGGAATATTCTTGGGATTGTTAAGTAGTCTGGCCATCTCCGAATTCGTCGGGTGGCCGACCTTGGTCAGTGCCACGTCGATTTTTGCCGCTTTTGCGATTACGGCATTGGTCGGAATCGTGTTCGGGTATTACCCGGCCAGGCAGGCGGCGTTCCTGGATCCGATCGAAGCCCTGCGGTATGAATAGGCAGGGATCGATACACTAAAGGATGCCCTACCCGACGAGATAGCTAGAGCTTGCGGCCTGAGGTCGTTGTGCTCGATTGTGGTCGCTTTCGGGCACACATTCCCGAAACGGACACGCAATAAATCGTTTCCTGCCCCGTCCTCAACAAGATAGGGCTGGCGGCAGGTAATGCAAATAGTTTTATGGAACCGTCGGCCCCTGTGCCCGCGTAATTCAATCGGGGCCAACGGGCAACGAAGTCACGAGTTGAGTGAAGGCGAATTGAACCAAGGCGAATTGGACCAAGGAATGAAAAGAGCTATGAAGCTAATCGTTATGAAACAGGCCAAACATTGCGTGGCCGCCCTGTGCATCACACTCATGATGGCACCCGCTGGATTTGGTCAGAACCTCAACGCGCGCAGTAACCGTGAGCCGCAACTGGAGAACGAAGGTGGCTTCGTCGACAGACTGACTAAAAACTACAGCCCGACCTACGTCCCGCCGATTGATGTCTCGAACTCTGGACGCTTGGATCAACTCATTCGCGCAGGCAACCTGTACTTGTCTCTGAACGACGCGATCGCCTTAGCTTTGGAAAATAACATCGGCCTGGAAATCCAGCGGTACCAGTTCCAGTTGACAGATGTCGGTCTTAAGTTGGCATTGGTAGGCAACAACGGCGTCAGCTTCGATCCCGTACTGACCGGCCAGATCAACCGAAGCCAAAACCGGTCCATCAACACCAACACTATCAATAGCGGTGGTGTACTGAACGGAGTCAACACCACCCAAACCAAGAGTTTCGCCCTGGCCCAGGGCTTTGCTACCGGTGGAAACGCTACTCTGAATTTCGGCAACACGAGCAGCGAGGCCAATAACTTTAGCAACGCATTCATCCCACAGCTAAACTCAAATTTTCAGTTGCAGGCAACCCAGCCCTTACTCAACGGGTTTGGGATTGGCTTGAACACGCGTGGAATTAGAATTGCAAAGAACAACCAACGCTTGGCGGATGTGCAGTTTCAGCAGAATATCAATTCTACGCTCAACACTGTGATCTCAGCCTACTGGAACCTGCAGGCCGCCGTGCTCAATGTGGATGTAGTTCGTGCATCGCTTGCACAGGGTCAGAAGCTGCTTTCTGACGATCGCAAGCAATTTGACATCGGCACCATGGCGGCGATCGACGTTACCCAGGCAGAAGGCAACGTAGTTACGGCAGAGTACAACGTTTATACGGCAGAGGGCACCATCCGCACCCAGGAAGTGGCCCTTAAAAACGCCATCAGCCGGAACGGGATTGCCAGCGCGAGTCTGGCAGCAGTTCACATTGTCCCCATCACCCGTCCTATCGTGCCCGATGTGGAGCCCATACAGCCGATTCAGGATCTTACAGAAACAGCGCTGCGGAATCGGCCGGAAATCCCAGTGCAGCGAATCAATTTGGACAATGCGCAGATCAACCTCAAGGCAACCCGCAACGCGATGCTTCCAACTTTGAACGTTGTAGGTAGCATGAATCAAATAGCCACAGGAGGTGTTTTTAACCCATTTAGTTACAACGCCCAAACAGGTGCAGTAACCCCAACGCGGCTGACCACCTCTGTTCCAGGAGATTTAATCGGCGGCTATTCCAATATACTCAGACAGTTGTTTAGCGTCCCAACTATCAGCTACCAGATCGGCATAACCTTCACCCTCAATCTGCGCAACAGGACAGCCC
>JBDTUY010000171.1:0-9323 GCA_040007495.1 Acidobacteriota bacterium | reverse complement strand
CGCACTGGCTACAATCCGGCTTTCCACCAAATTGGCAAGGCGTAATCGCAGTTTTGAGGTCGGCGGAGATCGTCTTTGTTGTCAGAGCGAATACACACTCATCCGGGCTGTGGGGGGGCTTCGCGAACTGTCGAATCAACCCATCCGGCATGTCGATCTTCGGAAACTCTCGGCGCAGGGCCGACAGTTCTCGGATGGCAACGGCTCGCTCGTCGGCGGATAGGATCTCCGGCAATACGTCACCCATCTGTGGCGTAAAGATACTGAACCAGATCTTGCGAATCTCCGCTTGCCCGTTCCAGAACTCGGCGAACTCCCGCAGATAGCCGGGCCGCTTCATCATCTGACCGGTGATCGTACAGTGCACCGTAATCTTCTGCCCGACGATATTCTTCAGAATCCGCTCATAGGTCGCAGGCGCGCGACGCACATCATGTTCCGGCTGTAGACCGTCAATCGATACGACCACGTTTAGATGGTTGAGCGTCTTCCATTGCTCAGGCAGAACTCGAAAAGCGCTGGTCACCACCTGCACATGCACTCCACGTTCGATGATCTGTGGAATCATCAATTCCAATTCGCGATACCTGACCAAAGGATCGCCTCCGACTATCGAAAGGTGCAGTGGCCTTAACCGATCGACTACTTCCAAAACGCCATCGACCAACTCTTGTCCTTTGAAATCGCTCAAACCTCGAAGCGTGACGCCGCCGCCGCCCAGATGACCTTCGTCATACGCATAACAACCCGGACAGCGGAGCGGGCACTCCCGGGTGATTTCTATGGATAGAGAGGGCGCAGATCCCTGCAGTATCCGGCCCCACGCTTTAATGATTTCTGATACTTGCACGCAGTTACCTTGCTTTCTGGCGCCGCCGAACTGCGTGGTCGGTTCCGCAAAACATTCCTACCTAGGTGAGATGCAATCTTCACCAGGTTTGTTGCAGAAACAACGCGCGCAAACACATATTTGGTCCTTCGATATGCAAGCAGGCGAAGGGCCATTCAAACTAGGCGATCCCGATTCCTTTCGACCTCAGCCCGTACTATACTGTCGTGACATCTCATGCATGCCTTCCTGGTTTGGCTCGAATCCAGCGGCTTCAGCATATGGACGCGTGAAGACCCATCCATATTTGCGTTCCCGTCCATCCTAACGGCCCACACCATCGGCATGGGGATCGTCGCCGGCATCAACGTGATCCTGGCCTTCCGCATCCTGGGCATTGCGAAAGATGTTCCCATCGCTGAGATGAAACGTTTCTATCCGGTCATGTGGTTCGGCTTCTGGCTGAACGCAGTCTCGGGAGTCGTGCTACTCATCGCATATCCCACCAAGGCCCTGACCAATCCACTCTTCTACGCCAAGCTCTCCTTTATCGCCGCCGCGATGGTGCTCTTGCGCGTAGTGCAGAAAAAATTATTTGGAACCGGTGGACAGGTGCAAGTCACCCCGGAAATTCGCCGTCTGGCGATGGTCTCAATCGGATGCTGGGCGGCTGCAATTGCCGCCGGACGATTCCTCGCCTACACGTACCATCGCCTTCTGTCCATCGACTAAGCTACTTCGAGGAAACTGCATGCTAGACGGACTACAGCCCTGGTTAGTACACACGCTCAGCAGCGTGCGGCCCGTATACTTGCTGATGAACACGCATTGGGCTTGGCCGATTTGCGAGACTCTGCACTTCTTTGGGCTATCACTGCTGATCGGTTCTATTGGGGCCTTCGATCTGCGGTTGCTTGGGCTTGCGAAAAACATACCCATCAGCGCGATGCACCGTTTCATACGCTGGGGAATTTTCGGCTACATGCTGAACATCTGCACCGGAGCCATGTTCTTAATGGCTGCACCCGACCAGTATATTTATAACCCGTCGTTCCACTTCAAAGTCTTGTTTATGGCGGTGGCAGGGCTAAACGTGCTCGCTTTCTATTCGACCATGTACACCCGTGTCCGGACCCTTGCTCCCGGCGCAACGGCCCCGTTGCCCGCGCGTTTCATGGCCATGATCTCCCTAAGCATGTGGATCGGTGTGATTATCGGCGGGCGCATGCTCACCTTCTATCGCCCCGCCGCCTGTGAACAGAAGGTGCAGACCTTCCCGTTTTACTGCAGCCCGATCCAGTAGATGACCAAACGATCCGAACTGGCTGCAAATTCGAAGGTGGATATGTTACGTTCGTAACCTGCGTGGGAAGGCGGGGTACGAACCTAGTTTGGACCCCGCGCAATTGCCCGTTTCCTGGCTCACGGACGGCCCGAACTGCGTAATCATCCCGGATAGGCATATACACGAATATATCGATGACTTCTACGTCCCGCGAAAGTCGGGCTGCATCAAATACGAAAAGCCATTCCTGTCACTGATCTTTAGCGGCTAGAAGGCTCAGCTAGAGGACGCAGGCGCACTTCAACCGCAAGCTCCCCGCACACGCACCACTCCGCCGGCCGCAACAAACCCGTAGGTTTCCACTTGATATACCGAGGCGAGCGGCAGTATGCAGTAAACTGTCCGTTGTCAATGTTGTTTACCAAGCGTCTTCGAGAAGGTGTGCGGCGTGGATTCATCACGTGCAGTATCCGGATCTGGAAGTATCCGCATGTCACGGTGGGTCGGCGATACCCGATGGAAGAAGGCGAGATCGAAATCGACTCCATCGAACCGATCTCGCTGCCAGACATCACGCAGGATTTGGCGATTGAGTCCGGCTTCCTGAGTAAGACGGATTTGCTAAAGGTCGCCAAACATGGAAGCGGCGACAATGTTTATCTTGTGCGATTCCACTACGTGATCGCGGTGACTCCCCCGCGCACGGCAAACCCAAAGGGTACTTAAACAGGTTCTGCCTTATTGCTCTGAGATAGATATGACCCGCATAACTGAGGCGACTATTAGGGAGCGCCCAATCCGAAGAAGACTCCGCTAATCACCGCATTCGAGCCGTTCGGCGTAGCCCGAATCTTCACAGGTCCGGTCAGATTCCAAACCAAGTACTGACCACCGCCAAAGCTAGTGATTGCGCGGGAATCCAGGACATTATTATTCGCGTCCAGAATCTCTACGGTCTGATTTCGGGGACCGTAGCCGTCCCAGTCCACCATGTAAATCGCGACCTGATGCGTTGCGGTATCGGTAAAAGGTAGATCGATTGCAAAGGGCGTGAAGCTGTACCAGGTGCTGGCGATTTTGCCGGTGCCCGTGCCTCGCTGGAGCGCACGAACATCGGTGGCCGCCGGGTCCCATGTGTAGATCGTTCCGTTCTGCGACGGCGTCACATAGGACGGGTTCTGCGTGGAGTCCGCCGCAATGCTGAAGCCTTCTACTCCATATTTCGCTTTCCACGCCCCTTGCGTGGCCTTGTCCAACACCACAAAACTGGCTAAGGAAGTCGGTGGAGTCACAGGGGCGCTGGGGCCGCCTAATCCGAAGAAGATGCCACTGATAACTGCATTGGAGCTATTCGGCGTGGCCCGGATCTTCACATGTCCGGTCAGATTCCAAACCAGGTACTGGCCGCCGCCGAAGTTGGAGATCACCCGCGAATCCAGCACGTTGTCGTTTGCGTCCAAGACATCCACCGTCTGTTTTCGCGGACCGTAGGCGTCCCAGTCCACCATGTAAATCGCGACCTGATGCGCTGACGTGTCGGTGAACGGCAGATCGATAAAGAAAGACGCAAAGCTATACCAGGTGCTGGCGATCTTACTCGTGCCCGTACCCCGCTGGAGAGCGCGCACGTCGGTCGCAGCCGGGTCCCAGGTGTAAGCCGTCCCGTTCTGCAACGGCGTCACGTACGAAGGGTTCTGTGTGGCGTCCGAAGCGATGCTGAAGCCGTCTACTCCGTATTTCGTTTTCCAGCCACCTTGCGTCGCGCTGTCCAATGCTACAAAGCTGGCTGCCGAAGTCGGTGTGACGGGAGGTGTGCTCGTGCCTCCCACTCCAAAGAAGACGCCGCTGATCACTGCGTTCGAGCCAATCGGCGTGGCCTGGATCTTCACATGTCCACTCAGATTCCAAACCAGGTACTGACCGCCGCCGAAGTTTGTGATCACCCGCGAATCCAAAACGGTATTGTTCGTGTCCAAGACTTCTACTGTTTGCTTACGCGGACCGTAGCCGTCCCAATCCACCATGTAAATCGCGACCTGATGCACCGCCGTATCGGTGAAAGGGAGATCGACTGAGAACGGCGTGAAGCTATACCAAGTGCTGGCAATCTTGCCCGTGCCCACGCCTCGTTGGAGCGCCCGCACGTCGGTAGGTGACGGGTCCCAGGTGTAAGCCGTTCCATTCTGCCCCGGCGTTACGTACGGTGGGTTCTGGGTGGAGTCGGAGGCGATGCTATAGCCGTCCACTCCGTATTTCGCTTTCCATCTTCCTTGGGTCGCGCTGTCCAATGCCACAAAGGCGGCGGAGGCAGTAGGGTTATAAACGATAATGGCCACCGGGTCGGAGACCAGAGTTTGGGTATTGGCGTATCTTATGTACGCGGTTACGCTGAGTGGCCCATTCCAGTCACTATCGGTGTCCACCGTAACTGAGTAGGGTGCTGTTTTGTCCTCATCCGCTATCGAATAGCCTTCTACTAGAAACGTGACCCCCGCCACGGCCGGCGACGTCGGCAGGGAAATGGACGCCGTCAGTTTGCCGGAGTAGAACTGTCCCGTCTTGGTGCCGCTGACGCTGACGCGGGGAATGGAGGGAGAGGAGACCGCTGTATTAAACAGAGGCGGCGAATACAGCGGGTCGCCTACGAATACCATCATCCAGTTCAGCCCTGGCGAAGCGAGGTACGCGGACTCCGCGAAGTTATATCCGTACCAGAAATGATTCAGCAGGTTATCGCCTTTGGCATAGCCGCTGGAATATGGCTCCCCGGTTGCACCCCAGGTGGCTGTGATTCCAGCGTTCAGCCACTCCGGCACCCAGGTTCCGGTCCCCATCACGCGGATCCGATTTGCGGTATACGAAGTGAGTTGCGCACCGACGGCACCGTTGACAAACGAGTAGCATCCACATGTGTTGTTACTGCTGTACCAGCCCCAGGCCCACAAAGTATTCGGTGCGCTGGTGAGTAGCGTGCCCGTTACGGTTTGGTCGTTCAATACACTGGGGAAGCTGCGGCTAACCGAGAGATCGTAGGCCCGCTTCATCGTTTGATCCACCGTGCTGTTATCGTTGTGCTGCCAATCGAAATAGCCCTTACCTGACGTGAAACTCAGGGATGCTTCCGCCTGCATCGCCTTATCCACCAGCGCTGATGCGATCACGGCGCTGGGACCGTCCAGCCGGGTCACCAGGTACATGGGCCAGCCTTGCGGATTGGTCCAACTCCGGAAATGCGCCCTTGCATAGGACGCGAAAGAAATTGCGTAGGGATTGGTTATGAACAAATCGTCGGACCCTGCATACATGGACGCGAGAAAGGAGTCGATAGAGAACCCATCCAGGGGAAACGATTCGGGTCGGGCGGCCGGTAAGAGAACTGGCGGCCCTAACAAGGCACTGGGAATGCCATAGGTGGGAACGATGAATTTAATTTGATTCTTCAATCCGCTGTTCTGCAAAAACGTTTTGATCGGCTGACGGATAAGAGCATCGAAGCTGGCGAAGGTCATGAACTCGGCGTCGAAGGCGTTGTTATTGCCCCCCACCGGAATATTCAGGTGAAGAATATTGGATGATGGAATACCTCGTTTTTGGGCATAGTGCTGTCCAACAAACACGCTCGCACCTAAACCACCGGTTCCCGTCTCGGCCGGCGACTGATCATTTACCAGAATCAGGACGGTATTCGGATCCTCCACAGCGGCTCGGCAAAACGAACTGCAAGCGGCCAGGACTACAGAGAAAAGCACAACTCGGTTCATAGTTTCACCCAACCCACAAGGACAGTCACCGGAAGATAACGCCAAACTTCAAAGTTTACACACTTCGAGTTCGCACGCTTATCCTAATCGGCAGTTTGGCGACATCACAGGCACTCTTTTCGACGCGAGCATAACCTAGTCAGTTGCACAAGAAAGGATCTGTAAACGTTAAGACTACGTTAATAGACTTACACCCGGAGCGATCCGATCATCGTAGGCCTTGCAACTAGTACTCCGTTTATTGGGGTACCTAGGCATTCGCCTTATCTGAGTACTGCGGAGTGCGACTGAACGCGGTATCTTGGGAGCCGAGCTAGACTGCTGTTCTGGCCGCTTCTCTGAATTCAAATCGCCGGAGGACTCCGTTATGTCAATTTCTCGAAGAAAGATGCTTTCCAGTGGAGCGGCTGCAGCAGCGGCAGGCGTGGTCCCGCAAATCGCGACGGGACAGGCCCCTGCACAGCTGACAGGAACCAACGTGGGGCGACGGTTCAAGGCATTTGTCCGACGTGGCACAGGCGCATCGGTTGAGGAACTGAAGCTACGCGCGATTCAGCCGCGAGAGGTTCTGATTCGCACCCAAGCGTCCGCCGTTTGCTACACCATTGTCGGAGGCGCGCTGGCCACCACAAACGTCGTGCAGGCGTCGATCCCCAACCATTCCGGAATGGGCGTGGTGGAAGAAGTCGGTTCAATGGTCAAGCGCGTTCAGAAGGGTGATCGCGTAGTGGTTCCCGGAACGCCCCAATGTGGCGTGTGCTATCAGTGCTTGCACGGCCGAGCGGACTGGTGCCAGTTTCTGGATACCGGTCCGGCCCATCCACTCGCGGATCTGTCGGACGGGACGCCGATCTTCGAGCAGGCTGGGCTGGGCGGATTGAGCGAGCTGATGGTGGTGCCCGAAGAATACTGCTGTCCAGTGTTCACGGATTTGCCGGCTGAACAATTGACGCTGCTCGGCGATACGGTTGGTACCGGTCTGGCTGCTGAACGCGACCTTGTGCAAATTGAACCGGGATGGAATGTCGTGGTGCAGGGTGCGGGTCCGGTGGGCATGGGTGCGATTCAAGCGGCGCGGCTCGCCCACGCCGGTCAGGTGATTGTGATCGAACCGATCCGATCGCGGCGGGAAATCGCGATGAAGGTCGGCGGGACCATTGCGCTCGATCCGAACGTTGAAGGCAACGGCTTGGTCGCCAGAGTTCAAGCGCTATGCAAGGGCACCACAAATCGTCGGGAAGCCGGCGGGCGAAGGTCCGGTAACGGTTTCCTCGCGGTGCCCGACGGCGCGGATTTCGTAATCAATGCCGTCGGCAGCGATTGGTTTCCGCCCAAGTCTGAGGTCGGGCCCGATCCAACGGCGATCCTACCCCTTCAGCAATGCTTTGACTTTACTCGGGCTGGCGGTCATATTGTGATGCTGGGCGTCGCTTGGCGAGGGAACGTGAGTTTCAACGCTGCAAATTTCTCCAACCGCGGACGGACCTTCTACTCCGGTCAACAGGGCGGGTTGAACATGCTGCGCGATATTCCCCGCTACGTAAAAATGATCGAACAGGGCGTAATCGACATGAAGTCCATGATCACAACCACCTATCCGATCGAGCGCACCCGCGAAGCCATTCAAGCCGTTGGAGATCGCACGCTATTGGGTGCAGTCATCACATTTTCTTAGCATCAGTCTCACCGAAGGTAGGACGAGCTCACAATTTACAATCCACCACTTGCCCTTTCTCTGCGTGACCACTAGAGTGGTTTGGGCGCATGAGCGCAGTGGGATAGATAAATGTGGGTTAAGAATGGGCTCAAGTCAGTCCTGGCCGTACTGGGTAAGAGCGATAAAAAAGTTGCTGCCGTATTCGGGATTTCCCCAAAACCTTGTCACGATGCAGTGATGCATCTAAAGGCAGGCGCGCCGGGAGTGCCGGTGTGGTTGTTCTCACTCACTGAACCGCCGCAAGAGACCAGGATACTGTGCGAGCGCGTGTTCGTAAACCGATATTCGTTGGCTTTGTTCCTTCAGGCTCAGGTCCGGCTATGGCCCTATTGCGTCGCGATCGCCGTGGGCACTTGGACTGCTGAGCACGGTCGATGGGCGATGAAGCTTGCGCCATTCTTGATTCCACCATTCCGCGTAGTGTTGCTGAATAGTTGGGGCGGATTCTTCCCCGGCAAGCCTGCGCTCATCCTGCTGCATTGGCACCGCTTCCTGCTTGGTGCAGCGCTCTCATTATGGATCCGGCTGACGGAGATCGGCATCGGCTGCCTTCACTCGGGTCCCGTGCGTCGAATACAGGATGTGACTGCGGGCTGCTGGCGGCTGGTGGCATACCACGTGTGGCGTTCGGGTCCCGTTCGGCGAGCAGGGGATATCTCGTCAAGCTTCCTGCTTTTCGTCGTCGCCAAATTGATGACGTGGTTTTCCTTTCCGCATCGCCGATGGTTCAAGTCCATTCACGGGGATGATTTTGTCCGGCCAGAGGAGCGCACCGCAGGCAGGGGTGTGGCAAAGTTCGTACAACAAGGCTCTGTGTGGGATGTGCGCGGCTTCTCCGATTTCGTCGACGCAAATGAGGTCCGATGGATTCATTGGCAACAGGGCGAACAGGCCTCATCCATCCAAGCGGAACTGGAAGCGTCGCGTTTGTTCGACGATCCGCGCACTTTCGCCGTGGCCAGGCAATCCGAGGCTCGTGGCTGGAAGTCGTCATTGTTCCCGATGGCTCCGTTCCGCCATCTGCAGAAGGGCACCGCCAGCCAGGTAATGGCTCCGCTGTCTTCTTCCATTTGGGTGGATCGGGCAAAGCTCGCTGCGCTAGGGGTACCGCATACTCAGCTGACGGACACCGCATGGATGCTGCTGTTTTGGAAGGCGGCTGCGGCGGGGTGGTGCTGTTACAGTTTGCCTGGAGAACAACAGGCCGGAGCGCAACCGGACTTTCCTGCGCAGGAGACCGAATTTTTCTTGCGGTTGTGCGCAGATCCGGAACTAAGAAGGCTCGGCCCAACCGCACCTGATTTGTCGCGCGGCACAATCTCATTCTCACCGGATCAACAGCTACCCATGCGGCCAGGATGCATTAGAGTTCTAGTAGTCTCGCCGTTCCTTCCGTTTCCGCTGGCGCATGGCGGTGCGGTGAGAATCTTCAACCTGTGCAGTGAACTCGCCGACCGGGTCGACTTTATTCTGGTTGCGATTCGCGAGGCTCACGATACAGTGCACTACGAAGAACTGCACCGGGTGTTTCGCCATGTGTACACGGTGGACCTGGATGAGCACGAGTCGACCGATGAGCGGATTCCAAAGCAGGTGCGGGCGGCGCAATCCTCAAGCCTGCGCACTTTAATCGCGGACGTGACCGAACGACTGCAACCGGACCTGCGGCAGATCGAGTTCACCCACATGGCCGGCTATCGCGATTGCGCCTCGGGTGTGCCTGCGCTGCTT
>JBDTUY010000170.1:0-9347 GCA_040007495.1 Acidobacteriota bacterium | reverse complement strand
CATGACGATGGCGTGCGTGTCGGGATCTTCGTTGAACAACTTGATCGCATCCAGGAACGAAGTGCCGATGATCGGATCGCCGCCAATGCCAATGCAGGTCGACTGCCCAATCCCAAGCGCCGTCAACTGACCCACCGCTTCATACGTAAGCGTACCCGACCGCGACACAACACCGACGTGCCCCTGCAGGTGAATGTGGCCCGGCATGATGCCGATCTTGCACTTACCCGGCGAGATCACGCCAGGGCAGTTCGGACCAATCAGGCGCGTGCCTGGATGGTCTTTCAGATACGCCCAAACCTTTATCATGTCGTTCTGCGGAATGCCTTCCGTGATGCAAACCACCAGCGCGATATTGGCATCGGCAGCTTCCATGATCGCGTCAGCCGCGAACGGTGGCGGCACAAAAATCACCGACGCATTCGCGCCCGTGGCCTTCACGCCATCGGCAACCGTATCGAATACCGGACGATCTAAATGCTTCTGGCCGCCCTTGCCCGGCGTGACGCCGCCCACGACATTGGTTCCGTAAGCGATGGCCTGCTCGGCGTGAAACGTGCCTTCTTTACCCGTGAAGCCTTGCACCAGCAGGCGAGTGTTTTCGTTAACAAGTACGCTCATGTGTATTTACGTTTTGACCCGTTTCTACTTGGCTTCTCTTACTTCGCGAGCGCCACAACTTTATCCGCCCCATCCCACATCCCCTCGGCGACCGTGAAGGCGAGGCCAGACTCGAGCAGAATCTTGCGGCCCAGTTCCACGTTCGTGCCTTCCATGCGGACCACAACCGGAATCTTCACATTCAGTTCGCGGCACGCTGCAACCACACCCGTCGCCAGCGTATCGCAGCGCAGAATCCCACCGAAAATATTGATAAACACGGCCTTCACCGAGGGGTCAGACAGCAGAATGCGGAACGCGTTACGAATCTGCTCCGCATTTGCTCCGCCGCCCACGTCCAGGAAATTAGCAGGACTGCCGCCTGCGAATTTCACGATGTCCATGGTAGCCATCGCCAGGCCCGCGCCGTTCACCATGCAAGCGACCGTGCCATCCAGCTTGATGTAATTCAGGCCGAAGCGCGACGCTTCCACTTCCAGCGGATCTTCTTCATTCAGATCGCGCAACTCAGCCAGATCCTTATGGCGGAACATCGAATTGTCGTCGATGTTGAACTTCGCATCCAGCGCGAACACCTTGCCATCCTTGGTCAGAACGAAAGGATTGATCTCGGCCAGCGTTCCGTCCAACGCTTCATTCGCCTTCGCCAGATCCATCATGGCTTTGGCCGCCGCGTTGATGCTACCCGCCGGAACGCCAATGCCAAACGCCAGTTTGCGAGCTTGAAACGGGCTCAGCCCCAGGCCCGGCTCAATCGGTTCCTTCAAGATGCGCTCCGGCGTATGGGCAGCAACCTCTTCAATGTCCATGCCGCCATCGGCCGACGCCATGAAGATGTTTTTGCCCAACGCGCGATCCAGCACGATGCCCAGGTACAATTCTTTTTCGATCGGCAGGCCTTCTTCGATCAGCAGTTTCTGCACCACGCGACCCTCAGGCCCGGTCTGGTGCGTCACCAGCGTCATGCCCAGAATCTGGCTGGCAGCTTCGCGCGCCGCCGCAGCATCTTTAACCACTTTGACGCCGCCGCCCTTGCCCCGGCCACCGGCGTGAATCTGCGCCTTGACGACCACAGTTCCGCCCAGGTTCTTCGCGGCTTGCTCAGCTTCATCAACAGTAAGTGCCACTTCGCTGCGCGGGACAGGAACCCCGAAACGCGCTAACAGGGCTTTGGCTTGGTATTCGTGGATCTTCATTGCGATTGAGAGGGAAACCTCAAGGATACCGCACCCGGCAAGGACCGCGAAAGTTATCGTGGCGTCAGATTGTTGCTACTAGTTCATATTTCGAGGCAAGAGGCTGAACGATCTTCCGCCTACCATGACCCGGATTAGTCTCTTCCTGCGTCTTCACCAACCCCAACGAGGTCAGGATCTTGACGTCTCGCTTTACAGCCGTCCGATCTCGATGCAGGGCGATAGCAAGATCGGAGACAGCGGAAGGTTTCTCGCGCACAGCATGCAAAACTCGGACTCTTTGCGCGGTAATAGCCCGGAGCAAATCGGCTGGATCCTCGAAGCTCAAGCGAAGTTCCGCAGGCAGCTTTTCACCACGGTCCAGGCTCGCGGCGCGTTGAAGAGATCGCTTAAAGAATGCGTCCACAGTGTCGGTGCCGACCTTAATGGTTTTAGTCGTTTTCTTCATCTTCTATCCTCCACAGTTCCTGCACTTCTGCCTGAAAGCAGGTTACCACCGTCGCGTAATCCTGGAACTCAATGGCCTCTATGCTCCCCATGTAGTGCCGGTGATGGTAGTTGTGGGGAGTCGCGATGCCGCTTTTAGGTTTCAGCTACTTCGGTTAGCAACGTGTCGGACAGTTGCGCGGCGTTAGTCGGCCCGACAGCTGACTCGCAGGCAGGACTGCCCACCCACGTCCCTACTCAATAATCGCGACCCGGCGAATTGAGATGGCTTTGCCCGTTATTTCATCCACCTGGACCACAACGCCGTGCAGTTCCGGATCATGCCGCGCAGCTTCCATCCGCACTGGAATCTGCTTCAGGAATTTTTCCAGCACGATGTCTTTATCCACGCCGATGACACCTCGGTGAGGACCCGTCATGCCCGCGTCGGTTTGATACGCGGTGCCTTGCGGCAGAATGCGAGTGTCCGCTGTCGGCACGTGCGTATGTGTCCCGACTACCGCTGATACTCGGCCATCCAGGTACCAGCCCATCGCGACCTTTTCACTGGTCAGCTCCGCATGAAAATCCACGAAACGGACCATAATCCGATGATCCAGCGCGGCCAGCAGCGCGTCGGCCTTGCGAAACGGGCAGTCCAGAGCCTGCATCAATGCTCGGCCTTGCAGATTCATCACCGCGCACTCAACGCCATTCTTGGCCGTGACGGTGACCACGCCGAAACCCGGTAGTTCAACGGGATAGTTGGCTGGTCGAATCAGGCGGGGATGCTTCGGCAAATAGTCGTAAATCTCGCGTTTATCCCAGGTGTGATTCCCAGCAGTTAGAACGTCCAGACCATAGCCAAACAGCTCGTCCGCTAACTGCGGAGTGATACCGAACCCGCCAGCGGCGTTCTCACAATTGGCGATCGCCAAATGGATATCGTTTTCGGCGATGAGAGGTGCTAAGTGCCGGGCAACAATGCCGCGTCCGGGCGAAGCAAAGATGTCACCGATAAAAAGGAGGTTGGTCACTTGGAAGGGAGGAGTCAGGAGACAGGAGTCAGAATGGCACTGGGCATCTTCTGTTCCTGTGCGCAGACTGCCTTTGGGAGAAATACGTTCACAATTTAGGGAAAGCCTAAGATCCGAGGTTACAGCAATCCGGCGGGTGGCACCACTATGTAGAAGTAAAAGAGTAGGTCCAGGGCCATTCTGACTCCTGACTTCTGTCTCCTGACTCCTGCGTTTTATCGGGAGCGCCCCGCTACGCCGTTACAACCCCCGTCATTGACCCCGAAAGACAGGGCGGAACCCTCCGAGCACCTTCAGGCGTCTCCAGAACCCTTGCGGGCCAGGAGCTTGCACACCGGTACATAATCGAGACAGATTCCATGACATTGACTGTTGGATCAATTTAAGGGGGCCGCAAACGAACGCGGCAGAAACGCTCCCAGAGCCAGCATAGCAGGAGTCCCCGAGTTTCAACCCACAAAAATGCGCCTTAGATCGAACCCCTAGACACACTCCAGGAAACGCTTTAGTACGTTTTCCAAATAGTACTTTCGTTCATAACTAGTTCCAGAGCGAATGTGTCCAATGGGCTAAATTCACATTCCAGCAAACTGGTTTTAATGGAACATCCGGAGTAATGTACGAATGCTGGGTTTCCTAAGGATCAACCGTTGGTCGGCCTCCTTCGATCTATCTGAAATTGAAAGACTTGTCGACGCCAACGAGCTTCCCGCCGCGGAACGCGAGATCAAGACGGCCATCCACGACGTGGAAGCCAGGAAGGGCGCGACCATTGAGGGGATTCATCTTCGTCTGAAGCTGGCCGAGGTTCAGCGTCAACAGGCCGTTCTGTTCCGTGGCGATTCCTCCGCCCGCTATATAACCCAATTGCATGCCGCGGAGGCGACCGCGCTCGGGGCGTTGGAGATCGCCGCCCATCTAAGCCAGGCGCCCAGTTATGTGACCTGCCTCGACTTGTTGATCGAGCTGTTCTCCGACCTCGGCAACTTCCCGGCGATGGAAAAGACCGCGCAGGAGGCCACCCGTCTGGGGACCACGCTACGGCGACCGGATCCCAAGAAGATGGCGAGGCGAACCTTCCAGCTCGGGGTCGCGCAGCATGAGAACAAGAAACCGGACGAAGCAATCGCTACGCTGGAGTCGGCCGCAACGCTGCATGATGTCAGTTTTGGTCCGAATAGCCTGGAACTGGCAGAGGTGTTGGCAAAAACGGGACGCGTGTTCCGGTCTCAAGCCAAACTGGAGCCGGCCCTGAACCATCTACAGCGCGGTCTGAAAATCCTTGAGAAGAGTGCTGAGCCAGATTCGCCCGAATTATTATCAGAACTGCATGAATTGGCCGAGGCCCACCGCGAATCGGGCAATCCATCGGGCGCGGCTGCCATTTATGAACATGCCCTGCTGCTGAAACTGAAAAAGGTGGACTCCGTCAGTCTGGTAGAGGTCGTGGGCTTTGAACGCAGTCTCCCCACCCTGGACACAGCTTGGGAAAATCTGGGGCGCGCACGGGAATTGCTGGAAGACTGCATCGCCGCGTTTCTTCCGGACGCGGGTCCGAGACTGGCGATGGCGCATGAGATTTTGGCTCGCATCCATCGCGGCTCCGGACTTCGCACCTTGGAAGCCAGACAACTGGACTGTGCCGTCAACGTGTGGCAGTCCTGTGGATCGAAACGGTCGCCGGACGTGATTCGTAATTTGATCCGCCGGGCGGAAGTGATGGAAGAACTCCGGAAAACCAGAGAGGTTACGTGGCTTCGGGAGCGGGTTGCTCTGCTGAAAACGCAAATCACGCCAGCTCGGAAACCGGCCGCCAAGACGCGCCTCAAGAAGGCCCGGCGGGCGGCGTCGTAGGCTCTCAGCCAGGAGCGTTACTGCATCTCGGGGCTTTGAGCCGTCGCTGGCTCCTGGCTCCAGTTTTGCCTTACCACCAGGGTTTGGTCGGAGTAGAAGGTTCGCCGACCAGAGGTGCCAAACGCCTCAGGCACCACACTGACCGCATAGCCGGTCGGAGTCGCCGCGAGCACGTAGACGTGGCCGCTTTTCTTACCTGAGGCCAACGAAGCGGGAATCAGATCCGCAGCCGCCGGTCCAGGTGCGCCGCTGGCCGGGGGACCCAACTCCGCCAGGTTCTTGGCAAACCGCTGAAACTGCGAATAATACTGCGTCTGCGCCGAATGAATGGTGCCAATTTCCCGAACCGCCGACATCTCGCGAGCGCCCATCATCGCGTTGTTCATCTTCGGAATCGCGATCCCGGCGATGATCATGATGATCGCGACGACGATCAACAACTCAATGAGCGAAAAGCCGTCCTGGCGGGAGGCTCGGCGTTGGGCCAGGTTACTGGTCAGTCTGGAGTGAAGCGAGAAAGAAGTTAGGCTACTCTGTTGCATGGCGGGTTCCCTATCCATGTTAGACGTTGCGGAACAGAAAAGTGTGGAAGCGGACCCACAGACGCTGCAAAAATGCTTAACCGCAGATTAACGCCGATTGAAAACAAATGCTTTTCGGTGTTCCCTCTAGTGCACTCGCTCTTGAATGCTCTTCCGGGTGACCAGTTCGTCAAAAATCGCCAAAACCTGCTTCCGATAGGCGTAGCTGCGTTGAATCTTTTCCTTCATTGGAAGCTCATTGCGGTGGCGCAGCATCAACTTATCCAGCAACTTCTTGGGAACATCGATATCGCGCCGGAGAGCAACGGGCGAGTGGCCCCGCAAGAACATCCCGTAAAACAGGGCCGCTTCCCGCTGCGGAGCAAGAGGATCAAACTCCTCCGCACGCAGCGCGGCGGGCCGCAGAGGTTCCGGGGAATGGCCCAGGGCTCGTGCGAACGGGTCGCTTTCAAATGATTCCGGTGAGGGCATCAAACCAGCAGTATAGTCGGGGTCAGAAGCCGCTCGCAAGGGATTTGGGAAAAAACTTGGAGGTCGAACGGTTCTTCTGAGGGTTGGATGGGGTAACTGGCTGAAAAGTTTCAGGAATGTGCTGACGCTTAGGAGGACTCCGGCCCTGCCGGGTCGGCCAGTTAGACTCCGCAGAAGGAAACGTTCCGTCACCAGGTTTAACCGTCACCGGGTTTAACCCCACCACCAGGACCTTGTCCCCCGGCCTAGCGCTCTTATTCCAATTTGACGTATCATGACCTGCGGGGAACCGGCCCTTGGTTCACCATCAAAGAGGGGGCAGCATCATGTGGAATCTTCGGAAATCAGCCATTATCGCGACGACGGCGGCGGCAGCGCTTGGCATACTCGTTCTTCAAAACACTGCCCAGCCGCAGCTCGCGCCCGCTCCACCCCCGATGCCGGAAGCTCTCCAAAAGTATCAACCTGTAACGGCAGAGCGGCTCAAAAAGCCCGAAGATGGGAATTGGCTGTCGATTCGGCGCACCTATGACGGCTGGGGCTATAGCCCTCTGAATCAGATCACGGCCGCCAACGTGACCAAGTTGAAGCCGATGTGGGTGCTCGCAACGGGCGAAGGTAAAGTACATGAGTCCGCGCCGGTTGTGAACAACGGTGTGATGTTCGTGACAACGCCGGGCAATCAAGTGATCGCCATCGACGTTAAGTCCGGCAATGTTCTATGGCGCTACCGCCGCGCTCGCCCCACTGGCGCGATTGTGCTGCACGATACGAATCGAGGCGTCGCTCTCTATGGCAACAACGTCTATTTCGCAGCGGGCGAAGCGGTGTTGGTGGCCATCGACGCCAAAACCGGTCGCGAAGTCTGGAATACAAGTGTCGACGATAACTCTGGCGGCTATTACATTACGCTCGCTCCGCTGATTGCAGGCGGCAAGGTTATGGTCGGAGTCTCTGGTGGCGAAGTCGGCATCCGTGGATTTGTGGCAGCCTTTGACCCTGAAACAGGCAAGCAGGCCTGGAAGACCTACACGATCCCGGCGCCGGGCGAAAAAGGGAGTGAAACTTGGCCCGCAGGCGGCGATCAATGGAAGACTGGCGGAGGTCCCGTCTGGGTCACCGGCAACTACGATCCCGACACGAACACCGCCTATTGGGGCACTGGCAACGGTGGACCCTGGATGGGCGATAAACGTCCAGGCGACAACCTGTACATCTCGTCCACCATCGCCGTGGATGTCACCACTGGAGCGATCAAAGGCCACTTCCAATATGACCCGAACGAATCGTGGGATTGGGACGAAGTCTCGCCTCCCATCCTGATCGACTATCAGCGTAATGGACGCACAGTAAAAGGTCTGGTTGACGTCGCACGCGACGGTTACCTATGGTTCCTGGATCGCGGTACCGGCGGCGCGATCAAGTTCGTCGAAGGCAAGCCCTACGTCTACCAGAACGTCTATCGCAGTCTGGACCCGGTCACTGGCCGACCGGACGTGGACCCCGCGCACAAGCCAGGTTCAGGTAAAAAGGCCGATTTCTGCCCAAGTATACACGGCGGCAAGAACTGGCCGCCCATTGCCTACAGCCCGCAAACCCGGATGATCTACATTCCAGCCAATAACAATGTCTGTGGCACAAGCGAGGGGGCGCTCACGGTGCCCTACACCCGCGGCAAAGGCTACACGGGCACCGTCGGCTTCGGCGCCGCCGCTCCGCAGGTTCCTGGTGCCGATCACTACGGCGAAGTGCAGGCCTGGAACGTCGACACCGGCCTGAAAGTATGGACGCACAACTATCCGAAGTCACCGAACTGGGGCGCAATGCTCGCAACCGCCGGTGGTCTGGTGTTCTCTGGCGGCACGGCCGATCGCAAATTGCACGCGTTCGATGCCAAGTCCGGCAAACTACTCTGGGAGTATCCGACCAGCAGCGGCATTCTAGCTCCGCCGACCAGCTTCACGGTCGACGGCAAACAGTACATCGCCATCGAATCCGGTTGGGGCGGAGACTCAGCAGGGATGCAGAGCACGCTGAATCGAATGTTCCCAGGCGAATTCCCCGCAGTGCCCGAAGGCGGCTCGGTGTGGGTGTTTGGGTTGGAATAATGAGCAAGGAAAACAAGAAACCAGTCGAGGCTCAAAGGGCGGAAAAACCTCCCGCGCCTCGACCATTTATGAAGCTGGCGGGCAAAGGCTCTGGACCCGCCGATTTGTCGACGCGCAAAGGCTTCAGTAAAGGATCACAAGCAAAATAGGCGTGCGTGTATCACCTGTAGATTTCACTCGGTAGAATGTCCAACCATGTGGAGCCTGTCGTAATCTCCGAATAACGACTTGCTTTGAATCTGCGTTCATCGGTGTTTATCTGCGGCTAAAATATTTCGGCCTCTACGCCGCGATCACCTGCACCACCAACTCGTCTGTATCCCTAAACTGCATAGCGGACGGATCTTCCGAGGCTTCCATCACCGCTCCCTCCTGCTCCAGTCGCGCTGCTGCGATCAGCGGATCAAAGGCTTGCGTCGCAACAGCGAACAGCTTGACGCCCGGCATCTCTCCTTTGGGTGTGTTGCGAACCGCCAGAAACGATTTACCCACCTTGAATTGGAGGAAGGGCGGCAGCGGCAAACCTTCCGATAACTTGACTCCGAACTGTCCTTCATCCCCAGCGGCCAATGCGGTCCTTTGCGTCAGCACCAGGCTGCTTCCGCCGTTGAATGTAAGGGTAGGCAACGACACGAACTTTGCATAGAACGCTCGCGATTCATCCAAATCCGACGCGTTCAACAATACTCGGTCGAGCCGTAGGGGACGAAAAATCGGTTCGCCGCTCAACTGGACCGCTTCCGGAGACGCCGTCCCAATCGCCAACTGATCCCAGCCGTTGGAAGCCGCTAGTTGCATCTTGATCGAATCCGGATCAGCGACCGAAAGATCTTTCCCACTCGGATAATCGCGATAGGCAATGCCCTGCCCCTCCAGATGCTTGTGCAGTTCCCCGATATCGAACCGATCGATCCCGCCACAGAAGTGATCCACGCGCGCAGTCGCGGCCTTATCGATCGCAAGATAGTTCGCACCAAGCTTCAGATAGCGCCGCGTGGTCTGGTTATTCTTCATCACGACATTGCCGAAGACCCGCGTATAAAACGCCAGCGACTTCTCTACCTCAGAGACAGTGAACTCGATATGATCCAG
>JBDTUY010000169.1:0-9367 GCA_040007495.1 Acidobacteriota bacterium | reverse complement strand
ATCCGCGCCAAAAAGTAGTCCTGGGGGGCGGGACCCTAGCCTCCGCCCCGTAAGCAAGCATTCTCTCCAGGTGCAGCTCTCGAAATAGCACCGAACCGCGCGCAGCCTGCCCGCAAAACGGGTGAGCGAGCGGACAAGCATCCCACATCCCTGCCAAACGGCCCATGCGCGTAAACGTGACATGTGAGATGCTTAGTTTAAGATCGGAATTAAACTGATTGTAGGAGCGTCGTTTCTTAGAGGCATCATGCGTAACGTTGTGCGTACTCTGATGGCCGCGACTCTGTTTCTCGCGACCCAGGCCGTCTCCCTGGCGGTCGACCCGGTTGGCCAGTTGATTGAGCGCGTCAATCGCGGCGAAGTGAAACTAGATTACGCCAAGGACGGTTGGGGTTATCTGTCCAGTCTGCTCGCGCACCTCGATATCAATAAGGATTCGCAGCTGCTGGTGTTCTCCAAAACCAGCTTCCAGCAATCCAAAATCGGTCCCAAGACCCCGCGCGCCATATATTTCAACGACAACGTGATGGTGGGCGCGGTACAAAATGGCGAGGTATTCGAGTTCGCGTCAGTGGACCCTGCAGGTGACATTCAGTACTACACAATGGATATAGCCCAATCCGGCCCTCCAAAGTTTGAGACGCAGCGCCAGCTGTGTGGTTCCTGCCACAATCCGATCAACCCCTACGTGACCGGTCTATTGGTTGCGACCGTTTATCCCGCAGTGGACGGGACGCCTTTCTTCACCGGCATCTTATTCAAGGCCACCGACCATCGAACCCCGTTTGAAGATCGCTGGGGTGGCTGGTATATCTCCGGTACGCACGGCACGATGAAACATCTGGGCAATGCCCTGTCACTCAACCCTTATCGTCCGATCGAACTCGAAACCAAGAACACGCAGAACCTGACCGACCTGTCCAGCAAGTTCGACACCAGCAAGTATCTTGTGCCAACCAGCGACCTGATCGCCATTATGACGTTGGATCATCAGACTAAGATCACCAATCTGCTAACCACCGCCAATGCTGAGTTTCATTACTTCGGCACCAACGAACTTCCGGCGAAATACATTCCGAGCCCCGCGATGCTGGACGGTGCCGTTGACGACGTAGTGCGCTACATGCTGTTCGTGGACGAAGCGCCCTTGACCTCACCCATCAAAGGCGTCTCAACGTTCACGGAAACCTTTCCCAAACGTGGTCCGTTCGATTCTAAAGGTCGCAGTCTGCGCGATTTCGATCTGAAGACGCGGATGTTCAAGTACCCGATGTCTTACATGATCTATAGCGATCTGTTCGACAACATAAACCCGACCGCACGGGACCGGATCCTTCGCCGGCTGTATAACGTGTTGACCGGCAAAGAAGTGCTGCCAGCCGTGCCGCCCCCAGCGCCGCCGGGTCCCTTTAATCCCGAACCCGCGAAATCCGCAACGAAAGCAGCAGGCAAGACAGCGCCAGCCAAACCCGCTCCCCAAACCAAGCTAACCGCTGCAGATCGCCAGGCAATTCTAGAAATCTTGCGCGAGACGAAAAAGAACCTGCCAGACTACTGGAAAGTCTCCACCGCCGCGCGTTAGCCATGGAATGACGTGGCGCGCGATTCATCGAGCACGGGGGCTTCAGCCTCCCAGCGAATCCACCTGCGGAGCTAAAAGATTCTACGCAAGCCTAGCGGCACAGCTACTTCGCCTGAACAATCTCCGCCAAAGCTCCAAAAACATCGTTGTACTCAAACGTGAACCCCGCCCGCAACGCCGCATCCGGAACTGCCCGCTGACTGCCCAGCAAGATTTCCGACATCTCTCCCACCGCTAACTTCAGCGCAAATGCGGGGACAGGAATGATCGCCGGACGATGCACCGCTTCCGCCAACGCGCGAGTGAATTCCCGATTGGTCACCGCGTTCGGAGCCACCCCGTTGAACACGCCCCGCACTGTTGACTCCAGGATCAGGAACTCGATCATCCGAACCAGATCCCGAAGGTGAATCCAGGAGATCCACTGGTCGCCTGAGCCCAGCTTTCCTCCCAGTCCGAGCTTGAACGGCAACAACATTTTCTGCAGCGCACCGCCCGGCTTTCCTTCCGAAGTGCGGCCCAGCACCACCCCGAATCGGACGCGTGTAACCCGAGTTCCCAGCACCTCCGCCCCCATCGCCTCCTGTTCCCAAGCCTCTGCCACTTGGCCCAGGAACCCCTTGTCCGCAGGCTCGCTTTCCAGCAGAACATCGTCTCCGCGCGAGCCATAGTAACCCACCGCCGAAGCGCTGACCATCGCCTGTGGAGGCCGGCCATTCTTCGCCGCCTGCTCCAGCGCCTCCACCAGCTTGCGAGTCCCGTCCACCCGGCTGCTGCGAATCCGCTCGCGAGCCGCTGCCGTCCAGCGCTGCGCCACCGGCTCGCCCGCCAAATGGATCACCGCCTCGCAGCCTGCGAATTGCGTCGGAGAAATCGCGCCGCGAATCGAAATTGAAAACACTTCGTGTCCCGCGCGGCGCAGATGTGCGCTCACCGCCTGCCCGACGAACCCCGATGCCCCCGTAATTGCGATTTTCATGGAATCAAGGTGAACATTCTGCGATTGTCAGCGTCCATATCTCTATAGCATCGCCAAAATTCGGCTCCTGCGGGTGAGACGGGCAGTGTTACATTGCGGCAAGGAGTCCGTCCATGGAATGAAACTGAACTACTCCCTACCAATTTTGTTTGCCTGCATAGCGGCCTAACGAATATGCGCTTCACCCTCGCGCTACTGCTATTCGTGGCTAGTGCCCAGGCGTAGTCGCTTCCCATGTCCGCGGCTCAGCAACCAGCCAAAACATAACCCGCGGATACTGAGCCGCGACCATAGGAAGCGGTTGGCGTTGTTCATGCAGCACACCCTGCAAACCGTCTCCAGTACCAACCTTTGTGAAGAAACGCTTTGACCAACCCCCCGTACACGGTATGATTGAAACAGAATTGATGCATTCTCGCCCGCGCGGGGTAGTCCTATAAAACCCCGGTGAGGAAGGACAACAAATATGGAGAAGCAGGCTCAGAACATTCAAGAAGCCTTCCTGAACAACGCCCGGAAGGATAAAATCTTCCTCACAATCTACTTGATGAGCGGCGTGAAACTTTCCGGCAAGATCAAGAGTTTCGACAAGTACTCAGTGGTGCTCGAGACTAACAATCAAGAGCAATTGATCTTCAAACACGCGATCTCCACCGTAGTAGTCTCGCGGCCTTTCCACACCAGCGCACATCCGCCCTCAACATTTAGCAGCGCTTCCTCTGGTGCTGCCCCTGGCGTCGCGCACACACCGGCAACGGGATCGCACGCGCCCCCAAGTCATGCCGCAGCAGCGCACACGGCGAGCGGCCACGGCGTGCCGGGTCTGCCACAAGGAATGCCAGGCGCACCCCAGTCAGAACATCAGGGCGATTAATCGCGTCCGCGTGCCGACCGCATGCCATCCAAACAAGAAATCGCCCTGCTCGCTGGACTGAAACTCACCAGCCGACCGAAGAAAGGCACGCCCGCAAGTATCATCACTGCGGAAGAGTCGCTCGATGAGCTGGCACAGTTAGCCATCACCGCAGGAGCGCGCGTAGCCGACCGCTGGATTCAATCTCGCCCTCGTGCCGACGCTGCTACGCTGTTCGGGTCCGGCAAAGTAGACGAGCTGAAAACCCAGATCGAGTTCCACGAAGCGACCACTCTTCTCGTCGATCAGGAACTCACGCCAACCCAGCAGCGCAATCTGGAAAAGCACCTCGACGTCAAGGTTCTCGATCGCACGCAACTGATCCTCGACATCTTCGCCCGGCGAGCCCGCACCCGCGAAGGCAAGCTGCAAGTTGAGCTGGCGCAGTTAAACTATCTTCTTCCCCGCCTCACGGGTCACGGCGCAGCCATGTCGCGACTAGGTGGTGGCATCGGCGCACGCGGTCCTGGTGAAACGAAACTGGAAACCGACCGCCGCCGTATCCATCAACGCATTCACGCCCTGGAACAGGATCTGGATCGGGTGCGCGGGGGCCGTACCACTCAGCGCCGGCAGCGCCAAAGCGTTCCGCTCGCCACTATTGCCCTTGTCGGCTACACCAACGCAGGCAAGTCGACGCTGTTCAATCGCCTAACCGGGGCGGACGTGCTCTCCGACGCGAAAATGTTTGCGACGCTCGACCCAACCGTGCGCCAGATCCGGTTGCCGTCGAAGCGCCACGTGCTGGTCAGCGATACGGTCGGCTTCATTCGCAGCCTACCGACCACTCTAGTCCGAGCCTTCCGTGCCACGCTCGAAGAAGTCGTTGAAGCCGAGCTATTGTTGCATGTAGTCGACGCCAGTTCGCCTCAGGCCACCGACCAAACCGCCCACGTCCTGGCCACACTGCGCGAGATCGGCGCTGAGAAGACGCCGCAGATCCTGGTGTTGAATAAGGCAGACCGAATTCCAGGCGAGCATGATCCCGTAGCTCTAGCGCGCCGCATCCTAGCCGATCCGGAACAAGCCCCAGCTAACGCGGCAGCGATCTCCGCGCAAAGCGGCGAAGGCTTCGATGAGCTACTTCGCATCATCGATCAAACACTAGGCGTAGATCCCACCGAACCCTGCACCTTCCGCGTTCCTGCAGCCGATGGCGGACCGCTGCACATGCTGCACGAATACGCCCGAGTAACCTCCACCCGTTACGACGGCGACGTCTGCGAAGTAGAAGCAGTAGTACCCGCTTCCATCCGCAAACGACTAGCAAAATACGTTGTCAGCAAGGTCAAAGCACTCAGCAAACGCCGCAAGTAAAAACGTGGCGCACGCACTCGGGAGTTTACCCGCAAACGGGTGCCGCGTCGAGACTCTTCTCGACGCCTCTACCTAAACGCATCACTATCGCTAAGCGCAGCCTACACCATAGCCGCGATCACAGCATCCGTAAACTGATCCGTAGTCGCCTTGCCCCCAACATCCTTCGTGGTGGTCTGCTTCGCCGCGTACACCTTCTCCACCGCAGCCTTCAACTTCTCCGCCGCCCCGACTTCCTTCAGATGCCGCAGCATCATCACCGACGAGAACATCATCGCCGTAGGATTCGCAATCCCCTTGCCCGCGATATCCGGAGCCGACCCGTGTACCGCCTCAAACACCGCATACTTCTCGCCCATGTTCGCTCCCGGCACAATGCCCAATCCGCCCACCAACCCCGCCGCCAGATCAGAGAGGATATCGCCATACAAGTTCGGCAGTAGCAGCACATCGAACTGCTCCGGCCGCGTCACCAACTGCATCGACGCATTGTCCACAATCAGCTCGTTGTACTCAATCTGCGGATATTTCTGTGCCACCTCGCGGCAGCAGCGTAGGAACAACCCATCCGCCAACTTCATGATGTTGGCCTTATGAATCGCCGTGATCTTGCGCCGCCGGTTGACCGCCGCGTAGTAGAACGCGTACTCAGCAATCTTGATCGACGCGACGCGCGTAATCACCTTCAGACCCGTGACCACATCCTTCACGACTTCATGTTCCAGGCCAGCGTACAGGTCTTCCGTGTTCTCCCGGAAGATCACCATGTCGATGTTGACGTCGTCAAACCGCGTCTTCACCCCAGGCAGTGAATGCACCGGTCGCACATTGGCAAACAGATCGAGCTTCTTTCGCAGCCCGACATTCACACTCGTATAGCCGCCGCCAATCGGCGTAGTAACAGGACCCTTCAGGCCGACCGTAGTATGTTCAATGCTGTCGAGAACGTACTGCGGAATCTCCCCAGTTTGCTTAATGATGTCACCGCTCAGCTCAGCAACTTCCCAATTAATCTGGACCCCAGTAGCATCCACCGCCCGCCGGGCCGCAGCCGACACTTCGGGTCCAATTCCATCTCCAGGTATGAGCGTAACTTTATGAGGCACGTACCATTGTATCGGCCACGCTTCGGCGCCCGTAACCAGGTTTGTCTATGGGTCGGATGGGAAAAACACCGAGTCGCCAATCCGTTATTGTAAGGATAGAGGGCATCATGACCATCACTTCCCGATGTCCGTTAGGCTGAAAGAGCGGGAGACCACCATGGAAGTGCAATTGCCCCCTGACCAACAAGCTCGCTTATCGCGCCTGGCCGCATCGCAAGGCCGCGCGACCGAAGCCCTTGTGCAGGAGGCCGTGGAACGGCTCTTGAACTATGACGAATGGTTCTCCAATGAAGTCGATAAGGGACTCCTTGCGGCTGATCGAGGCGAGTTTGTCGAACATGGCGAGGTGCGCAAGATACTTGCAACCCGGTTTCCGGCGTAATGTTCGTCCGAGGGACGAAACCAGCGACCAACGATCTGGCACATATTTTGCGACTACACGGAAGAACGTTTTGGGGCGACGCAAGTCCGGCGTGCGGCCATGGCCCTGTATGACTCTTCCGATTCCCTCAAAGAGATGCCGCTTCGGGGACGATTAGGACGAAAGCCAGGTACTAGGGAACTGGTCTCCTCCAGCCTCCCTTTCGTGATCATCTACCGAGTAGGAGAAGAAGCGGTTGAGATCGTTCGCATACTACACAGTTCGCAACTGTGGCCCTAGCGGCCTCTTGCGGTCAGTCGCCCGGTAACGACTCATGGTGACGAATATGTTACTATAATGGCGTGTTCGAGCTTCGCGGCTACGTGGACGAAATCGGTAAGCAACACTTTGCCAAAATGGTTCGACAGCTTGGATGCAATCGCAGCCGCCAAGGTGGCCATCGCTCTCACGCGCATTGAGCGTGGAAATCTCTCGAACGCAAAAGGCGTCGGCGGTGGGGTGCTCGAATACAAGGTCGATTTCGGCCCCGGCTATCGCATCTATTTCGGCAAGGACGGGGAGCGCCTCGTGATCCTACTCGGTGGTGGCTCGAAGCAGCGCCAGAGTCAAGACATAACGGCAGCACAGAACTGTTGGACGGATTACAAACGGAGGAAGAAACATGCCCCTAACCCATGACTTCAAAGAGACCATCCGAGCCAGAGCCCAGTCCGACCCAAAATTTCGAAAAGCACTATTGCGCGAAGCAGTCGAAAGCTACCTGAATGGCGACCTTGAAACCGGCAAAGCCGTCCTGCGTAACTACGTCAACGCAACCGTCGGATTTCAGGTACTCGAACAGCAAACCGACATTCCAGCCAAGAGCCTAATGCGCATGCTCGGGCCAAAGGGCAGTCCCTCGGCGGCGAACCTTGCGAGCATCCTCAATGCGCTCCAGACGGCTGAGGGTGTGCATTTCCAACTGTCTTTACGGCCTTAGATGTAGTCCACGGAGTTGCGAGCTAGTTCAAGCGGTCGAGTTTCAGACGAATCATGCAAGTCCAAACTATTGAAGGTGACCTCCTCGATCAACCTGTCGAGATCATCGTCAATGCCTGGAACCGCAATATCATCCCCTGGTGGCTCTTACTACCTCAGGGCGTCTCAGGCGCAATCAAGCGTCGGGCTGGAACGGGCCCCTTCCGCGAAGTCGCGCGCCAGGGTCCGATTCCACTCGGCGGGGCAGTCCTGACCTCAGCCGGACGGCTCCCATTCCGAGGCATCATCCACGTTGCAGGAATTGATGCCTGGTGGCGCTCGTCTGAATCCTCAGTGCGTCAGTCCGTGCAAAGCGCTATGCGCATAGTTGCAGAGATCAAGTGCCGTTCCGTTGCATTTCCCTTGATCGGAGCAGGCTCCGGCGGCGGTTCCACTGACCAAATTCAAGCCATCATGCTCGATGAACTCTCAAGCATTCACTTTGATGGATCAGTTCATGTCGTGAGGTTCCGCCAGCGTATGGGAGCTGCGTGAAATCCGCCCACTTTAATATCAGGCGTGTCCGGCGCCTCCGCTACTTCCCCAGTCCGTGCTCGTCGTACAGCCAATCCCCGTGATCCACAAAAGGCTCCTCGCGACCGGCGGCAACGCGATTGACGACCTCGCGAATCCCCCTTCTGTCGATCCCCTTTGTCGATCCGCTATAGAGTGTCGCGGAACCGACCTTCTCTCCCATTTTCCTTCGTGGCAGAATTGAACTCATGCAGAAGCTAGATACGCCGACTTCGTCTCCTGGTGTGACTTTCTCCGCGATCTTGGCTGGGCCGTTGGCACTGATTGGAACTGCGCTCGCGTTCGTCACGTTGCGCATGCTCATCACCCTGGTGATCGCGCAGTCGTGGCCAACAGTGCCAGCGATCATACAGAGCGTGGAGCTACAGAATGAGCCGGGTACCAGGTCCAGCCAACGCCTGCTGGTCACCTACGTCTACAAAGTGAACGGGCAGACCTACACCAGCCATCGGTTCTCCGTATATACGGCAGACAACCTGGGCACGTTCCGCCAAGACGCGCTCCAGGAACTGAGCGGCTATCGCGAGCGGCAACAACCCTATCCCGCGCACGTCAATCCCAGAGATCCCTCGGAAGCCATTCTGAAGCCGGTTCTCCGCTGGGAAGCTTTGGGCTTTTATCTGGTGTTTGTCACTTTATTCGGCGGAGGCGGATGGGCGATCCTTATCTCCTCTTACTACACGCGGATCAGAATGCGGAAAGAGGCAGAGCTGATCAAGCAGTTCCCCGACCAGCCCTGGAAGCATCGCGTCGAATGGGTTGGCGAGAAGATCCCCTCCTTGCAGAAGATGGACGCGATCATGCAAACGTCTCTGGCGGTGGTGTTCAACCTCACCAGCTTTCCCGTGCTGCTAGTCACACCGCGCGAAGTAGCCGAAGGGCACTACTGGGCCTTGACCTTCCTGGTCGTGCCGCTCTTTGGCATTGGATTGATCTATTGGTCTGTAGTGTCGATCGCACGCGCCAGACGATTCGGGAAGACCTGGTTGAAGCTCGAAACCCTACCCGCCAGACCGGGAGAGCCATTGCAGGCCTCCCTCTTCGTATCCGGTGCGTTGGACGCCCAACAAGTGAACGTGGTGTTACGCTGCGAGCATTCCTATAAAACGTCGAACTCAAAAACCACCAGGACCGTAACCGAAGTCGTCTGGAAAGCGGACGCCAACGTCCCGGTGATCCAGTCCCCGGATGGTGCGATGGTAGTGATCACGATGCCTGTCCCGAAGGGTTTCGAGGACAGCGCCCGAGGCGGACGCGACGAGTATGACTGGCTGCTATCGGCGACAGCTCCCCTAAAAGGAGCGGACTTCGCCGCGGAGTTTTCGGTCCCAGTATTTGCGAGGTAGGCGACCCGGAGCGAAGTAGCGATGGGATGGCCTGTGCAGGTATCGAGGATACGAACCAGCGATGGGCATGTCGGGTTCGACTCGATGATACGCTTTCGCCAAATGGCTTGGCGAGTCTTTCATATTGGCCTTGAAAATGACGCCGTCGAAATACTCGGGGTAAGAGTTTGGAAAAGCGGATGGCATCCGAC
>JBDTUY010000168.1:0-9416 GCA_040007495.1 Acidobacteriota bacterium | reverse complement strand
GTGAAGGAAGCCTCGGGAAACATCTCGCAAATGGCTAGCGTGGTGCAGCAGCTTCCGGAAAATTTCGCGATCCTGTGCGGCGATGATGCGATCACGATTCCGTTGATCGCGTTGGGTGGGCACGGCTTGATCTCGGTGGCGTCGAATGAAATTCCTGCGGAGATGACGAAGTTGACGCAGTTGGCGCTGGCGGGTGATTACCCGGGTGCTCGTGCGATTCAACGCAAGTTCTTCGACCTAATGACGGTCAACTTCATCGAGCCGAATCCAATTCCGGCGAAGACTGCGATGGCCATGATGGGTCTCTTAGAGCCAGTGTGGAGATTGCCGATGGTTCCGCCGTCGGAGGCGACAAAGAGCAAGATTGAAGCGGTTCTGAAGGCGAACGGACTGCTGACGGGGAATGCGCGAGGCACACATGCAGACTGAAATCGAACACTTATTTGACAACAAGCCGTCGGCTTACACGGAAGATCACTTCGCGCTGTTTGCGCGCTTCAAAGCAGCGCTGAATGCGGGACAGATTCGCGCTGCTGAGCCGGATGCGAACTCTGCAACTGGCTGGCGCGTGAACACGTGGGTGAAGAAGGGGATTCTGCTCGGGTTCCGTTTGGGCGGGATCGTCGATATGTCTGTGGATACGACTCGGCAGCCGTTTTTCGACAAAGCTACGTATCCTGTGAAGCAGTTTTCGGCTTCGAGCGGCGTGCGCATTGTGCCGGGCGGGTCCAGCATTCGTGATGGTTGCTTTGTAGGCAAGGGCGTGACTTGCATGCCGCCGATGTACATAAATGTGGGCGGGTGGGTGGACGATGGCACGATGGTCGACTCCCACGCCCTTGTTGGGAGCTGTGCTCAAGTCGGGAAGAACTGCCACATTTCGGCGGCTGCGCAAATTGGCGGCGTGCTGGAACCGGTGGGTGCGATGCCCGTCATCATTGAGGATGACGTCATGATGGGCGGTAACACGGGCGTCTATGAAGGCACGATAGTGAAGCGCCGCGCGGTGTTGGGTAGCGGCGTGATTCTGACGCGGTCGACGCCAGTCTATGATGTCGCGCGCGGGGTGGTGTTGACCGCGACCGACGATGCTCCACTGGTGATTCCGGAAGGTGCGGTTGTGGTTGCTGGTTCGCGCGCGATCACGAAGAGCCACGGCAAGGACTGGGGCATTTCGTTGTACACGCCGGTGATCGTCAAGTATCGCGATAGCAAGACGGATGCTCGAGTGCAGTTGGAAGATTTGCTGCGGTGAGGGGCTTGGTGAAGGCGTAGTTCGGCTGCTGACTTTTAGTTTCGCCGTCTCCGAGGTGGACGTCGGAGATACTTTTCATATCCCCACCCTTGCGGCCGGGGCTGCACTTACCTGAGCGCTTACGCGCGTGGCATGCTCAAGGGTCGATCCAGGCTATCCGATGATCGACGGCCGAATTCCTGACTTGAGCATATACATGGCGCTGAAGGCCAATGGCGCGTCAAGTTGTTAAGTGTTGCAGGGAGGGAAGATGTTGGCTCGCGGCAGGACGGACCAAACAAGGTGGCTGAAATCAGTCAACCCTGTGCTGTTTATCAGCTTCTATCGGCTTGCGTGCCGGCCCAAGAGTTATGCAGCGCCTGCAATGGGAGGCCGGGGACGAGGATGCCCTACCGGCCTGACCATTCAGCCCTTACCCGCGCGGCCAACTGATCCGGGTCCGCCGCATCCAACAACACTGGAGTTCCGTCCTCACGAGACGGAGGCAGCAGCAGCAACCGCTGGGTTCCTGTGGTGAATAGCTTCACCGCCCGCCCGCTTGCCGTCCGGAAATTCCCAGCTCGATAGAATGGATTTCCAAACCCGCCGGTTCGTAAAACCGGCTTCCAGTCGGGGTCCGTCTGCAAATCCACCACACGCACCCCAGACACATCGACGCTGGATGCGAGCACTGTCATCCCGTAGAACCGCGAATGAATCACCAGCGAATCCCGCGTCAAGTCCACGGGAGGGCGGCCCGGTGAATACAGCATGGCGGATGCGACCAAGCCCAATGTCACACCGCCGATCGCCAGTCCAACGACCAGCGAGCCTGCTACTCCGCTCGCCGATCCAGAAGCCGTCGCCGTCATTGCCGAATCTCTGTGCGGGATCGCCGCGACAAATGCTTCGCGATCGTCCGGGCTAACCAAAATCACTCTGTCGCCATCGGCCAAAATCATAGCCTTGCTGCGATCGGTTACATACCACCTGGACCGTCCAAGCGCTTTTGACCAAAACAAACCGTAATAGCCGAAAAGGCCGCCGCTCCCCCACAACCTGACACAACCCCAGAAGTCCGCCGCATTAGCATCCCGCACGAAGCGAAGCGTATTCAAGGGAAACACGACGTCGCCGACGAGTCGCTTCACCCGCAACGCTCCGCCGGAGATTTCGTACCCGCGCGGGGAATACGCAAAGCCCAGACCAATTACCGCCGCCGATACCAGGGCGACAAACGCTGCTACCGTTCCGGCACGCATTGCCATCAGAGGCACGGCGACCAAGACCGCCACCGCGATGCCGGTACCGATCTTCGCCATTCGGTCATAGCGCGCATTAAAAGTTCGGTCCGCCATTTCGTCACCTCCTACGATTCGTCGAAACAAGTTCATTACACGTTCGCCGAAGGCACCGACTAAGACATTCGCCAATACGGGTACGCTAAGGGGCGAACGCAGCAGCAGATCTACGAACTCCTCACCAAACTCGCGCCGCCAAGCCGCGGGATAGAAACGTACGAGCAGTCGAATGCCAAGCTCCCGAAGCTTCATGCGGTCCGCAATCTTTCTAATCCCGCCGCTGCTACTCGCTGCATGTCGTTCAATTGCGTGCCCAATAGGCGTGCACCGGTGCGCGTAAGCTGATACGGACGCTGACGCCCGGGACTCGCTTTAGGAACAATCAGCTTCTTTTCCACCAACCGGGTGATGGCCGTATAGAGAGTGCCAGGTCCCATCGTTACGCCAGAAAACGCCTCCACGTCGCCCATGACCGCGTAGCCATGCTTGGGTCCCGAAGCCAAGCTGGCCAGGATCAGCATTTCCGGATCGGATGCGGGTCCGGCTTTGGGTTTTCTCGCCATACTATGAATTACGATATATCATAAATCGCACTATGGCAAGCGGCGCTACGGCGGACTTCCAAATTTGAGGCCAATCTGAACGCATGATCCCCGGCCTTTACGACGGGGGCTAACGGTGCGGGGTTAACGGGGGCGCTCGGTTGGGGGCTTTTCGCCTGGGCCTGACAGCGGGGCTTTGGGTAGCAATGCGGCTTCATCGGGATAAGGGCAAATCAACCGTGCTCCGTTCGCTGCTAAGCCACCGGTGTCTGCTGTTGGGCCGTAGATGGAGTGGACGTCGCGGCCTCGCGGATCTGCCGGGTTGGGGCGGATGGGCAGGTCGCGATCATGGAACATGCTCCAAACGCTCAAGACTTTGAGACGTTCTGTACGGTAGCTATCGATGAGAAACTCATATCGCGAAGGCTCGGGTCGCATATAGGGTAGAGTAGTATTTTTCACACGATGGAAGCCCACATATTAAGGGTGTGCCGCGCCGAGAACTGCCAGTCCAAGGGTTCCGATGCGCTTGTGGAACACGTTGAGAAACGCTTCTCCGCGAAATTGGGAGAGACGACGGCGGACGGTCGGTTCACTCTTTACGCCATCTACTGCCTGGGCAATTGTACGAAGTCGCCCAACGTGATGTTGGATGGAACGGTGCACGGCCGGATGTCGCCGGAGGCCATCGATAGGTTGATCGATGATGTGGTGGCATAGGATGTGCTGAAAGTATCGCAGTACACCAAGGAAGACTCCGCTCCCTGCCCGTCGCCCGTTTACGGGCAAGGCGGTTCGTCGGTATTGTGGACTTATTTGCACGCACTTCTGGTTTACGACACTAACCTGGACTCTGTTACTACCTGAACGCAGACCGTACACGCGCTTGCCTCGGACTGCATGAACCAGCGGCAATCGGATCGGATCGAACATTCCGGCAAAGGGTCGCCTTCAGCCGAATAGCCTTGGGACGCGGCATCGTTCACCACCGAATCGATCACGCCACAGCGCGATCCGGTCCATTGATTGCATCCGTCTTTCGCGCAAGGGGTGGTGAAGCGAAAGCGGCTTTCTGACGGACGGCTGCCAGGGCTGTGGCATTTTGGACAAACGCCTGGTGACCGCAATGCGGTCTTTTGCAAAGGCCACACTGCCGTCCGCCAAAACGATGCCCAGCAGAATCGCTCCATCCTGGCAGCGTGAACTGGGACAAAGAATTAGGTTCCCTCGATCTAGTTTCGTTCGCTAGGCCATTGTCGCAAATCAGCACATTGTCACCGGCCAGTCTGACTTTGCTACGCTGCTGATTAGTGTCCGCCTCGCCGCTACCTCTTGCCCGCCCGGTCGCTACCCCGCGAAACACAGTCGGTCATCTGCCACAGGTTGGGGCCTGAGCATGGCGGCCTTGGTTCAAGTCACGCCGGTCGCGATAGATGCGGCCAATTTACAACGCGAGCTTGCTGCGTTAGACGCGGAAGTCCGCTTCGACAACGTCACCCGGGCGCTCTATTCGACCGACGCGAGCGTCTATCTGATTCGCCCCTTGGGCGTCGTGATTCCGCGCACGCGCGAAGCTCTAACGGGTGCTGTGAAGTTGTGTGCGCGCTACCGTTGCCCCGTGACGATGCGGGGCGGAGGCACATCGCAAGGCGGGCAGGCGATTGGCGAAGGCGTGGTGATCGATACGTCGAAGTATTTCCATTGCGTGTTGGAAGTGAACGCCGAAGAGCGTTGGGCACGCGTCGAACCTGGGGTCGTTCTAGACGAATTGAATGCGCAGCTACAGCCGCTGGGCCTGCGCTTCGCGCCCGACATTTCCACCGCGAGCCGCGCCTCGATCGGCGGGATGATGGCGAACAATTCCGCCGGGGCACGCAGCGTCCTGTATGGCAAGACCATCGATCACGTACTGGAACAGACTGTGCTGCTGTCAGATGGTAGCGTCGTGGATTTCCGCGAGATCCCGCGCAGTGAAGTGCCAACGGGCGATTCGCTCGAAGCCGCCTGCTATCGAACCGTGCTGGGCTTGGCCGATCGGCATCGCGACGAAATCGACCGCCGCTATCCCAAGGTCCTGCGCCGAGTGGGCGGCTATAACCTGGACGAATTCGTCGACCCCGCAAAGCCAGTGAATCTGGCGATGATGATGGTTGGATCGGAAGGCACGCTGGGCGTCGTACTCGAAGCCAAGCTCAAACTGGTGCCGTTGCCAAAGTTCAAAGCGGTGATGGTGATCGGCTTCAATCATTTGTTAGAGGCTCTATCTGCAACCCCCGCGATCCTGGTCCACAAACCGTCGGCGGTGGAGGTGATGGACAAGGCGATTCTGGACAACACCCGCCAAAACGCGGCGCTCGATCAGATCCGAAGCACGTTCATTGCAGGCGACCCCGGCGCGACCCTGTGCGTTGAGTTTTACGACGATCTCAAAGAGAATTTGCCGCCGCGTCTGGCCGCGCTTGAGGCCGATCTGCGGGCGCAAGGTCGCGGCGCATCGTTTTTATCCGAGACCGATCCCGCATGTCAGCAGCGGGTTTGGCACTTGCGTGAAGCCGCGCTTGGGCTGTCGATGGCAGTGAAGGACGACGCGAAGTCGATCTCATTTGTCGAAGACACAGCCGTCGCACCAGAACGGCTAAGCGAGTTCATCGGCAAGTTTCTCGAGATCATCCGAGCGCATCAGACCAGCGCTGGTATCTACGCACATGCTTCGGTCGGATGCCTGCACGTTCGACCCGTCGTCAACATGAAGACGGCGGAGGGCATCGCGAAGTTTGAATCGATCGCGAAGGCGGTCGCGAATCTGGTGCTGGAGTACGGCGGCGCGCTATCGGGAGAACATGGCGATGGACTAGTGCGCGGTCCCTTCATGCGGCAAATGTTCGGGGACACGCTCTACGAAGCGTTCCGCGAGATTAAGCGCACCTTTGATCCGCACAATATTTTCAATCCCGGCAAGATCGTCGACTCGCCGCCGATGACATCGAACCTGCGCTTCGGCGCGGGCTATCAGACGCCGAATCCGAAAACCTACTTCGACTACTCCGATTACGGCGGTATGGGCGGGGCGGTCGAAATGTGCAGCGGCGTGGGCGCGTGCCGCAAGAAGCAATCGGGCAACATGTGCCCCTCGTACATGGCGACCCGAGAGGAATCGGATTCGACACGTGGCCGAGCCAACGTATTGCGTTTGGCGATGAGCGGGCGTTTGGGCGAATCCGGGTTGGGGGACGAAGGTGTCTACAAAGTCCTGGACCTTTGTCTGGAATGCCGGGCATGCAAAGCCGAATGCCCAGTGGGCGTGGACGTCGCACGCTTCAAGAGCGAGTTCCTCGCGGATTACTGGTCGCGCCACGGCACGCCTCTGCAGGCCAGAGCCTTGGGCGGCATCGCACAGGCTTCCGTTTGGGGCAGCCGTTTCGCACCGATCTCGAATTGGGTAGCATCGGCCACGGCATCCATGATCGGGATCGACTCACGCCGTAAATTGCCCGAATGGCGACGGGACACTTTCGCGAAATGGTCAAACGCCCGACCGGAACCGCGAACGAAAGCGAGCGGCCAAGGTATCACGCTTTTTAACGACACCTTCACCAACCACTACGACCGCGAGATCGGCATCGCGGCAGCAGAAGTATTAGAACGCGGCGGCTGCACGGTGAACATCGCACGCCCGGGTTGCTGCGCGCGACCATTGATTTCAAAAGGTCTGCTATCCGACGCACAGGCGACACTCGAACCGACGATCGAGGGACTGTTCCAAATCGTTCAGTCCGGCCAGAAGGTCCTGTTTCTGGAGCCGAGCTGCCTGTCGTCGATCAAAGAAGACGCGCCGTCACTCCTGCGTGGCGAGGCGCAGCGGAAAGCCAAAGTCGTCGCCGAGTCGAGCCTGCTATTTGAAGAATTCGCCGCGACCCTCGACCTTCCGATCGCAGCTCCCAGCACTCCACGCCGGATCCTGCTGCACGGTCACTGTCATCAGAAGTCCTTGGGCTTGCTGGATGCGACCAAAGCTTTACTGGCTCAGGTTCCGAATACAACGGTCGTCGATCTCGACGCAGGCTGCTGCGGGATGGCCGGATCCTTCGGCTATTCGGCGGAACATTACGACGTCTCGGTCGCCATCGCGAGCCGCAAACTGCTGCCCGCCGTTAAATCCATGCAAAAAGGCGACGTTTTGATCGCACCGGGAACCTCCTGCAGGCATCAAGTGGCGGACTTAAGCGACGCGGAAGGCGTTCATCCCGCTGTGTTTATCCGATCTTTGCTGAAAGACTGATCCCCTCTGGACGGGGTGAAACCAACGCCCAGCAAACGGCGTCGTATAGGAAGTCTGCTTATTGAAAATCGATGCCACGCCCAATCGCAACTCTCCCTATCGCGCCTCTTAATGACTGGAATTCACGGCGGGAGTTCCTGCGCCTAGGCGCATCGCTGGTAGCTGGCGCGACCTTGGCCGGAGCGCAGGCTCCGATTGAAGTTCCGGATGACAAGCCGACGTTTTCTTCTTCCGTCAAGGTCGTCGACTTAGTCGCAACAGTTCGCGGCAAAGATAGCCAATTCGTCCGCAGCCTGACCAAGGACGACTTCACGCTGTTAGAAGACGGACGCCCGCAGACCATCCGCTATTTCTCACAGGAATCGGAACTTCCGCTGACCATCGGGCTGATGATTGACACCAGCATGAGTCAGGCCAGGCTGTTGGATTCCGAGCGCAGCGCAAGCCTCCGGTTCGTAGATCAAGTGCTGAAGCCCAAAGACCAGGTCTTCATGGTGCAGTTTGATTTCGCGATTTTAATGCGGCAGAGGCTCACTTCCTCGCGCAAGGCGTTAGAGAACGCTCTACCTTTTCTTGACATACCCAGTAACAATGAACTGCGGATGCAGAGGGGCGGCGGCACGCTGTTATTCGACGCCGTTGTGAAAGCCTCCAACGAGGTTTTGCGGGGCCGCGAGAATGACCGCAAGGCGATGGTCATACTGTCGGATGGTGAGGATAACGGGAGTGAGTTCGGCCTTTCGGAAGCGATCGAGGCGGCGCAGAAGGCCGATACGCTGATCTATTCCATCCTGTTTTCAGACGCCGTGTATGGAATCGGATCTTACGGAGCCGATGGCCGCAACGCCATGCAGAAACTGGCGAAGCAAACCGGGGGATCGTACTTCGAAGTCAGCAAAAAGGTCGGTATCGACCAGATCTACCAACTCATCCAAGAGGAGATGCGAAGCCAGTACAGCATGGGTTTCACATCGGACCGGCCGGTGGAGATCTCCGAATTCCGCACCCTGAAGCTGACGACGAAACAAAAGGGTCTGAGTGTGCAGGCCAGGAATCGGTACTGGGCGAAGCGATAGCCGCTACGTCTTCCCTTTTGCCTTGGATGCGCCTGCCAACTGGTAGCTGCCCTGCACCAGTTCGGTAACTTCGGCCCAATCCACTTTGCCGACATCTTTGTCCGCGTCCAGGCGGAGGCCGACCCAGCCGCGATGTGCGATGTAGGCAGGAAGATGGAATCGATCGGGTTGCGCCTCCACCAACGCCTGATTGTCTCCCAGCCCAACCCTACAGGCCACCGACACGATGCCATCGCCGTGATGGTTATTCAAGAAGTACGCAAACACTTTCGTGTTCGTTTTGCTGAGGCGAACGGTGAAGCTCGCATGCGAGCCTTGCAACGCGCGTTCGGTGTTGGGCAACGCGAGACAGACCTTCGAGAGGCGCTTCAGACGCGGGTCTTCAGATGTAGGTTCACGCTCGCTCATAAAAGCTTCCAGCCCCATCCAGCATTCGGGCGCAGTCCTATCCGAATGCTACTGAGTCAAAAATGGCCAGTGGTTTATGAAGTGGAACTGATCCCTGTTGACCATCCACGCCACCACTGCGCCGACAACTGCCAATGCCGATAAAAACCATATAAAGAATGCCTTCCAGGGGAACTCTTGGCCTTCGCGGTTCAGTACCAGCAGGTAACTGCCGAACACGCCGAGGAAGTAGAGCAATAACAGCGGCACCGCCAGAATCGCAAGGTTGATGGGATCGGGGGTCGGCGTCACCACGGCGGCCAGGGTTACGATCGCCAGCACCGCGTAGCGCGAATGCCGCATCAGGAAGCCCGGCGTTGTCAGGCGAAGGAGCGTACTGAAAAAGACCGCAATCGGCATCAGGAACAGCAGTGACGAACCCAGCATGACCGTCAAAAAAGTATCGAAATACTTGCCGATCTCGATCTGGTTCTTAATGTCCTCTCCACTTAGGCTCAACAAAAACACCAGCGCGTGTTTGAATGCCACGTAATAGGCAAAAAAACCACCCGCGATGAATAACCCAGCCGTGATGAG
>JBDTUY010000167.1:0-9435 GCA_040007495.1 Acidobacteriota bacterium | reverse complement strand
CGTGGTGCCGTACGCGAGAATCGCGATGATCGGGAGCGCTGCGGCTCCCGCGATCAGCACTGCAAGCCCCGCATAAAACTCAAATTCACTGGCCGGAGAGCCCGTTGCGCCATTGATACCGACTGGGCTTGCCAAGCCCTCCGTGTGCGATAACCGGACCTGTGCCATCAGGCCGATCCCGACTGCCAGCAAGGCCGCGGATGAAAACGCGAATCGGCCATTGCCATAGGGAGAACTTTCGGGTCCCCTCAGCCATTCCTGCAATCGGTCGAATACGCCTGTGGCGGATGGCGTCGCTGCGGCCAATGGTGGGAATGCCGCTTCATTGGTCAAGCGGATGTCGAAGGCCTGCATATCCTGCAACTCGGCGGCACAGTTAGTGCACGCAAGCACATGACCCTGAATCCATTCGCTCCCGACGCTGTTCTTATCATGGATGTAGGCGCTGAGTTGTTCGTAACTCGGATGCAGAGGCCCTTCCGTGATCGGGGCCAACTCCGGGATTGTTGGCTTGGAACCGGCTTGGCGCAAAACTCCACGGCACTCCGAACAAGCCGCCAGATGCCGGTCGGCCTGTAACAACCGCTGCGGGTCCAGGCTGCGTTCCTGGAACTTCCGCAATTCGTCGTTTGTGAGGTGGCGCGTCATCTTTTATTTTTATGCCCTGAACTTCCGCCCGTGATGAGGAAGGACGCTCGCGTCGGTCCGATATTCCCACGTTGCCCAAAAAGATTTCCTAAGCATATTGAGCACTATACATTCCCCCTCAGATTCCGTCGGAGCCGCTCGATCCCCTTGTTTCTATAGGCAATTACCTGTGCGCGGGTAACCCCGAGCGTATTCGCGATGATGGTGTCCTCTAACGGGATGAACTTCACATACAGCATGAACTTCTGGCCGCTTCCCTGCAGGATGGTCGCTTGGCTGCGTTGGTTTTCGTCTAATCTAAGTTCGTCTGCCAGAATCCGGAATTGATCGTCGGTGAGGCCAATTGCGGAACCGATCTCTTCCAGGCTTGCAACGCCATAGTATGGGAACGCCTCAAGTTCGCCGTCGCGAAGGTTGAGTAAATAGGCGATTCGATGCCAAGGGAGCAGTTGCAGAATCGCGCCCCACAGCAGTTTGAGCCGTTCCCGGGTCAGCCAGGAGGAGTCAGGCGAGGGTTCCTTTGAGGCCAACCGCTCCACTGGAGCCGATTCATCCTCACTGTCATTCGACGAGAGTGAAACATCCATTCCGTCTTGGAGGCCCCAGATCCGCTGGACCGCTACTAACATTTGATCCAAACTTACTGGTGCATTCGCATACGTCAGGATCGCGTCGGCCAGGGCGAGCAGGGACTTGGGGGAGAGATCGTTCAGAGGTTGCGCGATAAGGGTCTGCTTGGGCAGGTGCGCGGCCCACGAGTCAGGATGGTTCAGCAGGTCTGGAACGGCCTTCGAATTAACCGCAGTCGATCGTTGCCCAACGAAGCCGCAGATCAACTCGCCATGCGCGTCACCCCACACAGCGTAGCCGTCCGCCTTGTCGAACAGCCGATGCAGTGCGTTCCTGAGCCGTGTGCGTTGCGGATATTTCGCTCGTAGATAATCGTTGCAGGTGTTATAGGCGACCGTAGCTGCGAAGCCCTCCCAGTCGGTAATCGGCTGCGGGGCTTGGTCGGGTGTTAAAGGAGCCAGTTTGCGGACCAATTTGAGGCGTATGTCACCCAGCAGGTCCAATGCGTCCGCATTGCGCTCGCGGCCATCGTCAGTGCGCAACGTGACATGCAGCTTTCGGCGGACGACGCGGCAGATAACGAACTCTGCCGCATCCAGCAGCGAATCTTGAGGCGAGCCGGACGTCAATGAAGATCCCACGGAGTCAGCAACATAAGGCCCAGCAGGGCGGAAGACAACGGAATGGTTATCTTACCGCGTCTGCTGACTGACGATCCAATCGTGTCGACGTGGCGCGCGATTCCTCGAGCACGGGGGCTTCAGCCTCCCAAGGAATCCTCATAGCGGAGTTGATGCTACTATGCACGTGAAAGCTCACGCCACCTTGACTTACTCCGCCGTGTCGACCAGCACCACCTCGGAATCCTCTAAAGCCGTGATGAGCAGAATGTCTTCAGCCTCAATCGCCGCGCCATCGCGAGCATTGAGTTTTACTCCATTCACACTGATAGAACCGGTCGAAGGAACCAGATACGCATTGTGGCCCGTTTCCAGCGGCACTTCCACGGTTTGACCCTTGTGAAGCGTTGCCCCCAGCACCCGAGCATCGGCACGAATCGGCAACGCATCTGCGTCTCCCTCGAACCCACTGGCCAGTGTTACGAATCGGCCCGCGCGGTCGCCCTTTGGAAAAGGTTTGGCTCCCCACGCTGGTATTCCGCCGTTTTCTCGCGGATGAATCCAAATCTGGAAGATGCGGGTCAGCGTTGGCTCACTATTGAATTCCGCATGCCGAATTCCAGAACCGGCGCTCATCACCTGAACGTCACCTGCCTCGGTTCGTCCCTTGTTGCCCAAGCTGTCCTCGTGGCTAATTGCGCCATCGCGCACGTACGTGATGATCTCCATATTGGCGTGCGGATGCTTCGGAAACCCCGTATGCGGAGCGATCTCATCGTCATTCCACACGCGTATGCTGCCATGCCCCATGCGCTTCGGGTCGTAATACTCGCTGAAGGAGAAATGATGCTTGGCTTTCAGCCAACCGAAATCCCCACCGCCCAATTGCTCAAATGGTCTGCGGTCAATCATCCTTTGAACCTCCCTAAAAATGGCTGTTCTGTTTGGATGTTGCTACAGAGAAAAGGATGCAGGGCGAGATCCCGCGTTCTGCGCGACGCTATTGCTGGCGACCTGCTGGAGCACCGCCTCGGCCTGCACCCCCAGCACCGCCACGACCGCCTCCCCCCGCGCCTGCGCCAGGAGTTCCGCCGACCGCCGCTCCACCACGACCCGCGCCTGCAGGGGCCGCAGCACCACCCGGCGCTCCGCCTCGACCGCCAGCCGGTTGCGGAATCGGAATTCCGATCACACCGCCTTTAGCGATCAGCAGATCCGCCGTCAGCTTGCGACCTGCGGAAACATCGAATGCGTTGCCTGTGCTTCCTCCACGACCTTGCGCGTAGTCGAGCGCGGTAAACCCTCGCGAATCCGCCTGGTTGATCGTCGCGCCTTTGGTCAACAGATACCCTGTGACGCGATCCCAACCCCACATGGCTGCTCCTTGCAAGGGTACTTGACCCTGCCGACCCGCCGGCGCATTCAATTGTGCGCCGTGACTCAGCATCAGTTCAAACGTCGCAATCGCGCGATCCTGAATATCCGCCGCCCGATAGTTGCCCCTCGAGTCGCGATCGCCTGATCCGATTCCCGAAGCCGCAAGTAATGGCGTCATGCCTTGACTACTAGCCAGCTCGAGATTCGCCCCGTGATCCAGCAATAATTTGATCGCGTCCGCATCCTGGGCTTTCGCCGCGCGCAACAATGGCGTACTTCCGACCGTCAACAAGCCATCCAGGCCGCGATCGTTACCCGTAGCTCGGTACGGAATGGCGAGCTTCAACTGCAAATTCGGATTCGCCCCTCGGTCCAGCAGCATGCGCACGATGTCGATCGGCAGCGTCGCATCCATAGACGGCTGGTCCGGTCGACCGCCGTGCGGCAGCGTATTGTAATCAACCGCCATATAAACAGGGCCGCGGCCCCACCAATCCCAGCGGTCCACATTCGCGCCTCTTTCGATCAAGAGCTTCGCGAAGTCGAAATGCGCATTGAACAAAGAAGAGATTAGAGGCGTGACTCCCTCCGGATCGGGCAAATCGACCTTTGCACCCTTCTCTATAAGAGCTTTGGCGCACTCCACGCAACCTTCGCGCGCGGCGAAAAGCATCGCCGTCATGCCACCGGGCGAACGCGGCTGGGCTCGAGGCTCAGCACTGACGGACGCCACCATCAGATCGAACGCCGTCTTCGCATCCGCCTCGGCTCCATGTGCCAGTAACTCCCGCACCATGGGTCCTTGATTCGCAGCTGCAGCCCACATTAGCGACGTCTGCTTGTGTTGCGCTTCCTTCGCATTCGGATTCGCGCCTTTGTCCATCAGTAATTTCGCAGCCGCGACGTTCGCAGTTCTCGCGATCACCATCAAAGGTGTCTGCCCATCCGGACCCGCAGCGTTAGGATCGGCACCGGCATCCAGCAGAGCCTTGATCGCCTCCGTGTTCGCATTTAACACTGCTTCCAGAAGTGGCGACGAGTTCAGCTTATTGCGCGCGTTGGGATTCGCACCCGCTTTCACCAAACGTGCCACCAGATCCGCATCATTCTGATTCGCAGCCCACAACAGGGCAGTGGAACCGTCGGCTTCCGCCAGGTTCACATCCGCGGATTTCTTGGTAATTACATCCACGGCAGCGGCGTGTTGCCCTGTCTTGATCGCGTCGATCAACGGCATGCTCGCGGCGCTGACCGACGCGCACGCCAATAGGAATCCCGCAGCCATAGAAGTAACAGGCGGAGCAACAATCCGGATGTTCATAAGCGACTAAACCTCCAGCAGCTTTCCGTTGCTGTTGCCGACCTTGTCTTGCGAAATGCCAATACGATCCAGGAACGTCAGCAGCACGTTGCCCAGTGGAGTCCGTTCGGGCGGCACAAGATGCTGCCCGCCCTTCACAGTTTTCCAACCGCCTACAATTGAGGTCGGAATCGGATAGTGGTTGTGCGCGTTACTGTTCGCCATATTGCTGCCATACAGGAACAACGAATGATCCAGCATGCTGCCGTCGCCGTCCGGCATCTTCGCCAGCTTATCCAGGAACTTCGCGAACACCTGGGTGTGATAGGCCTGCACCTTGGTCAGGCGTTCCAGTTTCGCGGGCTCGTTGTTGTGATGCGATAACGGGTGGAATGCGTCGGAAACGCCAATATTCGAATAGGTCTGGCCGCTGACTTCCGCCGCCATCATAAAGGAGAAGACACGCGTCATGTTGGATTGATACGCCAGGCCCACCAGATCGAACAGCAGGTTGAGATGCTCGTCAATCGGCAGCTGTAAGCCGCTGGGTGCGTTCGGAATCGTGACGTTCGATAGATCGCGCGCCTCCATCTTCTGAATGCGGCGTTCAATCTCGCGCACGCTTTCCAGATAATCCGACAGCATCGCTTTGTCCGACGGCCCGACCACTTTCTGCAGCGAATTTACTTCATCGCCCAACATGTCGAGCAGCGACACATACTGCTTCGAGAGCCGCGCGCGTTCCTCCGCGTTGTCGCCCTGACCAAACAAACGCAGGAACAGCTTACGAGGATCGATCTCCATCGGCAGCGGGGAACTCGGCGTGCGGAATGAAATGGTGCCCGCGTAGGAGCAGCCGTAATCGCGATCGCAGAAACCGCCGCCGCCGTGATTATCGGTCGCGACCTCAAGTGAAGGCATCGGCGATTCCTGGCCGATATATTTCGCGGCAATTTGATCGATCGTCATGCCGGCGTGCGAATCCTGTCCCGTGGTCGGAGTCGTGGCCGACAGCCAGGTTCCCGGCGCAAGCGCGTGTACCGGTCCGTTCGCTGCGGCGTTCTCAATATTGCTGATCACCGTCGTCATCGATTTGTACTTGTCGAGCGGCTTCAAGATATCCCCGAAGTCGCCCATCGCGCCCGTACCCGTAGGCGTCCATTTATCCTGCACCGCGCCGTGCGGGAAGTAGATAAACCCAACGCGCGGCGTGGCCTTGGCTGCAGTCTGCGCCAACGCTGTGCCTGCGGGAATCATGGCATCCAGCAGCGGCAGCGCAAGCGCGGTTCCGACTCCACGCAGAATCGTTCGGCGGGATAGATGTTTCTTTGTGATGAACATGTTCGATGATCCTTATAACTACTTGGCTGCACTCTTTACGGCGGCGACCTGCACGGTCCTGTTCTTCTGGTTAGCGCTATTCTTAGCCACTGGTTTCGGGGCGGTTGGGTTAGTTCCAACCGGGTTCGCTTCCACCATGCTGGACTGGAACGCCGGGGCCGAAACAATTCCCATCACAATCGATGAGAACTTATAGTTGTCGCGCTTTGTATCCTTGATGATCTTCCGAACAGTGGGCATGTCGAAGTACTCAACCTCGCGGCCCATCGCGTACATCATCAGCTTCTCGGTAAAGGTCTGCGCGAACTGATCGCGATGCGTCAATAGTGCATTGCGCAGATCCGTGGGTCCGTTCACCGGCGTGCCGTCCACCAGCTTGCCGCTGGTGTCGATCTTACTTCGGGTGAATTTGTCCATGGCCCGGAACGTTCCGATCGTGTCGAAGTTTTCCAGCGAAAAACCCAGAGGGTCCATCACGCCATGACAAGCGTTGCACGTCGGATTGGCGCGGTGCGTCTCCATGATCTCGCGGATCGTCTTCGGGGTCTCGCCTTCCTTGTTTTCTTTGAAGGCTTCGACATTCGGCGGGGGAGGCGATGGCGGAGTTCCCAGCAGCTTCTCCAAAATATACGCCCCGCGCAACACCGGCGAAGTCCGATTCGGGTACGCAGTCACCATCAGCACTGCGCCCTTGCCCAGCAGCCCAAAACGATTCGGATCGGTCAGCGTCACACGCCTGAACTGGTCGCCCCGGACATTGTCCACGCCGTAATGTGCCGCCAGACGTTCATTGACGAACGTGTAGTTCGCGCTCAGCAAATCTACGACGCTGTGGTCCTCGCGAAACACACTGTCCACGAACAGTTCCATCTCGCGGCGGAACGCTGTGCGAAGCGATGCGTCAAATGCGGGATAGATATACGAATCGGGATCGAGCGATGACATGTCGCGAATCTTCAGCCATTCAAAAGCAAAGTTCGACGTCAGGCTCTTCGATCGCTGATCCGCCAGCATGCGCAGTACTTGCTGTTGCAGGATCTTCGGATCGGTCAGCTTACCCTGCTCGGCGACGGTCAGGAGTTCATCGTCAGGGATGCTGCTCCACAAGAAGAACGAAAGCCGCGACGCCAGTTCCAGATTGCTCAGCTTGTAGCTGGTTCCCGGTTTCGCCGTCGCTGGAGGAGCCTCCAAGCGATACAGGAACTTCGCGCTTGAAAGGAGTGCCACCATCGCGTTCTCAATCCCGCTCTCGAAGTTGCCGATCTTGCGTCCATCGGTATAGAACTTCATAATCGGCGCCACATCCTGATCGGTGACCGGACGTCTGTACGCCTTCTTGGCAATGTTCGACAAGATGCGCGCCGCGCAGGCCGATTCTTCCTTGGGATCGGGAGTCTTGCACACGAACACGCGCGACCGGCTGGGCGATTCCACTGGATTGCCGGTGGGGTTGAACGGGCCGTTGACGGTGACGTTGGCACCGCCCGCGCCACCGCGTCCACCGCCGCCGCCTCCCCCACCCGTGCCGGTGCTCGCATAGCCGGTTCCTGATGCGCCGGGAAGGAATCCTTGAAGAGCGCCTTCGTTGTCGGCGAAGCTACGGCCCGGAGTTGCTGCTACCACTGTGTGATAACCCGCCGTAAGATGCGTCCGGCCCTTGGTGTCGACGTTCGCGCCGTCTATTGTGAAAACGGCCGGATTGCCCACCGCACGTAGCTCGTAATCGCCTTCATACGGGAACAGGTAGCGAGCCGTAACCCCAGTTCGCGCCCCAGGCGGTAGAGGAATGCTCGCATCCACTCCACGCACAGTGTTGCGGGATTCTTTGTTGGTCGGCGGCGTACCGATTGCCTGTTTCACCACCGCTCGCGCGGCCATGATGTACTGATCCAGGAACGATGGCGAAACCCGCAGAGCCTTCGCGATATTGTCGAATCCGTCGCTGATGTCGTCGGTCGGCAGCAGAGCTGCTCCATCTACGTCAATCGCGAACAGGTCGTGTATCGCATTGGCATACTCGGTCCGATTCAGACGATGGAGGCGAACGCTCCCCGCATTGAAATTTGCGGCACCCGCCTTGTCCAGAGCATCCTCTAAATAGGTAGCCAGCCCGTTGACCTCGGCCAGCGCGGGTTTAGGAGCACCCGGCGGCGGCATCATCCCCCCACGCAGCTTTCGGATCGCGCGTTCCCAAGTGAGCGCGTCTTTTTCAGGATGCGTAATGTCGATGACGTCCAGTTCCAGTTTGGCGGTCTTCAATCGTTGATTGTGGCAAGTGACGCAGTAACGGTCCACCAGAGCTTTTTGCGGATTGGTTGCAGCCGCAGCGGGTTTCGCGTTCTGTGCCGTCGCGGTTATTGCCAAGCCCGTCGCGAACACGAAGATAAATAAGATACGCATTATATGTTTCTGAATCCAGTTTCTTAATCTCGAATCAACGTCCTAGACAATGCCGCCCAGTTCCCGGACATGCGCCCACATTCCCCGATACGCGGTAAACAGAAATTGAGCTGGATCGCCGGTTAACTGTCCTTCAAACTGTTTCATGGCCTGGGCGTCGATCATGTCCTGAGCACCCTTGCCCTGCTTCATCAGTTTGACCAACTCTTCCCGAACCTTGGTTAACAGATCCAGACCCGCCTGCACTTCCGCCTTGGTCATTACAGGACCCACAGCCGGGACAATCTTTGTCGCGTCATTGGTGCGCGCCAGGATCGTACGCTGGGCGGTCTGCATGCCACCGATCCACCCGCCGGTCTGATAATCCAGATACGGAAACCTGCCCGGCTGCACCGCATCGCCCACAACCAGCACATTGGCGTTCATGAAGTGCACGAAGATGTCGCCATCGGTGTGCGCATTTTGCAGCAGTCCGTATTCAATCGGCTCGCCACCAAACGTCATCTTGCCCGTGGTGTAGAACGTCTCGGTGGGCAAAGCGGCTTTGGCTCGCGGAGCATAAACCTTTTTCTCCCAGCCCGGCTTGTTGCCCCAATCCGCCCAATCGTGGATGATCTCTTGCGTCATCCAAAGTTGAGTGCTGACATGCGAGATCAACTTTGCGCCGGCCGCCGCCATCGCATCATTACCACCGGTCGATTCCGGATGCCAATGTGTATTAAACACCGTGCTGACCTTGCCCACCGCTAGACCCAATATGGCCTGCCCATGTAACGCATCGCCGCAGTCAACCAGGAGATAGCCGCTATCGGATTTCAGAGCGACGATATTATTGCCTACTCCCGAAATCAACGTGATCGCGTCTGCGAGCTTAGTGATTGGAGGGCCCGGCTGCCCAAAGCCAGTTCCGGGCAGACCCAGCACGGCGGCCCCGGCGGCCAGGGTCTGAAGGAATTCGCGACGTTGCGGTTTCATCTCGGTTGCTATTGTATCGCTTGGAAATGTCGTTTGCTTTATTACTCTCCTATTAGGCGATGCGATAAAGGTCCCCCATGCCGCTCTGATGACTATTTCCGGTCTGGCAAAAAACTGTCCATGCTGCCGAAGGTGGCCCCTGACTGCGGCATTCCTCGCGCAGCAAAATCCTATGACCCGCTTGCTCATACGCCTGCGGACACG
>JBDTUY010000166.1:0-9446 GCA_040007495.1 Acidobacteriota bacterium | reverse complement strand
ATTTTTGTATTCCTGCGAAGCGGACGCGCCACCTTGATCCCCGCGCTCGCTCTGCCCTTCTCGATTCTGGGTACCATCGCGATCATGAAGCTGTGCGGCTTCAGCCTGAACACACTTTCGATGATGGCGCTGATTCTATCGGTCTGTTTCGTGGTCGACGACGCGATTGTCATGCTGGAAAACATCGTCCGGCATATTGAGAGTGGATTGACTCCGTTGGAAGCCGCCTACAAGGGTTCCAAGGAAATCGGATTTACCATCCTTTCGATGACGATTTCGCTGGCTGCCGTATTCATTCCGATCCTATTCATGAGCGGTATGCTGGGCCGGGTCTTCCGCGAGTTTGCTGTTACCATCTGCGTCGCTATCCTGGTCAGCGGCGTGGTCTCCATCACTCTGTCGCCCATGCTCGCCAGCTTGCTGCTCAAGGGACACGAAGCCGAAACCGGCTGGTTTTACCGCGTCACGGAAGGTGGCTATCAGGCGATCTACCGCTTCTATGCCTGGAGCCTGCGCGGAGTCTTGAACTATCGCTGGGTGATGGGCGGGATGTTCTTCGCCGTCCTGGGTGGCACCTACTATCTGTACACGCTGGTTCCGAAGGGCTTCCTGCCCAACGGAGATGCCAACCAGATGCAGATTAACGTGCAGGCCGCGCAAGGCACCAGCTTTTTCAAGATGGTGGAGTACCAGCGCAAGATCGCCGACGTGGTCAAGCAGGACCCGGACATCGAAGCCTTCATGACCAACGCTGGCAACAGCAGCAACGCCCGGTTTTTTACGATGTTCAGGCAGGATCGCACCGCCACCGCGCAGCAGATCGCGGAGCGGTTGCGTCCTAAGTTGACCAATTCCGCAGGTTTCAATGTCTTCCTGAACATCCAGCCGCCGATCCGCATCGGCGGGGGCGGCTACAATTCCCGCAGCAACTACGATTTCACCTTGCAAGGCCAGAACACCGAAGAGTTGTACGCCGGCGCGCACGATCTGGAAGAAGCGCTGCACAAAGTACCCGACGTGCAGGACGTCAATAGCGATTTGGAGTTTAAGAGCCCGCAGATCTCCATCGAAATTGATCGCGAACGCGCTGCCGTCTATGGACTGAATCCGTCCGATATTCAGAATGCGTTATATGGCGCTTACGGTCCGTCGAACGTATCGATGATCTACTCGCCTAAGACGCAGTATCGGGTCGTGATGGAGGTGCAGAAGAAGTATCAGGCGTTCTCGGATTACCTGTCCAAGATCTCCTTCAAAACGCCGTCCGGCGTACTGGTTCCGCTGGATTCGTTGGCGAAAGTAAAAGAAACCGTCGGGCCCCAGAGCATCGCCCATGCCGGTCAGCTTCCGGCTGTCACGGTCTCCTTCAACCTGAAACCCGGTGTGTCGCTGGGAGACGTAGTCGACAAGCTGCAAGCTCGAGCAAAGGAGATTCTGCCGGCCAGCGTGACGGCCCGCTTCTCCGGCAATGCCGCGGCGTTTCAGGATTCGCTCAGCAATCTGGGGATGTTGTTCTTGGTCGCTGTGCTGGTCGTCTATATCGTCCTCGGCGTTCTCTATGAGAGCTACATTCATCCGCTGACCATTCTTTCTGGACTGCCTTCGGCGTGCCTCGGCGCGTTGCTGACGCTCTACTGGACTGGGGGTGAGCTGAACATCTATTCCTTTGTTGGGTTGATCATTTTGGTTGGTATTGTGAAGAAGAATGCCATCATGCAAATCGATTTTGCGTTGGCCGCGCAGCGTGCCGGCGACATCACTCCGTTGGAAGCCATTTATCAAGGCTGCCTGATTCGTTTCCGGCCGATCATGATGACCACGGTTGCCGCCATGTTGGGCGCAATTCCAATCGCTCTTGGTTCCGGTCCCGGCGGGGAAGCGCGCCGTCCTCTCGGTTTGACGGTTCTCGGCGGGCTGGCCGTATCGCAGATCATGACGTTGTATCTGACGCCGGTTGTCTACACCTACATGGCCAAGATCCAGGGCCGCAGCAAGGCCATCGAAAGTCTGCCGCCTGAGGGTTCTCCGTCGATTGGGCCCACAACCGCCCCTGGATTTTCCGACTAACGCAGACCTGAATCGCGCCTCCGCCCCATGAATCTTTCGCAACCCTTCATCGAACGCCCGATTGCCACCAGTCTTCTAATGGGGGCCATCGCTCTGTTCGGAACCGTGGCGTATCAAAAGTTAGCCGTCAGCGATCTGCCGAACGTCGATTTCCCCACGTTGCAGATCACCGCATCTCTGCCTGGCGCGAGCCCCGATACAATGGCCGCGTCGGTTGCGACCCCGCTGGAGAATCAATTTTCCACCATCGCCGGCATTGAATCGATGACTTCGATCAACTCGCTTGGCGCGACACAGATCACGTTGGAATTCGATCTGGATCGCAGTATGGACGGTGCCGCTATCGATGTGCAGGCTGCCATCACGCAGGCGTCGCGCCAGTTGCCGCAGGGAATGCCGTCGCCGCCGACCTTTGCCAAGGTCAACCCTGCCGACCAGCCGATCCTTTACGTCGTCCTCACCTCCAAGCAGGTCCCCTTGTGGACGCTGGACGAATTCGCCGAGACACGTATCGCGCAACGGTTGTCGATGGTTACCGGTGTCGCGCAGGTGCAGGTACAAGGCGCGCAGAAGTACGCGGTGCACGTCCAGATGGATCCGCATGCGCTCGCTTCGCACTCGATTGGGATCAATGAGGTTGAGAACGCGCTGAAGGCCTGGAACGTCAACCTGCCCACTGGGCAGATTACAGGCCCGCAAAGGTCGTTCGCCTTACAGACCTCCGGTCAGTTGACCAGTGCGGATCAGTATAAGTCTCTGGTCGTCGCGTATCGGGGCGGGATTCCGGTGCGCTTGTCGGAATTAGGCGAATTGGTCGACAGTGTGGAGGACGACAAAACCGCTTCCTGGTATTACACGCACGACGATAACCAACGCGCGATTGTACTCGCGATTCAGCGCCAGCCCGGCACCAACACCATCGCGGTCACCGACAACGTCAAGAACCTGCTGCCGATCTTTCAGCAGGAGTTGCCACCGTCGGTCCACATGGACATCCTGTACGACCGGTCGAACACCATCCGCGAATCGTATCAGGACGTTCAATACACCATGCTGCTGACGTTGGCTTTGGTGATCGGCGTAATCTTCCTGTTCCTGCGCAACGTCTCGGCCACGGTGATTCCCAGCCTGGCGCTGCCGTTTTCCATCGTCGGCACCTTTGCCGTCATGTACATGATGAACTACAGCCTGGACAACCTGTCCATGATGGCGTTGATCCTGTCAGTCGGCTTCGTGGTGGACGACGCGATCGTGATGCTGGAGAACATTTTCCGGCACATGGAAATGGGCAAGAAACCTTTGGAGGCCGCGTTGGTCGGGTCCAGTGAGATCGGCTTCACCATCGTCTCGATGACTCTCTCGCTGACCGCCGTCTTCATCCCTGTGCTGTTCATGGGAGGGATTCTCGGCCGCCTGTTTCGCGAGTTTTCGGTCACCATCTGCGTTGCGATTTTGATTTCAGGCGTAGTGAGCGTCACGCTGACGCCGATGCTGTGCAGCCGCTTCCTACGGGTGAAGCACGGCAGCCACGGCATCTTGTATCGCGCGACTGAAGCCGTTTTTGACTGGATGCTTCACGTCTATGATCGGACGCTCACGGTGGTTCTTCGTTACCGACCTGCCACTATGCTGGTATTCGTCGCGGTGCTGGGTGGCACTGTCTACATGTTTGGCAAGATCCCTAAGGGCTTCATACCGGATCAGGACACCGACCAGTTAGCCGTGATCACCGAAGCCGCGCAAGGCACCTCTTACTACCAAATGGCAAAGTATCAGGCCGCAGTGGCAGAAGTGATTCGCAAGAATCCGGACGTCGAAGCGTTTACTTCGTCGGTCGGTGGCGCCGCGTCGAACACGCTCGGTGGACCGAACTTCGGGCAGTTAGTCGTGCGTCTGAAACCTCGCAAAGATCGCAAGAAACTGGTCGATCAAATCATCCTGGATCTGCGACCGCAACTCGAAAACCTGCCTGGCATGAAGGTGTATCTGCAAAACCCGCCCACGATTCGCATTGGTGGGCAGGTGACCAAGAGCCTCTACCAGTTGTCGCTGCAGTCGGTGGACAAAGACGAATTATATAAGACTGCGGCGCGGCTGGAAGAAAAGATTGGACAGGTTCCAGGTGTAGTCGACGTGACCACCAACGTTGCCGTTACTAGCCCGCAGATCGACATCAGTATCGATCGCGATAAAGCGGCCGCGCTGCAGGTCAACGCCAATCAAATCGAAAACTCCTTCTACGACGCGTACGGTCCCCGTTGGGTGTCAACGATCTACGGTTCGTCGAATCAGTACAAAGTACTGTTGGAGTTGAAGCCGCAGTTTCAGTCCGACCCGACCGCGCTTTCGCTACTCTACTTCAAGGCTGGGAATGGTAGTTTGATTCCCCTGGATACTCTGGCGACAGTGAAACAGGTGGTCGGGCCACAGTCGGTCAACCACTACGGCCAGCTTTCGGCAGCGACGGTTTCCTTCAATCTGGCTCCAGGCGCGTCGCTGGGCAGCGTGTTTGACGACATTGAGGCTGTAGTGAAGGGTGACGTACCTCCGCAAGTCAGCACCACATGGCAAGGCGCAGCGAAAGCCTTTCAGGGCCAGCAGGGCAATACCTGGGTACTATTGTTGGTTGCCGTATTCGTCGTCTATATCGTGCTGGGCATTCTGTACGAAAGCTACATCCATCCGCTGACAATTCTTTCCGGCCTGCCCTCGGCAGGCTTCGGCGCGCTGATGACTCTCTCGCTCTTCGGCATGGATCTGAACATCTACGCCTTCGTCGGGTTGATCATGCTGATCGGCATCGTTGAAAAGAACGCCATCATGCAGATTGACTTCGCGCTCGATGCAGAGCGCACTCGTGGACTGGAACCGATTAAAGCCATCTATGAAGGCTGCCTCATTCGTTTCCGCCCCATCATGATGACCACGATGGCAGCACTGTTCGGCGCGGTGCCGATCGCCATGGGCTATGGAGCAGGTGGCGAAGCGCGCCAACCACTGGGCCTAGCCGTCGTCGGGGGGCTGATCTTTTCCCAGTTGGTCACCCTCTACCTGACCCCGGTGTTCTACACCTATATGGCAGCATTGCAGAGTTGGGTCGGCCGCAAGAGGTCATTGCCAGTGATCACACCTCAGCAGGTTCCAGCAGGGGATTAGTCGTCACTTCGACGTGCGCGGAGAGAGTCCTAGTTCCTAGGCTTGATCATGAGAGACACCAAGTAGTTTTGGGCAATCTTCTCATGCTTGATATATTTCCAGGCGTCAATTGCGCGAGATGTTCTAAAAATCTCCTGGCCCACGTCGGTCTGAGTCCAGGTTATCGAATTGTCATAGTCGGCAAGATGCCTTTGTTCCTGCAACTGACTGAACCTCGTCGCGACCAATCTCAACTTCTCGACCACCTTCGGGTCTTCTCCAACAAAGGGAAAGCGCTTAGTGTCACGAAGCTGGTTTGATGCCTTTGCCATGACGTGGTGTTCGAACATTCTCGAGAGGCCGTTTCGAGAATCCTCGAAACGCCAATTGGCAACGGCTTCGCTAATTAAAAGATGAAACAGCGCGTAGTAGGCTGTTGAGACCGCACGTCGTAAATCTGCCTGATTTGGACTTGGCTTATTCCATAATTCCGTCGCGAGGTTCAGCAACTGTTGATAGTAGTCCATCTCCTAAGCCCAAGCGAGATCGTGCGTCTCTGCCTGTTCGGATTGGCTGCGGAAGTTGAAATAGGACCTCAAACCCCAGTTTTCATTGGGCCTGAGTTCCTCAAAAAGGGTCTGTTCGACCCGGGAGGCTACCTCTCCCAATGTTTCCCATTTTGCGGCTGCATCAGTCAGCACGATCCGAAAGTGGATCGCTGGCTCATCACTTGTGTCGAGGCCGACGGTGTACTTTAACCGAACTACTTCCGGGCCAAGTTTCTGCTTGGCCCGGTCGATTTCGTCCGCAATTTGCTGTTGTGAAACGTAGCCGGTTGGGATCACTGCCATAACCCCAGTTTAGCGCCTCGTTTGTGCGAGTGACTAACGGCCAGTGCGCCTTCGCGCGGGGCGCGGGGAGAAGCTACCCGATGCCGCACCCGACGACTTCTTCGCTCCGAACGGCTTCGCACTACCGCTACTATTGCCGCTACGGCGGAAGGGAGCGTGATGCGCAGGCACTTCACGAGCGGCCGGTATCTCAACCACCTTCTGCTCGCGTTGAATGCTCGGGTCAACTGTACGCTTGGTCAGCTTCATGCCGATCACGCGCTCAATCTTGCCGATGTCGCCGCGCTCGTTGCGAACGTAGAACGTTGACGCAACACCGCGTGTTCCCGCCCGGCCTGTGCGGCCGACGCGATGGATAAAATCTTCCGGAACCTGCGGCAGATCGAAGTTAACCACGTGAGCAATGCCTTCCACGTGAATACCGCGAGCTGCGACATCGGTTGCTACTAGAACGCGATAGTGGCCGTCCTGGAAGCCTTTCAACGCCTGATTGCGTTGTGACTGCGTGCGGTCGCCGTGAATGCTGGTCGCGTTAGAACCGCTGCGGACCAATTTCTTGGCCAGACGATCTGCGCCGTGCTTGGTACGGGCGAATACCAGGAACGAGCCCTGTTCGTCCTGTAACATTTTTTCCAACAGCCCGAGCTTGCGATCCTGCTCGACTTCGTACACATGCAGGTCGACGTGATCCGAAGGCTTGCTGATCGAACCGATCGCGATGCGCACCGGATCTTTCAGGTAGCTCTTGATCAAATGCGCGACGGTCGGTTCAATAGTCGCGGAGAAGAACATGGTCTGGCGCTCGGACGGAAGGGTCGCCATGATCATCTTGATGGTGGGCAGAAAGCCCATGTCCAACATGCGATCCGCTTCGTCCAGCACCAGGAAACGAGCCGTATTCAGCTTCACCAGCTTACGATTCAGGAAATCAGACAAGCGGCCCGGGGTCGCGATCACAATGTGTGCGCCGCGGCGGACCATCTGCAACTGCTTTTGTTCACTCATACCGCCGACGACAACCGCGGCACGAATGCCGGTTCCCGCTGCGATCTTCATGAACGTTTCGTGTATCTGAATGGCGAGCTCGCGGGTCGGGCTCAGAATTAGGGCGCTTACGCCCACAGGAAGGGGTTGGCGGCCCAGTAGTTCCAACATCGGAAGTACGAAGGCTAGTGTTTTGCCCGTGCCGGTTTGTGCCGTGACAACAACGTCGCGGCCTTCCAACTGGGGCGGAATCGATTCAGATTGAACCGGGGTGGGCTGAACAAGGTTGTGTTGCGCCAGGTTGGCCCGTAAAACTGAAGACAAGGGTAGTTCGGAAAAAGTTTTCATGTGGTAATGCGAGGAAATCAGCGGGCCAGATACAAATGGCGGGTACACGGCGGATCAACTGGCACCTTTAGGTTAACATATTTGGGTCTGCTTGTTTTATTGCTGTGAGCCGTCTATCTGCGTGCTTCACTATAAGAGGTGTGCTCATGAGGAGTTTGTTGATCAAGCGGATCTCGGCCCTGACCCTGTGTTTCCTTGGAATCGCAGGAGGCCTCCCAGCGCAAACAGCAGAGCCGCCTGTGCAGGCGCAAAAGCCTGTCGATGTCCAACTGAATTCGAAGGTTGTGGGTAACTGGCTGGGAACTCTGCAGGCTGGTGCCAGCAAGATGCGGCTCGGGTTCCACATTTTGGTGAACGGGCAAGGGGAACTGAGTTCCACGCTGGACAGCCTGGATCAAAGCGTCACAGGCATTTTAGTTCGCCAAACCGTATTTGAGGACAATATCCTGAGCCTGGACATTGCGTCGGTCGGCGCGCGGTTCCAGGGGACCGTTAGCGCAGACGGAACTGAGATCGCCGGAACGTTTGTACAAGGTGCTTCGCGCAGGTTGACGTTGACGAGGGTTGATCGAATTCTATTGCCTGTGCATTCTCAGCAGCCGAAGCCGCCTTATCCGTATGACGCTGAAGATGTCTCTTATAGCAGCGGCGGTGTGAGGCTCGCTGGGACGCTTACACTGCCTAGGTTGTCGGGACCGTTTCCGGTCGTGCTGCTGATTTCCGGCTCGGGTCCGCAGGATCGAGATGGAACCGTCGCGGGGCATAAGCCGTTTTGGGTGATCGCCGATTACCTGACGCGACGTGGGATCGCGGTGTTGCGTGTGGACGATCGTGGGACAGGGCAGTCCGAAGGGCGCTCTATTACGCAGGATTTTGAAAGTTTCACGCAAGACGTTCTGTCCGCGGTTGAGTATCTGAAAGGTAGGCCCGATATCGATTCGAAGCGTATTGGCGTCATCGGCCATAGTGAAGGCGGCACGATTGGGCCGATGGCCGCTGCTCGATCGTCTGACATAGCCTTCGTTGTGATGTTGGCTGGGCCAGGGACCACGGGAGAAGAGATCCTTAGCTGGCAGGCTGATGCAGTGGCGCGCAGTGCAGGGCAGCCGGAGTCGGCGATTGCGCTGAATCGAATGGTTCAGGCGATGACGGTACGCGTCATTCGGTCCGAAAACGATCCGAAAATCGCGACCCAGAAGATGACGGACGAATGGAAGGCGATGAAAGCGGAATTGCCGCAAGCGCAGCAGAATCAGTTGAACATGGCGTCGATCGATGCTGCCTTGGCCCGCCAGTTCGAGCAAGCGAACATGCCGGAGTTGCGTGCGATTGTCCTGTCGAATCCCGCTGAGGCGCTGCGCCGCATCAAGGTGCCAGTGCTGGCGCTAAATGGAGAACGCGACTTGCAGGTCCCAGCTGCGCAGAATCTACGAGGGGTCGCGATCGCATTGGCTGAAGCCGATAATCAAGATGTGACGACAGTCGCGCTGCCAGGATTGAATCATTTGTTTCAGAGGTGCATAACTTGTCAGGTGGCTGAGTACGGCGATTTGGAGGAAACGTTCTCGCCCGACGCGCTCGCCATTGTTGGCGATTGGGTGGTTGCTCACACTCGCACACATTAAGAATTCTGACTCCTGAATTCTGTCTACTGACTCCTGGTTTTCAGTTCCTCTGCATCCGAACCCGGAGAGTTTTCGAGAGCTTTTCCATGGTCTCGATCTTTTTGATCGTCTTTAGAGGAAGCACGAAGTTGTCGCTTTTCTCAATCTCGGTTTGGATCTCCGTTGCCAACAGGACCAGATCGCTTGCGTCCTTCAGGTTCTTCTCATGGTCCGCTTTGGCGATCGCATTTGGCCAGGACTTGCCATTGGGCAGCTTTACTTCCGCCGGATCGTCCGTCTGTGCGAATCCCGCCACAATCAAGAGAACAAACAAAGTAGCGACGCGACTTATTCGGCGAGCTGGCAGCATTGGACCTCTCCTGCAGCGTCAACCAAGCGCTGCTTCCACGTACAATGTTGACATAGCCTGCATGTCTGTACTTCGCCGCCCCTTGAG
>JBDTUY010000165.1:0-9489 GCA_040007495.1 Acidobacteriota bacterium | reverse complement strand
CGACGAACAGGGCATCGAGTTCCGTACCCATGAAGCAGCGGAAGGCATCTTCTGGAGTGCAGACGATCGGCTCGCCCCGCACGTTGAAGCTGGTGTTGACAATCACCGGTACGCCGGTCTTTTCATGAAATGCCGAAATCAGGGCGTGATAGCGGGGATTGGTCTCGCGATGGACCGTTTGAATACGCGCTGAGTAGTCGACGTGCGTGACGGCTGGGATGTCCGATCTTGGCACGTTCAGCTTGTCGATTCCGAACAGCTGATCCTCTTCCTGAGTCATGGCGCGACGCCGGGATTCATCCACGCCTGCTACCAGCAACATATAGGGGCTGTCGCCTTCTAGCTCAAACCATTCGCCAACATGCTCTTTTAGAACCGAGGGCGCGAAGGGGCGGAAACTTTCTCGGTACTTGACCTTCAAGTTGAGGACAGACTGCATCTTGGGCGATCTCGCGTCACCCAAGATCGAGCGGCCACCTAACGCTCGGGGACCGAATTCCATCCGGCCTTGGAACCAACCGACTGCTTGCTGGGCTTCTAGCGCATTTGCGGCGGTTTGGATCATCTCGTCTTCGGTTAGTGAGGTGAAGCACGCTCCGACACTGCGAAGCCTGCGTTCAATCTCGATCTGACTAAATTCAGGGCCCAAATAGGTACCCTGCATGCTGTCACACGGTTCCTGCACCGAAGCTCTGGCGTCGTCACTTTGGAATCCCGGCTTGGCGGTGCTGCGAGCTGTCGAGGTCTTCGTGGTGCGTGGCTGGCCCTTGAACATGTGATAGGCGGCCAAGGCAGCGCCCAGTGCCCCGCCCGCGTCTCCGGCGGCGGGTTGAATCCACAGACCGTCGAAGCGTCCGTCGCGCAGGATCTTGCCATTCGCGACGCAGTTGAGCGCGACACCGCCTGCGAGGCATAGATTGCGGGCCCCGGTCTCGACCGCGATGGATCGAGTCATCCGGATCACCACTTCATCCAAGACCGCTTGCACGGATGCGGCCAGATCCATGTGATGTTGCGTGAGAGGCTCTTCGGCCGTGCGCGGCGGGCCGCCAAATAATTGGTCGAAGTGCTGGTTGGTCATTGTCAGGCCAGTGCAGTAGTCGAAGTACTTTAAATTCAGGCGGAAACTGCCGTCCTCTTTAACGTCGATCAGGTTATCGAAGATCTTCTGCGCGTAGCGAGGTTCGCCATACGGGGCCAAGCCCATGACCTTGTATTCGCCCGAGTTGACGCGAAAACCGGTGTAGTAGGTGAGGGCCGAATATAACAGACCAAGCGAGTGAGGGAAATGGATCTCACGCGTCATTTCTAGGCGATTCCCTCGGCCCAGTGCCAAGGAAGTCGTGGCCCATTCGCCAACGCCATCCATCGTGAGGATTGCGGCTTCTTCAAAGGGAGAAGGGTAGAATGCGCTGGCGGCGTGGCTCAGATGATGTTCAGCAAATAACAGCTTGCTTGGGTCGAAGCCGCCAGGGAACCTATTGAGCTGATTGGCCAGCATCGACTTCTGAAACAACTTTTCGCGAATCCAAAGGGGGATGGCAGATGAAAAGGACTGAAGCCCTTGCGGGGCGAAGGCGAGATAGGTTTCGAGCAGACGCTCGAACTTCAAGAATGGCTTGTCATAGAAGACCACGGAATCGATCTGGTCCAAGGTCACCGCTGCCTCGGATAGACAGTAGCTGAGGGCGTGAATCGGAAAGCCGGCATCGTGCTTCTTGCGAGAGAAGCGTTCTTCCTGCGCAGCAGCGACAATACGGCCATCGTGGATCAGCGCGGCGGCGCTGTCGTGATAATAAGCGGAGATTCCAAGGATGCGCATGTGAGGACTAAAACAGGGTGTAAATGAAGGGTGCGAGGACTGACGACTGTGCAAGCAGCATCAGCCCGCCAAACGCGAGCATCACCAGTACAATCGGCAGTAGCCACAACTTTTTGCGGACGCGAAGAAAACCCCACACTTCAGTTAGGAACATAGGCTTAGAATTGCTGACGCATACTTTCCGGAGCCGGCCCTGGCTCCCTGGTTTTCCAATACGTTTTGGCCTGCGAGTCCAGCTTCAGACCCAGGGCGTCTCGACCAAAGACTCGCATCACAAATGCAACGGGTGTTATGAGCGCATAGAAGATAACGCCGAGCACAAGCGGAGTCATGATGCGGTGCATGACGGCTCCGAGGGCGGTCCACAGTCCATTGAGCGGGGCTAAGAGATCGGCGCGAAGCAAGGTGACAAACAGAAAAGTGGAGGCTACGGTCAACGCCCAGAGGCGGATTGGTTGCCGATGGATGGCAGGCAAGACTCCGAGCAGCGCAAAGAACGCGGTCATGACCAGCCCGAAGGTCCGGTTGGAGGCGGGGCGCGGCTCGCCCGATTCAGGCTCTGGAGCTAGATGCTGAATTGACCAGGCGTCCACAATCGGCGCTTCATCAATTTCTTCAGCGAAAAGCGGCTGCGGCGGTTCCTCAGTTCGATGCGGGGCAAGCTTGGCGGCACGCGTCACAACCAAACAGTGGGTTCAACGCGGCGCAATTCTCACTTTCACAATAGGCAAGTGTGGTCAGAAAACTCTAAGTGACGGTGCAATATCTCCAAGGTGGTAGGTATAAGCAACTTCCTCATGGTCCGGCCACTGTTAGACTGGTTATTTGGAACTCGAAAAGACACTTCTGCGCAAGGTTGGCGAGGCGATTGCTCGCTTCAAAATGATTCGTGAAGGCGACCGCGTCGCGGTGGGGCTTTCGGGCGGCAAGGATTCCGTTACGCTGCTTGAGGCTCTGATTTTGCTACGCGACCGTGCTCCGATCAACTTTTCGGTTTGCGCGTTTACCGTCGAACAGGGCAAGTTTCTCTCTCCGATCGCGCCGTTTGATGCCTACCTGAAAGCTCGCGGGATTGATTGGACCTATTATCACGACAAGCCGTCGTTTCGGCTGCTGGAAGAAGAACCCGATCACGGCTGCGACATGTGTAGCCGGTTCCGGCGGCGAGCGGTGTATGAGATTGCTCGGGGATTGGGCGCCAATGTGATCGCGTTTGGGCACACGGCTGACGATTTCTGCGAATCGTTTTTACGGAATGCGTTGTTCACCGGACGGATCAGTGCCCTGCCTGCGGTGACTTGGTCCAGTCAGAGGGATTTCCGGTTGATCCGGCCATTGGTCTACGTGACCGAGGACATCACTACGCAGTATGCGGCGTCATTGGGAGCACCCGTGATTCCATGTGGTTGCTCGCAGAAGACAGGTACCGTGCGCGGGACGCTGCGCGATGTACTGGGCAATCTGGAGCGGGAGCATCCCAGGTTGAAGGAATCGCTGCTGAGCGCGATGGGGAATATTGAGACGTCCAGGATGCTGGATACTCGGTATTTGAAGTTGGAGGACGAGGCCCCTGCGCCGAATCCGTTGCATGTGTTGGAGTAGGGCTAGTTCGGGTCGGGTCGTTCGATGTGGTCGACTACCATAACTTGCCGAGTCTCTTCGCCCGGCTCCAGTTTCAGTCCCAACTGTTCCTGCACCGCAGTGAATATGTCCGCCTTACCATCCTCAGGGCGGAAGCTATAGTCCAGCACAAAGTCGTATTTTCCAGTGAGACCCGTATGATCCACAATCGGACGAGGCCCATGGTTGAACGTAGCCGCCGCGAGGGTGCCTCGAAATGCGGCCATTTCCATGCCGTCAACATGGAAGATACTCCCATTGATCCGCGCCCCTCGCCCGGACGCAGGTCGGAGTTTTGAGCCAGACTTCGCAATCACGAGATTATAAACTGGGATCTGCCTGGTTTCCCAGTGGAACGCGAGTTTGAATCTAGTCTGGAGAAGTTCGCGCACCATCAGCACGCACTCCTGCTGTGTCGTAGCCTGATCATTCTGGCCGTCCATATCGAAGAATTGGCGCTTCAGCCAGTCCGGACCACCAACGATGTCCTGGATTTCGTATGCAAAGTAGATTGTGGTGACCGCTGCGTACCCGCGCTGGGTAAAGCGGCCACTTTGGGAACATCCACGATTGTGGTTCTGGGTTAAGGCCTCACGCCCTTCGCGCAAGGCAGATTGTGGGGTACCGCTGTTCTCCTTTACTAACGTGATGTCAAACGCGCGCGGAGTGGTCTGCGCGGAAGCCGGTATACAAACGGTAGCGAGCACGCCATACAGCAAAATTGCAGATAAAGACGTTTTCATAGCCGCGCCTTTCCCTCACGGTGGTGGGTATCCCATCAACTATGAGAATCCCGCAGAGCTGTGATCTATTGTGCTGCATTCGCATGCGTGTGGTTCAGAAGAGCCGGTTCCGAACTGTTCCGAACCGGCTGCGGGATCGTATCCCGCCGTCCTAGTGAGTGATTTCCCGTCGCGTGCTGGGGCCTTTCGTTGGGCGCTTGCGGTCGGTGATGGGTCCCGTTCCGGTTTGCGGCTGATCTGCCCAACGGACGGAGAACTCCGGGCTGGGTGTGCTACCCGAACTTGGAACATCCGAACTCTTCGTGACCACCGGCATTGTGACCTGGCTATTCAGCGCTCCCGGCGTGCTGACTTCCACTAGCACGTTACCTGCTGAGGCTTGGCTCGGTATCTGTACGTTTAATTGATAGAGACCGCCAAAGAACGGTGCGAGTCCTGCGAATTGGACCACCGCCGATTGGCCGTCGACGTAGACTAACGCAGGTAAGTCGGATCGGCTGACCGGGTTGCTGGGGCCGGGCTTGCCTGCGGTCACCACAGGGCTGGTGGTTCCAAGGCCTGTCGCGTAAATCTGTACGTACTCGCCTGGAACGGCCGGGTTCTGCTCATTGACCAACGATCCATCCGCATTGTGACGGGCAGCGGCGATGCCGACGCCGGTGGCTGGAACCGTGAAGATGCCCGGGGTGGTGGCGCTACGAAATACCGTCACACGATTGCTGAGCGTACCCCCGCGAGATACCTGGATCTCGGCAACTGCACCTTGCACATCAAAGGGGACAACGGCGGAAAGCTGTCCGGGGCTGACAAAATATATCGGAGCTACCTTGCCGTTAACCGTCACTTGAGTGCCACCCAATATGGAGGGGAAGGTGGAATCAAGAGCAGTTGTCGTAGCCAGGTTTGTCCCGAACAGGGTGAACAGTTCGCCGGGCGATATGCCGACGGTGAACGGCGCGAAGCTGGCTGCGTGGACGATACCGGTGGGGTTGATAAACACGCCCGCTCCGGAAAGTTCCGGCGCCCTAATCGCGACATTCAATCCGAGGAAGGAGCCTTCTCCTACGCCGATACGATACTTGCCGTCGGAGGTCGCGTAATTACGGTAACCGAACAGGTCGAGATACACACCGCTCGAAGAAGGAGCCAGGGTATCGGAATATGTGTAATCGAAGGGATCGCTATCCGGCGCCTGCAGGATTCGTTGGTGACCAATGGCGGTGCCGCTAAAGGTCTTGGAGGCTCCATAGTAGGAGTCGAGAACCGCCAGGCCGCTGGGCAAAGCTCGCTTGTTGACCTCCATCGCTGCGGTGTAGAACAGACCGTCGATGGTGGAGGTTGTTACGGAGGCAGAGGGCGTGCGGATGGCGACGAACATATCCCAATTGGTGAGAGAACCGCCGAAAATCAGGCCTCCGTCCGGCGATACATACAGCTGCATGCTACCCGTGGCGAGCGTCGTCGAACTTGCCGAACCACCTAGGTTCAGAGTGCCGATGCCGTTCGCAAAAGAATAGGTCGCACCAGCGATGGTCTGCGTCACGGTCACGGCGCTGCCACCGATCCGGCCCGATGCGGAAATAGACGCTACGCCGCCAGTCCCGTTAGGTTGCAGTGACAAAGAGGCGTTGCGAATCTGCGTCATGTCCACCGCCGGGAGATTCAGATAACCTGCGCTGTAGGCCTGGGTGAAGCTGGACGTGGTGGTGGTTGCAGTAGCCCGTGCCGCGATAAAGAGATTATTCAGCACGCTTTCGGTGCTGCTGCCGACGAAGACTCCGTTGGCGACCATGCCGTTCAGAATGCCGCCGTTGCTATCCGCTCGGTTGATGAACCCAAGTCCGCTGGCGGCGATAGTGTAGGTCCCGGTGAAACTGAGATTCTGAGAGGAAGTGTTGCCGGACCTGCGGATGGTGCCAGCAACGCTATAGGTGCCGTTGCCATCGAAGGTAATCGTCCCGTATTGAACGGAGGCCTCCTGCAAAGTGTTGGATCCGTTCTGGTCAGTGAGCCACAGGATCTCGCGATAATTGTAGGTCCCGCTCAACAGGATATTGCCCGTGTTGTCCCAGTTCACAGAGTTCTGGGCTTGGACTCCTCTGGACAGCAGAACCATCCCAACTATCAGCCAACACAGAATGCTGGCCCGCACTAAAGAGAATAAGAATTTCATGATGGAAAAGGAATGCCTCGAATCCGTCGCATTCGTCAAGCGATTCGCCTAAGCGGACCGTCGAGAGTGCATGCAATATGGACGCGGGTCGAGCCAAGCCGGTTAGCCGACTACTTTACTCTTATCGGCTAGGCTCTTGATTCAATTGTCCACAATTTGGAGGGCTGCCGCATTCCCGCCGCCTAGGGAATTACCACGTGAAGATACGGCACTCGGCTATGGATTGAGCTCAGGCGATTTCGGCAGGTGCGTTACTTCTTGCCGTTTTCAAACGATACTTCGTGGATTGAGCGCTTTAGAAGCTCCAGAGTAACGGTGGCGCAGGCACAGACGATGAAGGACGGTCCCCAGGAAATGAACAAGGAAGCTATGGTCAGGACTGCGAAAACGATCTCTGCACACCCGGTGATCATACGCACGTAACCAAATATTGCGCCCTTCCGGCTGGGAGGCGGAATCGCGGTTCCACAGGCGAGACATTCCATCTCTTTCGAGGTCATGGACGCTTCACAGGCTCGGCATCGTTGCATAAGGCTCAAAACCAGACTACGTGAGCCAATTGTAAAAGGGATACGTGCCCGGGTCTATTGGGGAATGTCCCCATCAGCACTAAGGGTAGACTAGGGGCAACCCGTAGCCTGATCCTGTCGCCTAAGATAAATCTCGCGGTCCCGGCCGCTCTTTACTTGGTTTTAGTCAGGATCAATAAATGCTGCCGGGGTAGAGCCTCATTGACTGGCATTTGGAGCTTAAAGCCTTCCGGCTCGATCTCCCGGCGGACCTGTTCGATCGTCATTTTGTGCTCGGGGTTGATCGGGATCGCAGGATCTTCTGCGCGGTATTCCAGCAGGATCAGACGACCGTCCGGCTTCATCGCCTGCCGGAGCTTACGAAGCATTTCCTGCGGCTGCGAAACCTCGTGATAGACGTCGACCATCAGCACGATGTCCATTTTCCCGTCCGGCAGTTTGGGATCAGCCGGCAATCCGAGAATGGTCTCAACGTTGGAAATATTCGCGGCCCTCGCGTTCGCGTTCAGCTTGTCGAGCATGCCCTGCTGCAAATCGACCCCGTAGATCTTGCCCGAGGGACCGACGCGCTTCGCCATGCGCAGAGTCATATAGCCGACGCCGGAGCCGATGTCGGCGATCTGCATGCCCGGCTTGATGTTCATCAGATCCAGTGCCAGATCGGGCTGCTCCTCGGTCTCGCGTTCGGGGCGGACCAGCCACTCGGCTCCGGCCATGCCCATCACGCCCGCATAGCGGCGGCCGGTGATCGGATGTCGATCGCTGGCTGGGGCCTGTTTCGCGGCGGCGGCTTGAAACGCCGTAGCAGCAGGAATGCCAAGGCCGATCAGGGTCAGCACGATTCCGGAGTAGAGCAGAGCAGGTCGCATTAAATCACCTTGTCAATCGCACGAATTAGTTCTGCCTCGGTGGCCGCGCCCGGATGATACCAGCGAACGATACCTTGTTTGTCCACCAGCGCCAGCGTCGGCGTGGAACTACAGCCCCAGGTTGTGAAATTTACGCCACTCAAAGGAATGGGCACCGATGCCAACTGCGAATAGTAGCGCGCGCGAACCTGCTCAATATACTTCCTCTCTACGGTGGGTGGGGCGTCGCGACCCTCTTCCACGTAGCCGTAGTAGCGTGTGGGCGCCATCACGATCAGGCCGCGCGGCGTGTACTTGCGCATGATATTGGCCAGTAGAGGAGCTTCTTCTTTGCAGTCTGGACACCAGTGCGCCCAGAAGAACAGCAGAACCGGCTTGCCCTTCAGGGAGGCTAGGGCGGACGGCTTGGCTCCGATCCATTGGGTTGCATCGATGGCAGGGGCGGGTTTGCCTTCCAAGCTCAGCAGGTTGATGTTCTTGCTGATGCGCTCGGCGATCGAGGTCGTGCGATAGGTCTGGAATTCGCGTTGCAGGAATGCGACCGCGTTTGAGGTTTCGCCGCGCGCGGCCATAATTTTGGCTTCCACTTCAATAGAGGCACCGAGCGCGATCGGCAACCACTTGTCGGCATCCAACTTTCGACGTTTCAGCAGTTGAAGAGACAACTCGCGGGTCTGGTCGGCGTAGGCCTGCGCTTTCGGATAATTCTTCGCAGTCAGCGCCGTCCTCGCTTCCCAGGAAATGGCTTCCGCCAGTTCTGCGGTCGCACCGTGGGCCTTGCGAAAGGCTGCGATCTGGCGGTCGGCGGAGGCGAAGTCGCCACGGGCCAGCGTCGTTCTGACGTCGTCCACAATCGCGGCTGTGAGGGTGGGACCAAGCCAAAGGCACAGGAGGATTGCGCACAGCAACGAGATTACGCGGGTTGTCGGAATTGTGAGCCCCGGACTCGCGCCCGTGGGTGCGAGCGGGGACGGGCGGTCGACCATCGGGGTTCGTTGGGACATAACAAGCTCAATCATAACGCTGCCAGCAGCGGCGTTGGTCGTACGAATTTGAACGGGTGCATCTGGAACTAGAATAGGGGGAGGAGCAAGCTGAGATGAGCACCTTCGCCAATCCTCAGGATCGAGCGCAGATTCAACAGAGGCTAGAGCGGCTGAAATCGGATTCGCCGCGCCGGTGGGGGAAGATGTCACCCCATCAGATGGTTTGTCACTTGTCCGACGCATTCCGGATGGCTTCCGGCGAGCGCTCTGCAAAACCGGTCGACAATATTGTTTCACGGAACCTAATTCGTTGGGTGGCCCTGCACACAAACATAACCTGGCCGCACGGTGCTAAGACCGTGCCAGAAGCCGATCAGGAAAGTGGTGGCACAACACCTCAGGATTGGGTCCGCGATCACACTCAATTGCTGGAATACATGCAGGCGTTCGGCAAGCGTCCTTTGACCGCGAAACATCCCATGTTTGGGCAGTTAAAAGCCTCAGAGTGGGAAGTATGGGCCTATCGCCATTGCGACCATCATCTACGGCAGTTCGGGATGTAGTGTCTGGGTGGCCGGGGGGAACCAATCCTCCGTTGTTGCGTCTATTTCAGTAAGCAACCACGGTTAAGCAACCACGGTTCCGGGGTTGCGATTATAGTAGATAGATGGAAAGTAGCGAAATGGACCCTGAACCACATCGCTCCCCCGCGCCGGAGCGCATCGATACACGCGATCCGCACGGCC
>JBDTUY010000164.1:0-9513 GCA_040007495.1 Acidobacteriota bacterium | reverse complement strand
CAGGTGGGAGACAGCACATTCACGACCCGCTCCACTCCGGTGGCGGTCACGATGCATATAATTACAGCTACGGGCCGGGCCAATTTGCGGGCACCAGCATCGCGGGGGCCAATGCCGGTCCACAGCAATACTATTCTACTTTCACCCTAGGGACCATTGAGGTCTTCACCATCGCGGACGTCGCCACGCCCGAGCCGTCCTCCGCTCTACTGCTAGGCGGCGCACTGGCCGGGCTATTGGCGGCGCACCGGTTGCGGAGATCGAACCCGTCCACAGTGTGACGTAGCGCTTGGGTGGACGCCAGGGCTGCCCAAATCGGGTCGGAGAACGAAATCATTTGGATTCATCTCGGATTCACGCTATAAACAATAGGTGGGGTTACGCCCCTAGTTGTCGCTATCATGGATTTCTCCCCCAAAATCCCGGATCGTAAGGCCATTCTTGTGGTTGGAGCGTTGCTCATCACCGGGGTGTGGGCGGTTGCGCATGGTCCGCAGGGGATTCGGACGCTGATGGAGAAGCGGCAGGAGATCCTGGCGTTTCAGAAATCCAATGCGGCGTTAATGACTGCGAACGCGCAAGCGCGGGAACGCATCTGCAAGCTGACCGGTTCGGAATCCGAGCAGGAAGTCATCATCCGGGGCGATCTGAAACTGGGCAAGAAGAACGAAACCATCTTCGTGCTTCCGCCACAGCCGGACGACAACACTACGGCAAAAGACAAGAAAGACGAGGCTGAGCCTCACTCAGCCGTGAAAGCCTGCCCTCAGTAAGAGACGCTGGGTTCCGCTACTTCTTCTTTGAGAATAGGTCCAACAATCCGCCCACTAGCCCGCTGCTCTGCTTCTTAACCGGCTTGGGGGTGCTGATGCCGCTCAGGTGCTCGGCCAGTTGCGTCAGGCTCTTCCCGAACGGGGTTGCACTAGGTACCGGCTTGCCTTCCATCAACGAACCCTGAACTGCTTCGTAGTCGCTGGGCAGAGTTTCATAGACGTCTGTGTGCATCGCCGTTCCAATTACTTCCTTGCTGAGGCCGACATCGCGATGGTAGCGGTTCACCACCAGACGAACCTTCCACTTGCCCACACGGCTGGTTTCCAGGTATGAAAGAGCCCGTTGTGCCGCTTGCAGCGACGGAAGTTCGTTGGTGGTGACTAGCAACAGATCGTTGGCCGCGCGCGCCGCATACAGGTTCCAGTCCCCGTACACACTGCCGCTATCCAGGATCACCACATCGTAGTTCTGGCGCGCGTAGTTCAAAATCGGCGAGGGGTCGGTCGTGTCGGTAGGGCCATCGGTCACCAATTCCGGTGAGAGCAGCACGTCCACGCCATTTACAGTTGTCACCATGGCTTTCCAGAGGTCGCTGTCCAGTTCATGGCTGCGATGCAGGACGTCCATGAAGCTGTGCGCGGACTTGAGCTTCATCAGGAAGGACATGGTGCCTGTGAGCGGGTCCATGTCGGCCAACAGAACACGCTTGGCCCCCAGGCGTTTCCAGTAGAATGCCAGGTTACAGGCGATGGTGGTGGCGCCGCAAGCTCCCTTGGCGGGCATGACGGACACCATTTTACACTGCGCAACCGGGCTCTGATCGCCGGAGATCTGCAAACGTTCTATTTTCCCTAAGGCAGATTCCAGCTGATCTTCAGTAAAAGGCTGAAGGAGGAAATCAGCCGCGCCGGCCCTTAAACACTTTAGGATAAAGCCGGGATCGTCGCTGGCAAGCATCGCCACAACCTGAACTCCGGGCAGGCGGGCGAGCGCAGCCAGCAAAGGCAGCGCCTGTTCGGCGTCGGATGCGACGTCCAAAAACACGGTTTGAGCGGGTGCGTTGCCGAGTTCATCGGCGGCATGGGAGGGTTCAGGATAGCGGCTCATCCGGCCCGAATGAATGCCGGCAAGTCGAATGTTTATAAGGGGTTCCAGCTCACCCACCATTCGCGCGTTGGGGCTGATAACCACAACCTTGCGGGGTGCCGGGAAAGAAGGGTCGTGTCGCTGCATTCTGATCGCGTTTCGAATGTTGCGGGAAAGCCGTCCGGACCATTTCGGGACGGGTACCAAACAAGTATTCTACTCGTTGCGATCATAACATGAGAGACCCCATACCCTCCCTCTACTAACGCTAAAGAAGAGGTATCCCGTGACGATAAGCGCCATGATGCCGGTCTAGTCATAGCCGGAATACTTCGGCCTTCGGAAAAACAATGGGCTCGGATTTGAGCCAGATGCAGATTTTTAGCAAGAACATTCAAGAACATTAGGGAAGCGGCAGCGGTAGAACCAAGAGCAGAAAAAAGACGGAGGGTCTTTCACACATGAGCATGACATCAGTAGGAATGTTTCCGGAGTCTGGTGGTATCATTCCGGCCGGACAGTTTGGCCCGGCAGTAACGGCGGCTCCGGACTCGTCTGAGACCGCAGCGGCGCTTCGAACCATCGCCATCTGCGACACCCAGCCGGTGACCGCGGAAGGCATTCGGACGCTGCTGACTGGGTCGGAGGATCTCAGATTTTTGAATGCCTGCGACAGCCTGAAACGGGCGGCGGATTTGCTTCGCGGTGATATGAATACCAACGCGCCGGACGTTCTGATTCTGGACAAAGGCTTCGGCATCCAAAGCATCCTGGATTTTCTAGGGGAAGCCCGTGCCGTGGGCAACGACATCCTGAGCAAAACGGCGATTGTCATCTGGGGCGTTTCGGTAACCGAAGCCGAAGCGCTGCGTTTTCTACAGGCCGGTGCCAAAGGCGTCTTGCGCAAAACGGCCGGTGTGCAGTCGGTATTGTCTTGCCTGCGGACGGTAGCGCAGGGTCGCAGTTGGATGGAAGACTGCGTGTTCCGCGATTCGTCACGCTCTGAACGCTATCCTCGCAGCGAACTGACTTCGCGCGAGCAGCAGGTTCTGGAATTGGTGGAGCAGGGCTGCAAGAACAAGGAGATTGCTCAGGAACTGGGCATTCGTCCCGGCACGGTCAAGATCCACCTGAAGCATATCTTCGAGAAAACCGGCGTGCGCGGTCGCTACGGCTTGGCGCTCAGCGGTCTGCGCGAGCGTGGATTGGTTTCGCTCTCCTCCTAGCAATTGGCTTCAGCTTTCGCCTTCCGCCAGTCGTATACTGTCAGACAAGCGGGGAAGTGCCCCGGTTGGTTCTGAAGCAAATGGCCTTGGGTCGCCCAAACTCGAGATACGCGCTTGGACTCGGCTTGCTGCTGAGTCTGGCCTCGATATTTACGGCCAGAGGACAACAAACCATCAGTGCGCGGGCCGGTCTGATTACGGCGGCACTTGGTGAAGCGAAAATCGATGGACGCTCTGTACCTTCGGGCTCGCGAAACCCGACTCGATCCAACCGCAGTCTCCGCGAGTTGCGCAGCGGTCAAACGTTAACCACAATGAATGGCCGCGTGGAACTCTTGTTAGGGCCTGACGTGTATCTCCGCCTGGATCACCGGAGCGTTCTACGTTTGGAAAACGAGTCTCTCATCGAGGCCAGCGCGGAGTTGGCCAAGGGCGTCGCGCTGGTGGAAGTGGTTGCGATGCCCAAAGGATCTGTCGTCCAGATTCACATTGCCGATACCGTAACCATTCTGAAGTATCCAGGTCTCTATCGTTTCGACACGGGTCCGGATTCTGCAGATCCGGTGGTTGAAGTCTACGGTGGAGAAGCGACGGTCGGGCAGTGGAGTCCATCCGCGTTCCTGCAGTTGAGCGAAACGCCCGGCATCCGCGTGACCAAGGGTAAAGCGCTGTTCCTTTCCCCGCCAAGTGAAGAGGCTGCCAGCGTCACCGGTTTCGGCAGCCCGATGTCCTTCGACCGGCATTTGAAGCGGGACGATTCTCTCCACGTCTGGTCTGTCGAACGTTCCTTTGATTTGTTCAACACCATTGCTGTGGGAAAGCAGCATAACTGGAACGCGACGTTGCGCGGCACGCTGTTCAATGACAACTACGATACGGAACTGTGGTCGCGCAATGCAGGTAGGGTTGCGATGCCTCCCTCGACTATCGATACCAGGATCCGCGACCACATCGACAATTCCCAAAGCGGCAATGATCGACCCCAAGGAAGTAACGACAGTTCGCAGGGAAACAAAGAACGCGCACAGGGCACCAATGAGAGACCGCAGGGCAATCGCGAGAAGGCAACGAACCCAACGCCTGCCCAATGAGGTTGTAGACCTTCCGTAGCTTGACGTTTCTGACCTGGGTCCTCGTCTGGGGATGATGGTTTAGCTGCGCTAGCCGAAGATCCCGACGCCACATTCGCGGTGCCTCCGATCATCAATGCCCTCAATAACCACAGCAAACTACGGTTTCTCCTGTGGCGAATTTCTCGGGGCGCAATTGTAGTCGATCCTGAGGAGCAGCTCAATCCCATTGCCAAAGTAAAAAGACAAGCATGCAGAAAAGCAGTTTGGAAGCGCACTTCCGCTCGAACCCGGGCTGCGGCCTCTGGTGATATGCTGTGGGTGACGTGCGAAAACTACTTTTTTCTCTAACGCTTGCTTCGCTCTGCGTTTCGTTCTCCAGTTTTGGCCAAACCCCGGTTGCACAACCGGCATTGGTCAAGATTTTGGCGGAGGAACTGGATCGCAATTTTACGACGCTCAAAGCCAAGGGCCAACCTGCGCCCTACTATTTGGCGTACGAGGTTTATGAAACGAATGCCGATGTGGTGGTGGCCAGCAACGGCGCCATCGATCGTCAGGAGCATGGGCGCAATCGCTACCTGGACGTGACGCTGCGCGTCGGCACGCCGCAGTTCGATAACTATCGCGTCAGCCAGGGCCGTCGCGTGCGATTCACGTCGGCCACGCCGATTGCTTTGGAGGACGAAGCGGCGTCGATCAAACGTTCGGTTTGGCTGGCGACCGATCAGGTCTATCGCGGCTCCTCGCAGTGGTTCCTGCAACTGCAGGCGGATGAAAAGCTTCGGACCAAGGCAGGAGACACGTCGGACGACTTCTCGGTGGAAAAGCCGCAGGTGTTTTCCGGCGCGCCCGCAGAGGTGAAGTTCGATGCAAAGGCCTGGGCCGAGCGCATCCGCAAGTTATCCGCCGAGTTCAGTAAATATCCGGGAGCCTTAGATGCCAGCATCTGGGTGGAATTCCGCCAGTTGACGCAAACGCTGGTGACGAGCGAGGGCACTCGCATCCAGCACGGCCGTCCGTTCATCAATATCGGCATTACCGCACGCGGCAAGGCCAGCGATGGGATGGACTTGAATACATACGGCGACTTCCAGGCGGACGATCCTGCGAAGCTGCCCTCAGATGCGGAGATCCTCGCGGCGGTTAAGAAGGTCGGTTCCGATTTGACGGGTTTGCTGGCGGCTCCGCTCTCCGATCCTTATGTCGGACCCGCGATTCTTTCCGGACGTGCCTCGGGCGTTCTGTTCCACGAAATCTTCGGCCATCGCATTGAAGGGCATCGCCAGAAGGACGAATCCGAAGGCCAGACCTTTACCAAGTCCATCAACAAGCCGGTGTTGCCGGATTTCTTGAGCGTGGTTTTCGATGCTACGCGCAAGACCTATGGCAACGTGACGCTGAATGGCTACTATCAATTCGACGATGAAGGTGTCCCCGCGCAGAAGGTGACCATTGTCGATAAAGGGATCCTCAAAACGTTCTTGATGTCGCGAACACCGGTGGATGGGTTCCCGAAGTCGAACGGCCACGGGCGGCGCTCGCCGGGCAATGAAATCGTGCCCCGGCAATCCAACTTGTTGGTGGAATCCACCAAGCAGGTCTCCGATGCACAGTTGCGGCAACAGCTGGTCGACGAAGTGAAACGTCAGAACAAGCCGTATGGTTTGTACTTTGAACAAGTAACCGGCGGGTATACGACGACGGCTCGCGCGGGGCTGCAGGCCTTCACTGTGATGCCGTTGGTTGTGTATCGGGTGTATCCCGACGGACGTCCGGACGAAATGATTCGGGGCGTAGACATCGTGGGAACGCCGCTGGCGAGCTTCGCGAAGATCACGGCCACCTCCGACCGATTGGAAGTCTTCAACGGCGTGTGCGGCGCGGAATCCGGTAGTGTGCCGGTATCGGCGGTGTCACCCGCCATATTGGTTTCTGAAATTGAAGTGCAGCGCAAACAGCGGTCCGAGGATCGGCCGCCGTATTTGGGCCGCCCACCCGCACAGGGTATCGCTGCAGCACAACCGGCTGTGAGATCCGTCCCACAGGTCGGGGGGTTGTTGCCGTCCTCTGAAGAGATTGCTACCATGCCGTCCCTACTGGGCGATTTCATGCAAAGCGAAATGCATCCGTTTGGTTATGAGGCGGGTCGATGAGCGTGGCGGACCGGTCTCGTAAAGATCAACAACTGGAAATGAACAAGCGGATCACGATGAAATCGATTGGGAAATTCATGCCTTTTGCCGGACCTTTTGCCACGCGGACGCTCACGGCACGTGCGGCGGCGCTGGCTGTCGGCGTGACGGCGTCCGCAGCCTTACTGCTATCGCAGGCTCCGGCAGCAGGCCAAACCAAACAGGCAACCCCGAATCAAGCCAAGCAAGCGGCCATTCCTGCCGACGAAATCTTATTCCGCGCGATGCGGGATGAAATGGGCCGCACTATGGGAGAGCTGAAGACGGTGGACCCGCAAAATCCTCCGTACTACGTCAGCTACACGGTGTCGGATTCCGATTCCTACCATGTCGCGTCCACGATGGGAGCGACGATTTCCGGTTCCCGCAATCGCAGCCGGACGCCGATTATTGAAGTGCGTGTAGGCAGCTACGACTCCGACAATACGAATCACACGAATACGGGCGCTTTCTCGGGGACTCGATTCGACGGCTCGTGGCCCTTGGGCGACGATTATAAGACCCTGCGGGATGGCTTCTGGCTCGCCTCAGACCGGGCGTTTAAGACGGCACTGGAGTCGATGTCGCGCAAGAAGGCATCGCAGAACAGTAACGCAGTCCCTTCCGAAGCGGTACCGGATTTTGCGCATATCGCCGCGCCCGTAGTCAAAATTCCGAAGTTGTCTTTTCATCCCATCGACGAAGCGGCATGGAACGCGCGCTCCAATCGGCTTTCGGCGATTTTCACCAAGTACCCCGAGATCATTGCATCATCGGTCGAGATCCAGGTGATTGACGGTTACACGTCTTTCATGAGTTCAGAGGGTACGGCGGTTCGGTATGACGATGGCATTAGCTGGTTGACCAGCCGGGCCGAAGGGCAGGCGCCCGATGGCATGATTGTGCATGATGCCGCCTCGATTCAGACGCTCGGTATGGCGGATTTCCCGACCGATGCGGAGCTAAGTAAATCGATCACTGGCTTGGCGGACAACGTGAAAGCTTTAATGAAGGCTCCCACCGCTGAGGCCTACACCGGACCCGTGTTGTTCGAGCCGACTGCAGCTGCGCAATTGTTCGCGCAGGTGCTGGGCGACAATCTCCGCGTACAGCGCCGACCGGTCACCGAAGCCGGTCGCGCGGTGAATATCATCCCTAGCGAATTCGAAGCACGCCTGGGAGCGCGGGTGCTGCCGGATACCTTCGACGTCACCGACGATTCTACGCAGAAGACTTACAACGGCAAGCCGCTGGCCGGCTTCTATGAGTTCGATATTGAGGGTGTGGAGCCGAAGCCGGTTAGCATCGTAGAGAAAGGCATTTTCAAGAGCTTTCTGACTACTCGGCAACCGATCCGAGGCTTTCTGGCGTCCAACGGCCACGCTCGCTTGCCTGGTAATTACGGAGCGAAGTCCGCCGCGATTGGCAACCTGTTTGTGAAGAGCAGCAACGGCAAACCTCTGGCGGCGTTGAAGACGCAATTGATCCAGATGATCACCGCCAGCAACAAACCCTACGGTCTGCTGATCCGCAAACTCGATTATCCATTTGCGGGTGGGACGGGCGAGTACCAGGCGCTGGCACAGGCCAATGCGCAGGGCGGCGGCGGGGCGCGACCGGTGAGTCCTCCCCTGATGGTGTACAAGGTGTATCCCGATGGCCGTGAGGAACTTGTGCGCGGCTTGCGCTTCCGGGCCTTTTCGTCACGCACGCTGCGGGACATTCTGGCCACATCGCAGGAAACCGCGACCTTCGACTTTGTGAACACGGCATCGCCGCTGGCTCTGCTGGGTAGCGGTGGATATCTGGCGGCGGCATCGGTGGTTGCGCCGGGCCTGCTGTTTGAAGAGCTCGAATTTGATACCCCGCGCGAGCAATTAGCCAAGCCACCCACGGTTCCTCCTCCGCCGCTCCAGTAGGTTTTGAGGAGTCAGGAGACAGGAGTCAGAATCGGACATCCGCTTTGCGGGGCCTTTGTCGGATTCCGCCGTTGAGCAGATTTGCATGCAAATGAACGAGACACGCCTTAAAGCCGAGGTGTGCCTTAACGTGCGAGCATGATTAGTTGGTCCCAACATCTGCTATCCGACACAGCGCGTGGATTGTGTTCCTCTTCGCCGCCCTCATTTACGTTCCTGCCATCTGGGCTCCACCGCATTTGATGGACGATACGGACGCGGTGCAGGCGCAAATTGCCCGCAACATGCTGGATTCGGGCGACTGGGTGACGGCGCGCCTGGATGGCGTCGCCTTTTTGGAGAAGTCGCCGCTTAAATACTGGATGGTGGCGACTTCGTTCGCCATATTCGGGGACCACGACTGGGCTGCGGAACTGCCGTTGACAGGCTGCTTGTTGGGTTTGTGCTGGATGCTGACGCGGATGGGACGTTGGGCCTTCGGGAACGACGTGGGAGGTGGCGACGCCGGGTTCTATGCTGGCCTCACGTTCTCCACCTGCATCGGGTTGTTCCTGTTCACCCGCATCCTAATTCCGGATGCAGTTCTCACCGGAAGTATCGCTTTCTCCATGTGGGCGCTAATGCGCGCCTTGGACGACCAGGAGAGAAGTCCGCGACTGTGGGCACACTTAATGGCGGTCGCCATGGCGCTTGGTATTTTGCTCAAGGGTTTGATCGCGCTGGTGTTCCCGATTGGCGCGGGGCTGGTGTTTCTGGGAATCTCCGGGCAGTTGCTGCAAGCTCGAACCTGGAAACGGCTGCGGCCTTTCTCCGCAGTCCTGATTATCCTGGCCGTGGCAGGACCCTGGTTTGTTCTCGCGACATTGCGCAACCCTCCGTACTTCGATTTTTCGATGGATTCAGGGCCAGGCAAGTATCGCGGCTTCTTCTGGTTCTATTTCTTCAACGAACACATTCTACGTTTCCTGAACCGCCGTTGGCCGCGCGATTATGACACCGTGCCGCGGCACTTGTTCTGGTTGTTTCACCTGATCTGGTTCTTCCCCTGGTCGGCCTATCTGCCCCGGCTCTTTAAGCTGCGATACCTAGCGGGCGACCGTGCTGCGAACATGCGGTTGCTGTGCCTATGCTGGGCCGGCTTCATCCTGATCTTCTTTACATTTTCAACCACGCAGGAATATTATTCCTTGCCCACCTATCCAGCGTTTGCACTACTGCTAGGCAGCGCGATGGCCGAGAATTCCGGCTGGATTCGGCGCGGATC
>JBDTUY010000163.1:0-9536 GCA_040007495.1 Acidobacteriota bacterium | reverse complement strand
AAGCGTCCGGGCCGTGGAGCGCTGATCCTGACCTCCGTTGTGTCGCTATTTCTCCTCGGTTTGATGATGCGGGGTGCGCTTTTTTTCCCGCAGTCGGGTGACCTGCTGACCACTGTCATCTATTACGGCGGCTTCGTCGGCAATGCACTGGCAGGACTTCCCTATTTGTTTTCTGTGTGGCTCGGTTACGCGCAACAAGATGTCGCCGGTCACGTGCACGATTACGGCACCAAGTTTCTGGTTGCCGCCGGACTGCTGAACCTGTTGGGCATCGTAGACGCGTTCGAGATCGCCACGGGAGCAAAAGACTAAGCGTATGCCTAACTTAAGCCTTTCTCACTTTGAGGCGTCGGTCTTATTCGCTCTGTTCACCTCGATTGTGCTCGGGATCATCACAAAGCCGACCGATCGCGAGCGGACCCGGTATGCCGCGTACTGTTTTGCCTGCTTCATGGGGGCTCTGTTCGGGCTGAGCTGGCTGATGTACCTGGGCCACGGCTAGAGCAAATCCGACAATGCCTATCACTTCAGATCCGGCAGTTATGATGGGAAAACCAGTGATCGCTGGTACCGGAATCACCGTGGAACTCATTCTAGAGAACCTGGAGGCTGGCGAGTCTTTTGAGCAGATCCTTGTAGCACACCCAAGGCTTACCGAAGTGTCCCTGCGCGAGGCTCTGTCGCCTGCCGACCAACCGCTCCCGTGGGGATTCTCGTCCAATAGCCAAGAGAGTATACTCGTAGGTGAAAAGGACTGCCCACATGCGCCGACTTTTAACGATCGTTACTTTCGCCGCTCTTGCAATTTCCGTACCGGGAATTGGCATGGCGGCGGACGCAGATAGCGCGACAAGTCAGGCGACCGTCAAATCCAAAGCGGAAGAAGCTCGGCTAGCTAAAGAAGCGGTCAAGCAAGCCAAGAAGGACGCGGCCGAGGCGAAAAAAGAAGCAGCCCAAGCCAAGAAGGACGCCGAACAAGCCAGAAAAGATGGGCAGAAAGGCAAGAAGATCGCCGCCAAGGACGATCCGAATGCAATCGGCAATCGCAATGTCTCCAAAGGCCTGAACATCTATTCGATCGAGAAGGAAATCGCGCTTGGCAAGGGCATGGCGCAGGATATCGAGCGCCAAGCCAAGATCATTGACGACCCGATCATCGCCGAATATATTAACCGCGTGGGCCAGAACATCGTCCGCAATTCCGACGCCGAGGTACCTTTCACGATCAAGGTCGTGGAAGACGAGTCGGTGAACGCATTCGCTCTGCCTGGCGGATTTTTTTTCGTGAATACAGGCCTGATTCTGAAAGCCGACACGGAAGCAGAATTAGCGGGTGTGATGGCACATGAGATCGCGCACGTCGCGGCCCGGCACGGCACCAAACAGGCCAGCGCGGGCGAGATGATGCAGTTAGCTACAATTCCACTAATTTTCCTGGGCGGCGGCTGGGCCAACTACGGGATCCGGCAAGCGGTGCAGCTCGCGATTCCGGTGGGCTTTTTGCAATTCTCGCGTCGCTACGAATCTGAAGCCGACAACTTGGGACTTCAGTACATGTACAAGACCGGCTACGATCCAGTAGCCTTCGTCGACTTCTTTGAAAAAATTCAAGCGATGGAAAAGAAGAAGGCTGGCAGCATCAGCAAGTACTTCTCCACCCATCCGATGACGGAATCCCGCATCGAGAACGCGCAAAAGAGCATTCAGAATAACCTGGAAGCGCGGCCCGAATACGTAGTGACCACCTCGGAATTCAACAAGGTGAAGGCCCGCTTGGCGATGCTGGAGAATCGACACAAAGTGGATTCGAAGGACGTCGGCGGTCCGACCTTGCGCAAGAAGCCCAGTTCCGCGGGCGACGATGACGCCAAAGGCGACGACAGCAAAGACGATCGTCCGACGCTGCAGCGCAAGCAGTAGGAGGCGGATATATCCGCCTCTCTTTTCCCAAACGCAATAAACCGGTGCTTGTGCCTTCACGTATCATAAACAGGTATGGACAAGGCGCATTTCATCACCGTCATCTGCCCCTGCTGTCAGGCGGAGCTGCACATCGATCCTAAGACTGAGGCCGTGATCCGTCACACGGAACACGTCAAGCCCCCGACCTTCGGCGACATGGAAGCAGCCGTATCGCGCTTCAAGGGTGAAGCCGATCGGCGCGAAGACGCGTTCAACAAATCCGTCAAGGAAAACAAGAATCGGCAGGATGTGCTGAACGCGAAGTTCGACGAGATGCTGCGGATCGCGAAAGAGAATCCGGATGAGCCGCCGCCGAAGCGGGATATCGATTTCGATTAGCTGCGAAACTAACTAGCCGCCGATGAACGCAGATGAACGCCGATATTTTCCGGTAAGCCCGCAAACCGCATGCCCACTCATCCATCCAAAACGGCTCCATCGAACGCTGCGGCTGCCAAACCAGTCAGATCCGCACCGGCCAAGCCCAAGACCGCCGCGGAACGGCACGCGCGACTGAAGCAGATTCTCGACAAGCTCGATGAGCTGTATCCCAACGTCACTTGTGCGCTCGATCATTCCAACGGCTGGGAGCTGCTGGTCGCGACCATTCTCTCCGCGCAGTGCACCGACAAGCGCGTCAACATGGTCACTCCAGCGCTGTTCAAGAAGTACCCGACGATTCAGGATTTCGCCTCAGCCAACCAGGAAGAGATGGCGCAGGACATTCGATCCACGGGATTCTTCAACAACAAAGCGAAGTCGGTGATTGGAGCCGCTCGCAAGATTTTGTCGGACTTCAACGGCGAGATCCCACGCGAGATCGAGAAACTACTCACGGTGCCAGGAGCCGCGCGCAAAACCTCCAATGTAGTGCTGGGCACGATGTACGGAATCGCATCCGGCGTAGTGGTGGACACCCACGTTCAACGAATTTCGCAGCGCTTGGATCTGACCAAGGAAGCAACCCCAGAAAAGATTGAATGCGACCTGATGAAGATCCTGCCCAAAGACCGATGGATCCTGTTTTCGCATCAGATCATCCACCACGGTCGAGGCCCCTGCGTCGCGCGCAAGCCGAAGTGCGCTGAATGCGGTCTGGAGCCTTTGTGCTACGCGAAAGACAAGACGGTCTAACAGCCCAGTCGAAATAACGTTGCGAGCCGCCATGCATGCGCAAGCGGCAAAATACGATAAAGACAGGGTTCCGTGGCTCCGTATATCCGCTACGTGACCGGTCCCGGCTGACATCGTTCCTATATGAGGGCCTAAAGCCTCTCGTTTGTCCTGAAAGGCAAGGAAGCTGGCCTTTCTTGAGACGGGCCTGTGCGGACCGGTCCGCAACAGCGGGGGACCATTATGTGCGATGGTCGGCATGTACCACACGCAGACCCGTAGCAGCAGTGTCATGAATGACTGCACCTAAGACGCGAAGGCTCGAATCGATCCAGGCCCTCTGGTAGCTTGCTTGGAGGTAGCAAGAGTTGGATGGGGAAGGTCGGGGTTGAATCGGTAAGTGGCGGAACGACAAGAGAATTAGCCGCAGATGAACGCGGATAAACGCAGATGGACGAGCGCTAAGGTCTTGAGGGTGATGCCGACGGTGGAGACTCGGGGTGGAGGCGTCGAGAGGAGTCTCGACGCGGCACGCAAAGTGCGTGCGCCACGTCACGATATAGGGGCGGTCGCCTTCCGACGACGGCGCGATGCTAGCAGTGCGATCAACGCACCGCCTAGCAGGAGCGCGGACGATGGCTCGGGCGTTGCAACATCTGCGATGGTGAAGACTTCAATGGTCCCGAGAGTGAAAGAAGAGGAGTACTGTAGCAAAGAGGCATTGGCACCTGCGATACTCGTGCCCAACCGGAAGCCCGGCTCATAGCTGTCATCAAACGCGTACGTGTATCCGTCTACGTTGTTAGCCCCCAAATTGATATCGATTACTCCAAAGCCAGGCCCGTTGAGGACGCTGTTATATGTCTGGTAGGAACCGCGACCGAATTCCCCATCCGCAAGCATCTCTCTAGCAATCCGCGCTTCCGTTAGGTTGAAAATGAATGCGGTCCTATCGGAATCCAGCGGCACGATGTTGTAGCCCCCAAAACTAACCCAGCTCTGTGGATTATATCCACCGATTATTGCATCGGACAAAATGCAACTTATATCGAAGGTGCAGGTGAGCGCCTGCATGACCGTGAACGTGCGGCCCTGGCCGTCTGCCGCTGCGTGAAACGCTGTCCAATCGGTGGGGGAGGTGGCTGCGTAGATCCTCGTCAGGCTCAAGTCTCCCTCGCCCAGCCACGCCGCCAGTTGGTCTGCTGTGGTCTGCGTCAACAGGCTCGATGCGTCGAAGCTGGTGGTCGCGAACATTGGCACTGTGGCCATGAGTAAAATCAGAATACGTTTCAAGTTATCCTCCGATAAAAGTAAGTTTCTTAAGTGAGCATCCGCTCGAGCGGGGCGCGGTTGAGTAGCAGTGCGAGACGTATTTGCTGCATCCCCGCCCTTACGGGACGGGGCCGCCGGGCGTTACCGCGCCTAGGCAGGAACGACGGACCGCCCAGCTTCCCGTCAGCTCGAATAGCCCTGCTTCCGATGACGCGCGAAGCCAATGAGGCCCAGTCCAACAGCGATCAAGGATAGTGTTGTGGGTTCGGGTGCTGTGGAAGAGTTCGGGACGACCGCCAGCCCTACATTGTCGAAGAAAGCTTCTGTCGGCACTGCGAACGTAGAACCGCCGAGCCCCACCGACCTCAGTCGCACCGTGAGCGCTTGGCCTGCCAAGGGATTATTCGATCCGCTGTTGAAAATCAATGAGTCCATTCCACTCGTATTGTTAGCCGCAGCGACATTGTTTCCGGTGGTGGCGAGCAGCGTGGAACCAGCAAACAGATCCAGGTGATAGTCCTCCAGATTGCCGAAGGTCCGATTTCCGATTAAAGCTGAGAACGTGTAGGTGCTGTCATTTAGCAGGACATCCGACAGGGTCTGCGATAGCGAAATCGTCACCCCTGCGGTTCCAGCCTGCAAATACCCAATATTAGTTCCGCCCCACCATTGAGAAGTCCAATTCAATCCTGAGGTGTTTGGCGCGAAGCCGCCTGCCGCGGCATCCAGGGAACTGGAAGCCACGGTCCAATTTGCAAGCGTTCCACTTGCAGCGAATATGGTGGATCCGGCAAGCAATTGGTTAAATGGGCCATTCGGCTGACCCAAAATAGACAGATTCGCCGTCTCGAAACCAGCATTTAGGATCGTAAGGGAGGCGGCCTTCGCATCCTGAACGCCGGTGAATATTGCAAGCGTCAACACACCGCACAACGCAATAGACTTTCTCATAAGTATGGACTCTCCTCATTTGACGATTTATGCTTTCTGGCACCGCTGTTTGACAGATGACGATCCACAACCAGGCACAATCGGATTAGAAATCAGCTTACGCGGAAGCCGTGCAAGTGTCTTCATCCATTTGGATGAGGAGTAGAAGAATTAGTGCGCTTTTTGGCCGATTTTCAGTACTAGAAGTACCAATTCTGCTTGGCGATTCACACCTGCTTTGGATAAAGCCTTCTGCAGATGGCTGCGTACGGTGTTGATGCTGACCTTGAGGTGTGCGGCGGCTGCGGCCAGGGAATCTCCGCTGGCAAGACGGCAGGCAAGCCTGGCTTCGGCTTCGGTGAACGAGAGCAACTCGCACAAGGGAGCGGGATCGATTTCGTGTGGCAGTTGGGGGTCCACAAGATAGATGACTGCAGTGGCGGAGTTGGGAGCAATTTGCGATTCGCCAGGACGGCCCAAGGGTAGGAGATTGGCCAGGAGTGGCGCCATTGGGGCTTTTCGCTTCAGACGAAGGCGTTCCGGTTTGCGTTCAGTTTGGCCACCCGTGAGATAAATAGCGCGCTTTAGCTTTTTGTCACACCCGGCATCGAGCGCTCTCAACTGACGATCCTCGATACCGATGCCCTCGCCGCGTTCCAGCATCGCTTGGGCGCGGCTGTTGATCGCGGCCACTTCACTGGACGCTGAGACCAGGACGACTCCGTGCCCCAGGTCGTCGAAGTAGCGCATCATCGCATCGCGTTCCGTGGTCAGCTTGCTTTGCTGTGCGAATAACCGGATGGATGCCTGGAAATGCGGAACCAGGAAGCGCCAGAGGGACAGTTCTGCATCGGTGAGGGGACCGGCGCTACGCCCGCGATTCGTCGTCATTACAGCAAAAACGTCGGCGGATCGTTCTAGAATCACGCCGCCTCCATAGTGCGAATCCATCGGCAAACAAAGCTTCTGATACCAAGGGTCAGTTATGAGAATCTCATCCGGGCAGATCTCATTCGAACGGAGAATCGTCCCAAATGGCACGGTTCCCAGATCCACGCGCGACATCCAGGGGTCGCGATAATCCGGCTGGCTAATTGCGGCTAGGATATCAGGCGGAACCCCGAAGGTCGCGGCGACAACGGGCTGAGCAGATCCGATGCCATTGATTAAGAAGAATCCCTTTCGGGTGTTCATCGCTATTGTGAACTGTTCTAGAACTGCAATCCACAGGGAAGCGTCGCCCGCAGCAGCGTAGATTAGGGGCAATAAAGGAAGAGCTTTAGTCGTAGATTGATCGGAAAAGGTCTCGTCCACTCATCGAGCTTAGCTGAAACCAGAAGCGTTCCGTTATGTGGGTAGTGCGATGGGAGGATCTGATGCTGACTGTGGCGGGGAGCTTGCCGGGCCGCGTTGGAAGGCGTCGAGAGGAGTCTCGACGCGGCACGAAAGAGTCCGTGCGCCACGTCGTGAAGCTTACGCGCGGCCGCCGAATTCCCGGGTTTCTGTGGAGACTTTCACCTTTTCACCTTCTTTGATGAAGAGCGGGACTCGGATTTCCAGGCCGGTTTCTAGCGTTGCGGCTTTGGTTGCGCCGCCGCTGGCTGTGTCGCCTTTTACGGCGGGTTCGGTGGTGGTGACCGCTAATTCCACGTTGCGGGGTAGTTCCAGGCCGATGGGATTGCCGTTGTACTGCATCAGGCTTACCAGAGTTCCGTCGATCAGGAATTTCAGGGCGTCGCCCATGATGTCATCGGCGAGCGTGTGGGTCTCAAAGCTTGCCTGGTCCAGAAAGTAGGAGCCGTCGTTGTCGCTGTAGAGATAGGTGGCCGGGACCATGTGTAGATCCGGTTCCTTGAACTTGTCACCGGCTTTGAAGGTTTTTTCAAATACCGATTGGGTCAACAGGTTGCGCATCTTCAGCCGGACCAGCGTCTGGCCGCCGCGAGCGGTCGGGGTGCTGACTTCAACGTCCAGACAGCAGTATGGGACGTTCTCCAGCTCAAACATCGTTCTGCGTTTCACGTCAATCGCGTCGATCAGGGCGGCCATAGCTTTCAATTATACGGTGACAAGTTGCTCCAGTCATCACATGTTTGCAGCTTCAGGAGTTGGATAGTCTTCGTAATGTAGAGCCTGCAGCCTAACTGGTCATCATGACCGGTTAGGCTGCGTTATAATCGAACTGTGAAACAGCATCAAGTGACAGCGACTGAACTTAAGGCGAAGTGCCTGGCTCTGCTGGACGACGTAAACGAGCATGGCGACATCATCACCATCACCAAGCGCGGCAAGCCGGTGGCGACGCTACAGCCAGTGAAAAAGCAGGCTTGGAAGTCGCTGGAAGGCGTCCTGGCGGGACAACTTGGCGAGCTTAGCGATCTGCCGCCAGAATTTAATTTTGCCGATGACTGGGAATGCGTTCGGGCCCAGGATGCCGTGCAAGCGCGTGCCGCGAAACGCTCCAAAGCATCTTAATGACGGCCAAACTTCTACTGGATACTCATATTCTGATCTGGTGGATGGAACAACCTGCGCGACTGTCAAAAGACCAACTGCGGGCCTTGCGGAATGCCGCACGCACCGACGAGCCGTTGGGGGTTAGCGCGATCACGCTAGTAGAGTTGTCTCAGTTATCTGTACGGGCAACTCTCGCTGTGATTGATATTGATTCCATTTTCGAAAAACTGGAATCCAGCCCAACCATTGAAATTATCCCGCTGAGCATAGCAACTGCAAGGGAAGCCGCATCGTTAGCCCCTACCCTTCGCGATCCATCGGACTGTGTGATCGTCGCGACGGCTCGGGTGCATGGTCTCAGGCTGCTCACGTCGGATCAGCGGATTATTGATTCAAAGTTGGTTCCGATAGTCGAATGACTGTAACGGAACGATACCCGTTCACGGGCCCGGACTGAATAAGAGTACAATTTAGGCAGATCCCATGCCACTTACGTTGCCAGACGAGTTGCTTGAGACAGCCCACCTGACCGAGGGCGAATTGCTCGCCGAACTGGCGTTGACTTTGTTCCAGCAGATCGGTTGACGCTGGGCCAGGCAGCTGCGCTTGCTGATCAGTCGCAGTTAGATTTTCAACGGCTCTTGGCCAGCCGTCGAATTCCGCTCCACTATGACGCGGAAGCCATGGATCAGGATCTCGCGCGGGCCCGAAGGTCGATCAGCGCTTGATTGTAGTTTCGGATACTTCACCCATCCTGTAATCTCGCGGCTGTACCCATCTGCGGACCGATCCTAGACGAAATGATACGAGTCGCGGGATTCGGGATAGGTGATGACCTTCGCCATCGCTATCTGAAAGAACTCGGCGAAACGGAGTAGTGCTACGCCCGTTCCATGTAGGCGGCTTCCGAGGTTGAAACCCGGATCTTTTCGCCTTCCACGATGAACGGGGGGACCTGCACAACCAGGCCGGTCTCGGTCTTGGCAGGCTTCGTGACGTTGGAGGCGGTTGCGCTCTTGAGACCCGGTTCGGTTTCGATGACTTTCAGGTCCACGGTCGGCGGGAGATCGACGCTGAGCGGTTTGCCCTCGTAGAAGAGCACGGCCAATTTGAGGTTCGGGATCAGGAAATTGGTCGCATCACCCAGCAGTTCCTTGGTCAGATGGATCTGCTCATAACTGCTTGTGTTCATGAAGTAGAAGTACTCGCCGTCGTCGTACAGGTACTCCATTTCCTGCTCATCCAAAATGGCCTTTTCGACCTTATCTTCAGAGGAGAAACGGTGCTCAATCATCGCCCCGTTACGCATGTTGCGCATCTTCGCCTGGACGAAACCGCGCAGGTTGCCCGGGGTCCGGTGCTCCATTTTGAAGACCGTGTGGAGTTCCTTATTGAACTTGACCACCATGCCGGGGCGCAGTTGGGTTGACGTGATTTGCATAGGGAAGACCTCAGTTTACCAGACTGGTTCTCCGCCGCGATCCAGAGACAGCGATTTCCATTGACAGTGTGCTAGTTAATTAGTACACTAGACGCAAGAGTGGGTTTGAGGAATTAGGCAGTTGCTTTTAATGAATTCAAACGCGGATGGTGGCCTTGAGGCCGCGCTTGGGTTTATCCGGGCTTTCGGCCGGCGCCTCGTCGCTCTCGTCTTCATCGAGATCCAGGGGCTTGAGTCCTTCCGGCTCGTCGTCGGCCCGCCAGAGAAGTTGCTTCCAGTCGAGAGCTGCGATCTCCGTCTGAAACTCCCGCGTGACTTCCTCGGCGAGTCGTTCCGCGGCGGTGTTGGTCGAGGACCATTT
>JBDTUY010000162.1:0-9554 GCA_040007495.1 Acidobacteriota bacterium | reverse complement strand
ATGATCTCCGCCCCTAGAATCGCCTTAAACTGATGAACATCCGCGTCTTGGTGCCTGAGATCGCTGAAAACATTCCCACTACCCCGCACCACCTCTAACGCTTCATGCTTCATTGCTTGGCGCTCCTTCCATATTCCAGGCGCAGTCTCTTCAAGCGCTCCTTGATCAGGTCGACGTCGCGTTGAGGAGTCTTGATACCCTGCGTCGATTTCTTCTGAAACGCATGAACCACCCAGATGTCGTCCCCGATCTGCAAAGCGTAGACCACTCGAAACGCATCTCCGCGAAACGGCAACGCAATCTCCAACACGCCGGATCCCATACCAAGCAGTGGTTTCGCGATATCAGGCTTACTACCCTCCGCGGCGATCGTTAACGCGGCGAGACAAATAGATTGAGCAGATAAAGGAAAATTCTCAAAGTCGCGCAGCGCCGATTTGATCCAGGAGATAGGTCGCGTTTTGCGAGTCATTAGCTTCCGTATCCTGTACTAGTGTTGTCACATACGACAACACTAGTCAAGGGTTGGGGGATGGCATCCATCAGGAACGTATGTAGCCGAGCCTCCAATGTCATTCCAGCGCGGTTAGGCTCTTTTAGGCGCAACGAAGGCAGGAGAAAGTTAACGGCCGTCCCAAGGTTTTGTTCGCGATAGTCCATGTGGTGATCTCTTAGTTGGGCAACATATTCAGGAGTCGAACCACGGCCGCCTTCAATGCCGGTAGATCAGTTGCAACGATTTGCCATACCGCTTCCAAGTCAACGCCTAAGTACTCATGCACTAGGAAGTTACGAAAACCAGCAATTCCCGACCAATCGATTTCAGTGCAAGATGTCTTAAGGGGTTCAGAAAGGCGCTTGGTTGATTCAGCGATCACCTGCAGATTTCGTAACACGGCATCCTGTACCAAATGAGATGACTGGAAGGCTTGATGCCCGCCAGCAACGTCCTCTTCAATCCGAGCGATGCATTGATCGATGTGGAACAGATACTTCTTGTCGTCCCTCATGGGTCAGGGTGAGCTATAGCGGACGAGCTTCCCGCAGAATATTGTCCCGCATCAAAGGATTGAGTGATCGCGTCGTTACTACATCCACTCTGCGACCAATCAGCGCTTCCAGATCATTCAGCAGACCACCTGGAAACCAAGGAGTGGTGTGCCCGATCACGTCAATCAAGAAATCGACATCACTATCGGGTCGAGCATCCCCTCTTACCACCGAACCGAACACACGAACGTTGCCCGCCCCATGTTTGGCGGCAACGGCCTGGATCTGGGTCCTCTTAGCTTCTAAGGTCTCAAGCGCGCTCATGACTCTCATTCTACGCCGCAGCAGTTCCTACCCCCGAGCCCTCTTCTTAGCCGGCCTCGCCACCTCGACCTCCGCCGATTCCTGACTCGTTGCCGATGCCGCCGGTTTTCTGGCAGCCGCTAAGCTCGCCTTCAGCGCTTCCATGATGTCGATCACCTTCGACTGCTGAGGCTCCGGCGTGGCTACGATTTCATCGCCGGCTTTCTTCGACTCGATCATGCGCAGCAGGTTGTCGCGATATTCGTCGTGATATTTGCTCGGCTCGAACTCACCCGCCAGTGCCTCGATCAGGCTCTTTGCCAGTGCCAGTTCTTTATCCTTAACCAGCGTCACGTCGGTGCGGAATTCGTCCACCTGCCGAATCTCGTTGGTGTAGTACATCGTGTGCATCAGCACGCCGTTCTTGCCCGGACGCAGGATCACGATGTGCTCCCGGTTGTGCATCGCAATCTTGGCGACCCCCGCGCGCGCAGTATCCCGGAGAGCCTCGAACAGCAGCGCATACGGCTTCTCGCCCGCCTCATCCGGAGCCATGTAGTACGACGTCTCCAAGTAGATCGGGTCCACTTGATCCATCGGAACGAACTCCAGGATCTCCATCATCTTGGCCGACGGCGGGGCGACCTTCTTGATCTCTTCATCTTCAATGACTACGTAGCGGTCCTTTTCGTACTCGTACCCTTTGACGATTTCGCTCCGTGGGATGGGCTTGTCCTCAGCCTGGCAGTACAGGATCTGCTTGACTCGCGAACCGTCGTGTTTGTGGAGCTGATTAAAACTGATGCTCTCACTGCGCGCGGCACTGTACAATCTGACTGGGAAGGATACCAGTCCGAACGTCAGATGCCCTTTCCAAACGGTGGATGCCATAGTGTTCTTAGCCCTCGTCCAAGAGTTTGATTGTCCCACTTTAGTGCAAACATTTCAAAGGTGTTTTGTGCCAACGCTATCCCCTCGAAACCGGGGGATGGGCTTGCGAACCAGCAACCGCTTCCTTTGGTCGCGGCTCAGTAAGATCGGGTGAACGGCTATCCTCGTTTCTGAGCCGTGACCAAAGGGTGCGGTCTGCCCCTTGGGGGAAATAATGTCGCTTGAAAAGTATCGCGAGAAACGCACCTTCGATAAGACCCCGGAGCCTGCCCCCGGCACGCACAAATCGCACTCTGGCGATCCGAGGTTCTGCGTCCAGCGGCATCATGCCTCGCATCTCCATTACGACTTCCGCCTGGAGGTCGACGGCGCACTGAAATCCTGGGCCGTCCCCAAAGGACCCACACTAGACCCGGCAGAAAAACGCCTAGCCATGATGGTCGAGGATCACCCTCTGGACTACGGCAGCTTCGAAGGCGTCATCCCAAAAGGCAACTACGGTGCTGGCAGCGTGATGTTATGGGATCGCGGCACCTATAAACTCCTGGGAGATGCCACCGCCAAGGAACAACTCGACCGCGGCGATTTCAAATTTCATCTCACGGGCGAAAAGCTGAATGGCGATTTCGCAATCGTCCGAACCAAACGCGGCAAGGGCAACGAATGGCTGCTGCTCAAGAAAAAAGATAGCGCCGCACAGCCCGGATGGAATGCCGATGATCACGCCCGAAGCGTCCTGAGCGGTCTGACTCAGGAAGAAATCGCTCAAGGGGTTAGAGCTTCTCCCAAAACTAAGCAGTCGGGTAAGAAGCGGCAAATGCCTAAAGGCGCAGTCGCCGCGTCTATGCCAAAGCACTTGACGCCGATGCTCGCCGAGATTGGCCGAGGCGCACCACCATCGGGCGACGACTGGTTGTTCGAGATCAAATGGGACGGCGTCCGAGCCCTTTGCTATGTGGAAAACGGCCGAATGAAGATGGTCTCCAGAAATGGCAACCTCATGGATTTTCAATATCCTGAGTTGTCTATCCTGCCTCATCATTTAAATGCGGACAACGCAATCATCGACGCTGAGATCACGCTGCTGGACGAGCGCGGCATCCCGAGCTTTGAGGCCCTTCAGAAAAGGATCAACGTCGCCGAAGCCAGCGCAGTCGCGACCCTGGCGCGCCATCATCCAGCAGTTCTCTATCTATTCGACGTTCTATATCTCGACGGCCACGACCTCCGCGGAGTCGAGCTGGGCCAGCGCAAACAGCTGCTGCAGACGATCCTCAAGCCCTCGCCCTCGATCCGTTATTCAGACGTGTTTGAGGGCTCTGGTGCCGATCTATTGGAGGCTGCAAAACAGCAAGGATTGGAAGGGATCGTCGCCAAGCGCCGCCACAGTTTCTACGAATCTCGGCGATCCAGCGCGTGGGTTAAATACAAGATCCATTCCTCAGATTCCGTCGTGCTGTGCGGCTTCACGAAAGGTGAGCGCGAGCTATTCGGGGCCCTGGTTCTAGGCATTTATGAGAACGGCATTCTTCGTTGGACCGGCAATGTCGGTACCGGCTTCGACCGGAAACTGATGCTGGCGATTCACGCCAAGCTCGCACCGTTGGCGATCAAGCAGTGCCCTCTGGCACCGGAAAGGGATCTACCCAAAAAAGACGTTACCTGGGTCAGCCCCGAACTGGTCTGCGAGGTCCGCTATACCAATATCACCAACGATGGTAAGCTGCGTGCTCCCGTATTCGTGGGCCTCAGGCCGGATATAGACCCACTCGATTGCGTCCGAACCAACGCGACCCAAGACCCGGTGAACGCCGAAATGCCAACCCGCGACCATCTGCTTTCACCCACACAGGCGGAAGCCATCGTTACCGTGGACGACCACCGCCTGAAGTTCACGAATCTCAACAAGATCTTCTATCCCGCCGAAAAATATACCAAGCGCGACCTGCTCAATTACTACGACGCTGTCGCGCCTCTGCTGCTGCCGCATTTAAAGGATCGTCCACTCTCGCTCAAACGCTACCCCAACGGGATCGCGGAGGATTTTTTCTTCCAGAAAGCGGTCGCCGCGAGCTTCCCTAAGTGGCTCAAGACCGGTATCGCGGACGGCATCCGCTACGTGATAGGCGATGACCGTGCGACCCTTCTGTTCCTGGTCAATCTCGGCTGCATCGACCACAATCCGTGGATGAGCCGGATGGAAACCCTCGAACATCCGGACTATGTGCTGATCGATCTAGATCCGTACCATTGCGGCTACGACAAGATCGTGGAGGCCGCCCTGCTGGTCCGCAAGAAGCTGGATCTGGCCGAACTTGAGAGCTATCCCAAAACCACCGGCGGCGACGGAATGCACATCGTCGTGCCACTAAAGCCGGAGTACACCTATGAACAAGTCAGAACCTTCGCACAATTGATCGCCGAAATGGTCACCCGCGAGCGACCGGGCTTGTTCACCACGCCCCGAGCCATCTCCAAACGCGAAAAGGGCCGCGTCTATTTCGACTGGGCACAAATCGCGCAAGGTAAAACAATTTCGGCCCCTTATGTTTTAAGAGCCTATCCCGGCGCCCCCGTCGCAACGCCCCTTGCCTGGAGGGAAGTCACCCACAAACTGGACCCGAAAAGTTTCCACATCGGCAACGTGCTGGCCAGATTCGACCGTATGGGGGACTTATTCGCACCCGTTCTTACCAAGCCTCAAACCTTAGATGGGGCGCTACAGAAGCTGTCTACACTTGGCAGCTAGAGTCCTCTAAGGCCCCGAGTTCCTTCCTACAGTAATTACCCTAGAATGCCGATCTCTCCCATGTGAAGTATCGGACCCTGACCCCGGACCTTTCCGGAAATGACATGCCCCTCCCCACGCCTGACCCAGCCGTGAGTCATTCTGAAAAGGTGGAAGCTCCCAATGACGATCTTTCCAATCTTGCGGCGGCAACACCGCGCGAAGAGATAACCCTGCCAAACGGATTCGAGCTTGTCTTGGGTCCCATGCAGGTCACAAGTTTGGGGTTCGTTTTGCTGGTCGTTCTTGTAATAGGGTGTGGTGTCGCCTACGCTGTGGGCAAAGCGGGAAGCAAGTACACAGTGCCATTGCCCAGGCCGGCATCTCAAAGTGCGCCCGAGCCTCAACAGTCACCTGCCCTAATCGCTCCCATTACCGCGTCAATCATTCTGCCAACCACGCCACAGATTCCCGCCGACCGTTATGCGTCACTGTTTGGGGCTCCGTTCAAAGGCCAGCTCTACATTCAGATGGGTGCGGTCGATCGCGGTATGGCCATCGTATTTGCGCAGGGCTTGCAGAAAATGGGCTTCAAATCGACCATCATTCCCGGCCCCAGCCCGCAGGTCTTCCGGGTTATTCTAGGCCCGTTTGCAGGTACGACCGAGTTCAACAACGCCAAGCTGATTCTGGATGACATGGGTTTGGATACATTCGCACGCCGCTTTGACGATCCCAACCCGCCCGCCGTTCCCAGCTCCGTTCCGCGTCCTACTGCGTCCAGCACCATCGCCCCTTAGCACCGGGCATCACGTCCAAAGTTCGGCTCAACTCGCCTCCCGCGCCCGCTTCGCCCCAATGGCAGCATGCGCAACATGATGGCGACCATGCCAGGAATATAGAGCAACTTGCTGATCCATCCGGACCAGCCCCCATTCCGGGTGGCTGAATGTGCGCGCGAGATCTTCTTCCGACAGAGAACGCAAGAGATCGGCGAACCGTTGGTGGAGCGCGTCTAACAATGTCAACGACGGCTCAACCGGGTAATGAGTCGAATCCGTCAATTCCGCCCAGCGAGCCTCATCATAAGTCTTCACAACCGGCTGGTGTTCTGTCAGCGCCAGTTTCAGCCGGATGAAAGCATTCATGTGACTATCAGCCAAATGATGGACCACCTGCCGAATTGTCCAACCGTCGGGGCGATAGGGCGTGTCGAGTTGCGACTCCGTCAGCCCCTCCACGACCTGGCGAAGCTGCATCGGAAGCTCCGCGATATTCCTGATCCAAACCGCACGCTCCTCCGGAGTCGTAATCGCAGGCATCGTGAACCGATCAATGGGATAGCGAAGGTCCATAGGGCAATCATAAAACAGTCGTCGATTTGTCCGCGCAACTGGCGGGAGCTTGCTAGAGTAACTTCAGTGGACGGAATCCTGGTAGTCGACAAACCCTCTGGTTGGACCTCGCACGACGTAGTGAATAAAATCCGGCGCTTCGCCGGGACCCGCAAAGTTGGCCACCTTGGCACCTTGGACCCCAGCGCGACCGGTGTCCTGCCGCTGGTAATCGGACGCGCCACACGCTTGGCCCAGTTCTATGCCCGCAACGGGAAAACCTACGAAGGCGTCATTCATTTCGGCTATTCGACAGACAGCTACGATGCCGACGGAGAGCCGACTAGCCCGATTCTGCAAGTAAGTCTCACCCCAGAAGAGATCGATGCGGCACTGGCCCCCTCCCGAGGCAAATTCGCACAAATGCCGCCTGCGGTATCAGCCAAGAAGATCGCAGGCCGACCCGCCTATGAACTGGCGCGCAAGAATCTGCCGGTGGAATTAAAAGCCGTCGAGATAGAAGTGTTTGAACTGGCCCTGCTGGATATCGCGACCGTTGATGGCAGCACGGAAGCTCGCGTCCGAGTAGCTTGTTCGGCGGGCACCTACCTGCGCAGCATCGCACACGACGCTGGACAACGCCTCGGTTGCGGAGCACACTTAAAATCGCTGCGCCGTATCGTTTCAGGCGAATTCCGCATCGATCAAGCTCGTACGATGGAGCAGCTCGCCGCCCTATCGGAGGCAGGCACATTCCACGATGCCGTGATCCCCGCAGCCCAATTGCTCAAACATTTCCCTGTCGAGATCGTCGACGACATAACCGTTAGCCAGATCCGCAATGGCCGCGATTTCCGAGGTTCACCCTTCGCCGCAGCAGCCCGAGAAGACCCGGAATCGCGCTATGTGAAAGCCGTCGACGACAAAGGCGAACTAGTCGCGATCGGCGAAGCAGTAATGCCGAATCTCTACCACCCGGTGCTCGTACTTTGATTTTTCTGATGTTATGATGGTGCCATCATGATGTCACGAACCCAGATCACCTTGGAGCCAGAGGTGCAGCGTCGCGCACGCCAACGGGCAGCCGATTTAGGTATCTCCATGGCCGAGTATGTTCGGACCCTCGTCGCTCGGGATCTAGGCAACACGCGTGGCAAAGTAGACCCCTCCGTAATCTTCAACTTGGGCAGCTCCGGCGGATCTGATATTGCCCGGAATAAGGATGCCATGATCGCCGAAGCCTTCGCTGCGGGTCGCGGCCTGTCTCATACGGGTCCTTTGGCCACTGACAGGAAGGCTCGCAATCGCACGAAGTAGCATGAGCATTTTTGTCGATACTTCCATGTGGTATGCGGCAGTAGACTCATCTGACGCCGGCAATAAACGAGCAACAAGCATTCTTACGGCAGACGAGCCCCTGGTCACATCTGATCACGTCCTAATCGAAACCTGGACATTGATACGAAACCGGATCGGTAAACATGCGGCTGATCGATTCTGGGGGAAAATGCGCGGCGGAATAGCAATGATCGAATCGATCGGCCCTGCGGACATGGAAAACGCCTGGCAAATCGGAACTACCTTTAGTGATCAGGATTTTTCGATTGTTGATCGAACAAGTTTCGCGGTCATGCAACGGCTAGGGATTGAACGCGTGGCCTCTCTCGATGAGGATTTTGCCATCTTTCGCTTTGGGCCTGGTCGTCGAAGAGCGTTTACGATTCTTCGATAGCTGTGCCTGGCCATCTGATCTCCACTGCGAGACAATGAATCCGAGGTGCTCAGCATGAAACTCCGCTTCCTCTCAACTCTCGCGTTAGGTACTGCGCTCCTGCCTTTGGCGCAAGCTCATCACTCCTTCGCCTCCGAATTCGACACCAACAAGCCGCTGAAGATGACTGGTGTCGTTACCAAGGTCGAATGGCAGAATCCGCATATCTGGTTTTATGTCGACGTCAAGAATCCCGACGGAACTGTGACCAATTGGGGCTTTTCCGGCGGCGCTCCAGGCCAATTGAGCCGTCGAAATATCACCAAGAAAGTGATTCCATTGGGAGCCACCATCACTGTCGAAGGCTTCCGCTCCAAGGATGGCTCGAACAACGCCAATGGTGCCAAGGTGACCTTTCCGGACGGACGCAGCGTGTTTACGGCGAGTTCCGAAGACCAGACGCCCGGCGGGCAGAACAAATAGCTCGCGGGAGACCCACATGCGAACTTCATCGATTCTCAGGCTATTGCCGGGACTCCTCAGCGTTGTCGTCGGACTGAGCCTCTTGCTCACCACACCGATTCGCGGCCAACAAAGCACCAAGGGTCAACAGAAGGGGAAAGCGATGCAGAGCGGCTCGTTCACCGTACCGCAGACCCCAACAGGTAAGCCTGATTTCAGCGGCATCTACGAATGGCCCAAGGCCTTGAGCGGCGAAAACTGCCGCTGCTCCGCCACGATCTTTGACAGGAAACTCTTCGCGCCGTTCAAGCCGGGCGGTGAAGCGTTTTATGAACCGCCAACCGGCGACCCGCATCACGACGAGCCTCGCGATTTCTGCATGCCCGCTGGTTTCCCTTCCGGCATCCTGTCGGGAAACGCGATGCAGTTCTTCCAATCCGGTAACTACCTGATCATGGTGCATGAGTTTCAACGCATGACGCGCGTCATCCCGCTCGATGGACGAAAGCATCGCGAAGATATCGAGCCATCCTATTACGGCGACCCTGTCGGACACTGGGAAGGCGACACGCTGGTCATCGAAACCACCAACTTCAAACGCTGGGGCTTGGACGATTACTACTATACAAATCCCAAAGAATATCGCATGCACTCCGACGCCTTACGCACAACCGAGCACATGAGTTGGAAGTCGGCAGGCACGCTGACTTACACCATGACCATCGACGACCCGAAGATTTTCACCCGACCCTGGTCACAGGAATTCCAGATCACAGCCAAGCCCGAATGGGAATCGACCGGACTGCTGGAGTACATCTGCGAAGAGAACAACCGCTGTCCAGGCGGACTCTGCGGCGGAAAATAGTCGCTACTGCAGCACGACCAAATCGCTCGGTTTAGGAACCTCGCTCTGCTTTTGCTTTCGCGTTCGGAATCGCCCGATTGCAATCGAAGTGTTGAAGATGGGCGCAACCCGGAGGAACCCGCCGATCTTATGATCCGCGACCGCTGCCAGCAGATGCTGCCCAATCAAGCGGATCCCTTGCAGCGCATCGACGTCGACCAGTGGATGCGCAAACCGGTTCGCATACGCCTCGATGCAATGCGTCAAGGCGTCGAGCCCGGTTGCCGCCGT